>NZ_JBHOQJ010000260.1:0-24064 GCF_042408365.1 Thermoflexus sp.
CGGGCGCCAAAGGCGCCCGGCTCGCCCCCCACATTTTATCCCCCTCCCCACGGGGGAGCCGGGAAGCGTTCGTGTGGTGCTTCGGCGAATCTGGAAACAGTGGGAACGGTCTGTGACCCTTCACTCCCATTCGATGGTCGCCGGGGGCTTGTGGGTGATGTCGTAAAGCACCCGGTTCACCCCGGGGACCTCGTTCACAATCCGGGTGGCGATGCGGTCGAGGACCTCGTGGGGGAGCGGGGCCCAGGCGGCGGTCATAAAATCCTCGGTGGTCACCGCCCGCACGGCCACCACTTCCTCGTAGGTGCGGGCGTCCCCCATCACCCCCACGCTGCGCACCGGCAGCAGCACGGCGAAGGCCTGGGCGACCCGGTCGGCCCATCCGGAGCGGGCCAATTCCTCCTGCACGATCGCATCCGCCGACCGCAGCCGCTCCAGTCGTTCCCACGTGACCTCACCGACGCATCGTACTGCCAGCCCTGGGCCGGGGAAGGGTTGCCGCTGAAGCAGCTCGCGAGGGATCCCCAGATAAGCTCCCAACGCCCGCACCTCATCTTTGAACAGATACCGCAGCGGCTCGATCAGCTCGAAGGAGAGATCCGGCGGCAGCCCCCCCACGTTGTGATGGGTCTTGATGCGGGCGGCGGCCCGCCGCTCGGGCCCCCGGCTCTCGATGACATCCGGGTAAAGGGTCCCCTGGGCGAGGAAGCGGAAGGGACCCAGCCGGCGGGCGTGCTCCGCGAAGACGGCGATGAACGTGTGGCCGATCCGCACTCGTTTCTCCTCCGGGTCGGTGACCCCGCGCAACGCTTCCAGAAAGGCCTCCGCGGCGTTCACCGCCACCACCGGCAGCCCCAGCCCCCGCAGGGCGCGGACCACCGCGTCCGCCTCCCCACGGCGCAGGAGCCCGGTGTCCACGAGGAGGCAGCGAAGCCGATCCCCGACGGCGCGATGGACCAGCACGGCGGTCACGGTGGAGTCCACCCCGCCGGAGACCGCGCAAAGCACCCGTTCCTCCCCCACCCGCTCCCGGATCCGAGCGACCTGCTCCTCGGCGATCGCCCCAGGGGTCCACGTGGGCCGGCAACCGCAGAGGTCCACCGCGAACCGGCGGAGAAGCTCCCGGCCCAGGGGCGTGTGAGCGACCTCGGGGTGAAATTGCACGCCGTAGAGGCGCCGCTGGGGGTCGCCGATCGCGGCGAGGGGGGCATTGGGGGAGCGGGCCATGGGGTGGAAGCCGGGAGGAAGGCCTTCCACCCGATCCCCATGGGACATCCAGACTGTCATCGGGGAGGGGAGGCCCTGCCAGAGGGGGTCCTCCGGCGTGAGGATCTCGATCTCCGCCCGCCCGTATTCCCGGGCGGGAGCAGGGGCGACCCGACCGCCCAGGGCGTGGGCCAGCAGCTGCATCCCGTAGCAGATCCCCAGCACCGGCCGCCCGCTCTCCAGAACGTAAGCCGGAAGGGAAGGGGCCCCGGCCTCATAGACGCTGGCGGGCCCGCCGGAGAGGACGAAGCCCTTCGGCCGGAGCGCTTGCACCTCCGCCGGATCCGCGTCCCAGGGGAACAGCTCCGCGTAGACCCCGATCTCGCGGATGCGGCGGACGATCAGCTGCGCGTACTGGGAGCCGAAATCCAGAACGACGATTGTATCGTGCTGCGGGTGGGACATCGGGTCTCCTTGAGCACACGTCAGGCTCAGCCGCGGATCACGCCGAGCTCTCGTCCGACTTTGGCGAAGGCCTCCAGCCCGCGATCCAGGTCCTCCCGGCTGTGGGCGGCGGAGATCATCACCCGGATGCGGGCCTTGCCCCGCGGCACGGTGGGATAGCCGATGGCCTGGGCGAACACCCCCTCCTCGAAAAGGCGGCGGCTGAAGGCCTGGGCGAGAGGGGCCTCCCCGAGCATCACGGGGGTGATGGGGGTCACGCTCTGGCCCAGGTCGAAGCCCAGGCGGCGCATCTCCTCCTTGAAATAGCGGGTGTTCTCCCACAGTTTGTCTACCAGCTCGGTGGATTCCTCCAGGATCTCCACGGCGGCGATGCATGCGGCCGTGTCGGCGGCGGTCATGGCGCTGGAGAACAGGAAGGGGCGCCCTCGTTGGCGCAGCCACTCCACGATCTCCCGACGCCCGGCCACGTAACCGCCCACCACCCCGAAGGCCTTGGACAGCGTCCCCACCTCGATGTCCACCCGGCCGTGGAGCCCGAAGTGGTCCACAATGCCCCGTCCGCCCCGCCCCAGCACCCCCTCGCCGTGGGCGTCGTCCACCATCAGCATCAGGTTATAGCGCTCCGCGATCTCCACGATCTCCGGCAGGGGGGCGATGTCGCCGTCCATGGAGAAGACGCCGTCGGTGACGATCAGGCCCCGCCGGAAGGTCCCCAGGCTCTCTTTGATTTTCGCCTCCAGGTCGTTGGGGTCGTTGTGCGCATAGCGGATGATGCGAGCCCGGGAGAGGCGACAGCCGTCGATGATGCTGGCGTGGTTGAGCTCGTCTGAGAAGATCGCATCGCCTTCGCCCACCAGGGCGGGGATCGTCGCCAGGTTCGCGTTGAAGCCCGACTGGAAGGAGATGGCGGCTTCGACGCCCTTGAAGCGGGCCAGCTTCTCCTCCAAGATGAGGTGGAGGTCTAAGGTGCCGGCGATGGTGCGCACGGCGGCAGGCCCGACGCCGTATTTCTCGATCGCCTGATGGGCGGCCTCCCGCATGCGGGGGTGGTTGGCCAGCCCCAGATAGTTGTTGGAGCAGAAGTTCAGCACACGCCGCCCGTCCACAATGAGCCACGGCCCCTGGGCCGACTGGATGGTGCGAATGTGGATGTAAAGGCCCTGTTCCTGCAGGGCCTGCAGCTCCTCTTGGATCCAACCCAGTTTATTCCTGATGGTCGGTTCAACGGTCATCGGAGGTCCTCCTCAACACAGTTATGGGATCAGCATCACCTTCCCGCTCTGGCCGCTGGCCATCGTCGCGAAGGCCTGGTCGAACTCCTCCAGCCGGAAGCGATGGGTCACCACCGGCCGCAGGTCCACGACCCCGGCGTTCAGCAGGCCCCGGATCTCATACCACGTCTCCCACAGGCGCCGCCCGACGATGCCGTGGACCGTGATCCCCTTGAAGATCACCAAGTTCGCCAGATCGAACTCGATGGGGCCGGGGGGGAGCCCAAGCAGGGCGGCTTGCCCTCCGGGCTTGAGGGCCATGAACCCCTCCCGGATGGCTGAAGGGGCACCGGACATCTCCAGCAGCACGTCCACCTCGCCGCCCGCCAGATCTCGGACGGCTTCCACAACGTTCACCTCGTTGGGGTTGAGGACATGGTCGGCGCCCATCTGTCGGGCCAGCTCCAGGCGATAGGGGCTGATGTCGGTGGCGATGATCATGCGGGCGCCGATCGCCCGGGCCACCGCGATGGTCATCAGGCCCACGGGGCCGCAGCCGGTCACCAGCACCTTGCGCGCCCGTAGGTCCACGGCGAAGGCGGTGTGGACGGCGTTGCCGAAGTTCTCCAGGAGGACAGCCACTTCGAGGGGGAGATCCGGGGGGTTCGTCCAGGCGTTTTCCGCGGGGATGACGATGAATTCGGCGAAAGCGCCGTCGCGGTCCACGCCCAGGATCTGGGTGTTCCGGCAGAGGTGACCTTTCCCCGTGCGGCACATATCACAACGGCCGCACACCACGTGGCTTTCGGCGGAGATGAAATCCCCAACCCGAACCCCTTCAACTTCGGGGCCTAGCTCCACAACCTCCCCGCAGAACTCGTGGCCAACGATCAGGGGTGGGCGGATCCGCCCTTGAGCCCATGGGTCCCAGCGGTAGATGTGGAGATCCGTCCCACAGATGGAGGCCGCTTTTACCCGAACCAAGATCTCCCTGGGGCCAGGGGTGGGAATCGAACGGCGGGCCAGCGTGAGGCCCGGTGCCGCTGCCGCTTTGACCACGGCCCGCATCGTCTCAGTCATCCCCTTTGCCTCCGATTCGGAGTCAGGGCCGGCTCCCATGCGCGGGAGGCTGACCCCCTTAATATTATGGCCCTGACGCTCCAAGAGGATGCTTCCCCGCCATCACCGTGTGGGGGCACCTGATGATGCCCCCACACGATTGATCGCTAGTCGCTTAGGAGGCGGGCACGGCGGCCCCGTGGCGCTCGCGAAGGCGCCGGGCGGCGGCCACCATGTTTCGAAGCGAGGGGATGACTTCCTCCCAGCGCCGGGTTTTCAACCCGCAATCCGGGTTCACCCAGATGTTTTCTGGGGGGATCACCCGGATGGCCCGCTCCAGGATCGCCTCCATCAGCTCGATGGAGGGGATCGCAGGGGAGTGGACGTCGTAGACCCCTGGGCCGATCTGGCGCGCATAGCGGTGGCGCTCGAAGGCTTGGATCACCTCACCCCGGCTCCGCGTCGCTTCGATGCTGATCACATCGGCGTCCAGGGCGTCGATGTATTCGATGATCTCATTGAACTCCGAATAGCACATATGGGTGTGGATCTGGGTCTCCGGCCGGGCCCGAGAGGCCAAGCGGAAGGCCTTCACGGCCCAGTCGAAGTATTCCGGCCATCGCCGTCGCTTTAAGGGCGCCCGTTCCCGGAAGGCCGGTTCGTCGATCTGAATCACCCGGATCCCGGCGGCCTCCAGATCCCGCACCTCGTCCTGGATCGCCAGGGCGATTTGGAAGGCCACCTCATGCACCGGGATATCTTCCCGGACGAAGCTCCAGGCCAGCATGGTCACCGGGCCGGTGAGCATCCCCTTCACCGGTTTTGCCGTCAAGGATTGGGCGTAGGTGATCTCCGCCAGGGTCATCGGCTGCGGGCGGCGGACATCCCCATACAGGATGGGCGGCCGATACACGCGGGTGCCGTAGGAGAGGATCCAGCCGTGCTGGGTGATGGCGAAGCCCTCGAGGCGCTCCGCGAAAAACTCCACCATGTCCGAGCGTTCGAACTCCCCATGGACCAGAACGTCCAACCCCAGCTCCTCTTGGACCTGGATCACATATCGGATCCGTTCCTGGATCAGCGCCTTGTATTCGGCCTCCGGAAGCTTGCCGGCGCGGTAGGCGGTGCGCGCCCGACGCAGGTCCTCCGTCTGGGGGAAGCTGCCGATGGTGGTGGTGGGGAAGGGAGGAAGCCGGAGCCGCTCCTTTTGGAGGCGGGACCGCTCCGCATAGGGGAGGGCGCGGGAAAAGTCGGCGGGCTCGAGGCGGCGCACCCGTTCCCGGACCTCCGGGCGGTGCCAGTGGTCGATGGGGTGCGCATATGCGTTCCAGCGACGCACCTCCTCCGTTTCCCCATCCGTCAACAGAGTCTTCAGAAGGCGCAGCTCCACCAGGCGCTCGGTGGCGAAGGCGATCCGCTCCTGGAGGGCCGGATCCAGCCGGGTTTCCACCTCCACGGTCACCGGGAGGTGGTAGAGGGGCCCTGCGTTCGAGAGCCAAACCTCCGCTTGGGTCCAGCGGCGGAGCGCCTCAACCTGTTGGGCCGCCTTTCGGAGATCGGTCTTCCAGATGTTGCGGCCATCCACGACCCCGGCGACCAGGATCTTGTCCGCTGGGAAGCCGGCCCGCTGGAGCGTCTCCAAGTTCTCCGCCCCGTGGACGAGATCCAGCCCGATGCCGCGCACCGGCAGATCGTAGAGCGTCTCCAGGAAGTCCACGCTGTCGTAGTAAGTGAACACCATAAGGTCGGCCGCTCGACCGAGCGCCTCATAGGCCTCGCGGATGAGCGCGACGTGCTCCGGGGGCACATCCAGCGCCCAGGCCGGCTCGTCCACGTGGATCATCGATGCGCCCGCGGCTTTCAGGGATCGGAACAACTCCGCATAGGCGGGGATCAACGCCCGGAGCAGCGTTCCGAAGGCCTCGGGCGGATATCCCTTGCTCAGCCGGAGGAAGGTATAAGGGCCGATCACATAGGGGAAGCCGTTCGGGGATTTCCGGAAGGCCTCGAGGGGCTTGTTCCAGGCGACCCGGAAGGCGGGGGGCTGTCCGTCCGCGAAGGGGATCTCCGGAACCAGATAATGATAGTTGGTGTTGAACCATTTGGTGAGCTCCAGAGCCCGCTCGCCCCGGGCCAGGGCGAAATAATCCTCCAGACGCCCGCCGTTCGGATACAGGCCCAGGATGAGGGCGGTGTCCAGCATCGGATCGTAGAGGGACAGCTCGCCGACAGGGAAACGATCCACAAAACGCTGATAAGTCTGGAGGCGCTCGGCCTCCAGGGCGTCCAGGCCAGCGGTCAGCTCCGCCTCAGGGATCTTCCCCTGCCAGTAGCCCTCGATGAGGGATTTGTATTCCCGTTTGCGCCCCAGACGTGGATAACCATAGGCATAGGTCTGCATCGATCCCTCCTGAGGAGAAAATCAAGGGTGGAATGCCGGCCTGTTTTGCGCGCTTAGGAAGGCGCCTGAGCGCCCGTTGATGCGCGGGAAGGGAGCTCCCTACTCTCGATATCGCTCCTCCCGCCAGGGATCCCCGCGCATATGATAGCCCGCCTGCTCCCAGAAGCCGGGCCGATCCTCCGCCATAAACTCCAGCCCCCGGAGCCACTTCGCGCTCTTCCAGAAATACAGGCGGGGGACGATCAGGCGGAGCGGGTAGCCGTGCTCCGGGGTCAACGGCTCTCCATTGTAATGGGTGGCCAGCAGGGCGTCTTCCATGTATTCCATCGGGATGTTGGTGGTAAAGCCGTATTCGCAGTGGGCCATCACGTATCGGGCCTCCGGCTTCACCCGGACGAACTGCAACAGGTCCTTGAAGGCCACCCCGGTCCACGAGGTGTCCAGCTTGCTCCATCCGGTGACGCAGTGGACATCGATGGTGATCGTGGTGCGGGGCAACTGCTGGAACTCCTCCCAGGTCCAGCGTCGTTCCTCCTCCACCAGCCCGAAGACTCGGAAATCCCACGTCGCCGGGTCGAACCGGGGGATCGGCCCGTAGTGCAGCACCGGGAACTTCTCCGTCAGGACCTGCCCGGGCGGCAGGCGTCGGGCGAACCGGGCAGCCTCTTCATGGGCTTTACGCTCAAACCGCATGGTTTCCTCCTCTGAGTGCGCTTTTGAAACCGTGTGTTTTCGAAAATGGTGGATCAGACGCTGCTGCGAGAGGACGCTGTGGGCTGCCGAAGACGGCCCGCACCGCCCTCCGAAAAGCCCTCCGAACGCGATGGTGGATGGGCACTCCGCAGGGTTCGAGGGGGCAGGGCCCTATCCCCTTTCCCTGCTCCTCCGCGAGAAAGCCGCTGATCCCTACGGATGGAGATGACTTCCCGATCGAGCATAAACGCGAACAATCGCCACGGGTAGGAACCCTTGCTGGCTTTCCGAACGAACGCAGGCCAGCGGATAATGAGAGCAGCTTCGCTGCCCGGACCCACATCGCTGATCCGCTCGAGACTGGAGCGGGCCGGAAGGGGGGGCGCTGGCCTCTGGGGTCTCTTTACAGGGCTTTCCCTCCAGCTCGCCCAATCCCGATTGGGAGAGAGGAGCCCCATTATTGGAGATTCTACACGGAATCTCGCGCGGGATCGAGAATATGGCACCAGGGCGTTTCATTCTGGGGCTGGCGCTCAGCGCGCTGATCGGCGGCCTCGCCTTCCGGCTGGGGGCGCTCACCCGGGACGGATGGCTGGGGGCCGTGCTGGTGGGCACAGCGGTCTTCGGTTTTGGAGGATGGCCATGGGCCTTCCTGCTGATCGCATTCTTCGTCTCCGCCTCCGCTTTCACCCATTATGGATCCAATCGGAAGGCGGCGACAGTTCAAGAGTTCGCGAAGGGCGGGCCGCGGGATCTGGGCCAGGCCTTGGCGAACGGAGGGATCGGCGCGGGGTTGGCCATCCTCTGGGGGCTCTTCCCCCATCCAGCGCTCTGGTGGATGTTCGCGGGGAGCATGGCAGCGGTCACCGCGGATACGTGGGCGACGGAGATCGGGTTGCTCAGCCGACATCCCCCTCGACGGATCCTGGATGGAAAGATCGTTCCTCCGGGGACCTCCGGGGCGATCACGCTTGAGGGAACCATCGCCGCCGGATTGGGCGCGCTGGGGATCGGGATCCTGGCGGTTGGGCTGAGCCCGGTGGATGGCTCGCTGGGGATGGCCCTGCGGGTGGGGTTGGCCGGATGGCTCGGGGCGCTGCTGGACAGCTTCCTCGGGGCGACGGTTCAGCGGATCTACTGGTGCGACCGATGCGGCAAGGAAACGGAGCGCCCGATCCATCGCTGTGGCCAGCCGGCCCGGCCGCTGCGGGGGTGGAGGTGGCTGAACAACGATGGGGTCAACGCCCTGGCGGCCCTTGCGGGGGCCCTCGGCATGCTCATCCTGTAAGCTTCTTGGGAAGCTGGGGGCCAGGCCGATCATCAAAGGCCGCTTGCGAGTGCTTCTTCCAGATTCGATTCTTGGTTTTGGTCGCTTGGGAAGTTGAGGGCGAGGTGAGCGTTGAAGGCGCCCGACTTGCCCCCAAAATGCTTTTAATCCCTCTCCCCATGCCCTTTGGGCTGTGGGGAGAGGGATGAGGCCGTTGGCCCGCACCATCCCATCCTTGGCGTGCGCCTCCGAGGGTGGAAGCCTTTATCATATAAATGAATTACTTGTTCACGCCCCGATGCGGCCGGGGTGGGCGTTGAAGGCGCCGCTGGCGTGGAAGGGTTGAATCCTCCTGGAAAGAGGCGATCGAATGGCAGAAGAATCCCTCGTTTGTGCTTTTCATCCGGGCACGCCGACCACGCTGCGCTGCAACCGTTGCGGGCGGCCGATTTGCGTTCGGTGCGCGGTGCAAACGCCGGTCGGTTATCGCTGCCGGGAATGTGTGGCGGGCCAACAGGCGATCTTCTTCAACGCCCGCCCCACCGATTACGGCATTGCCGCCATCGTGGCCTTGCTGATCGGCCTGCTCGCCGCTCCCATCGTTGCCGCGCTGGGCTTCTGGGTGATTTTCGCAGGCCCCCTGGTGGGGAGCCTCGCGGCGGAGGCCGTGCATCGCCTCATCGGGCGACGCCGCGGGCGTTGGATCTGGCTGGTGGTCAGCGGGGGATTGGTCGTTGGGCTGGCGGCGCTGCGCCTGCCATCTTTCCTGACCTTCCCGTTTTCGGCCCGTTTCCTGTGGGATGGGATTTACCTGGCTTTGGCGATCAGCACGGTGATCGGCTATCTTCGATTCTGGCGATGAGAACCATTCTGGCTCTCTAGACCCCAAGCTCTAGAGGGCAAGCATCCAAATGGAGTGAGGGCTCATTGGTGGCAGGCTCAACCTATTCTTGTAGGGGACGGGATGCTCGTTGAATTGCATGTCAAGGATTTCGCCATTATCGATGAGGTCACGCTCCGGCTGGAGCCCGGTCTGAACGTGCTCACCGGGGAGACCGGGGCGGGGAAATCGATCTTAGTGGATGCAGTGGCGGTGCTGGTGGGCGGCCGGGCGGATGTGGAGATGATCCGGGCCGGCGCGGAACGGGCGCTGATCGAAGGCCTCTTTTATCTGGACGAGCCGACGCGGGCGTTGCTCTCGCCCATCCTGGAGCAGCACGGCCTGCTGGACGAGGGGCCCATGGGCGAGCTGGTGCTGAGCCGGGAGATCCGTCAAGGCGGTCGGCATGTCGCCCGGGTGAACGGCCGGCTGGTCCCTCTCCACGCCCTGAAGGAGATCGGGCAGGTTCTGGTGGACATCCACGGGCAGACCGAGCATCTCTCGTTGTTGCGCGCCCGGGAGCAGTTGGAATTGCTGGATCGATATGCCGGGGTGGGGGAGCTGCGGGCGGCGCTGGCGGAGCGGGTGGCCCGTTGGCGGGCGGTGCGCCGGGAGATCGAGCAGCTGCGACAGGACGAGCGGGAGAAGGCCCGGCGGGTGGATCTCCTCCGATTCCAGATCGAGGAGATCGAAGCCGCGCGGCTCCGGGAGGGCGAGGAGGAAGCCCTGCTGCAGGAGCGCAACCGCCTGGCGAACGCGGAGCAGCTGGCCCAGCTGGCCGACGCCCTCTACCGGGCGCTGTATGAGGGGGAGGGCGAGGCGCCCGCGGCGTTGGATCGTTTGAGCGAGGGCGCGCGGGCGCTCCAGGCACTGGCCCGGATCGATCCGGTCTTCCGGCCTTATCTCGAAACGATGGAGGGCCTCATCGCGCAAGTGGAGGACCTCGCCCGTACGGTTCGGGATTATCGGGAGGGGATCGAGTTCAACCCGCGGCGGCTGGTTCAGATCGAGGAGCGCCTGGATCTCATCCGGCGCCTCCAGCGCAAATATGGGGATACGATCCCGGAGATCCTGGCCTACGCCCAGCGGGCGAAGCGGGAGCTGGAGACCCTGCTCCATGCGGAGGAGCGGCTGGGGGAGCTGGAGGAGGAAGCGGAGCGGCTGCTGCGCGAGATCGGAGAGCTGGGGATGCAGCTCTCCCGCCAGCGCCAGGCGGCGGCGGAGCGCCTGGCTCGCGAGGTGGAGGCGCAGCTGGCGGATCTCCGGATGGCCGGGGCGCGGTTCACTGTCGCCCTGGAGCGGACGCCCGATGAGGAGGGGGCTTACGCCGACGGTGCCCGCTGGGCCTTCGATGCCACCGGGCTCGATCGGATCACCTTCCTGATCGCGCCGAACATCGGGGAGGGGTTGCGCCCCCTGGCCCGCATCGCCTCCGGGGGGGAGACCTCACGGCTGATGCTCGCTTTAAAGGTCGCCTTGGCTCAGGCGGACCCAGTTCCCACGCTGATCTTCGATGAGATCGATCAGGGGATCGGCGGCCGCGTGGGGGCTGTGGTCGGGGAGAAGCTCTGGCGCCTCGCCCGTCACCATCAGGTCCTCTGCGTCACCCACCTCCCGCAGCTGGCCGGTTTTGGGGATGCGCACTTCAAGGTTGAGAAACATGTGATCGGGGAACGCACCGTGGCCCGGGTGACTCAGTTGGAAGGGGAGGAGCGCGTGGCGGAGCTGGCCCAGATGCTGGGGGGGACTGGCCGGGCGGCGGTGCAGAGCGCGCGGGAGATCCTCGAGTATGTGGCGCGGGTGAAGACGGGGGAGGCGCCCCGCCCATCCGCTCGGCGCCGCTCCGTTTAGAACCCATCTGGCCGTTCCAACGTGCGGATAAGCCATTGGGGCTGGACACATCAGCCCCCAACAGGCTTTCTCACCTCATCATCTCCCTCATCGAGGCGGAGGGCCGCGAAGGCGCCCCCCACTCCAAGGTTCATGGGCCTCCAGAACGGCACGCCGCAACCAGTCCATCGCTTGACGCCGAGGGGATTTCCCATTAAACTGTTTTTGAATTGAAAAAATTTTTCACTAAGTGAGGGAGCGATGGGTTGGGAGGAGCGCCTGAGTCAGGCCGGGCGGCGCATCACCATGCCCCGTCGGGTGGTGATGCAGATCCTACAACGGGCCGGCCGTCCCCTTTCCCCTCAGGAGATCCATGCGCGGGGGCGACGGATTCATCGCTCGCTGGGCCTGGTGAGCGTCTATCGGGCCTTGGCTGTGTTGGAGCAGGCCGGGCTGGTGCGGCGCGTCCATCAGGAGGATCGTTGCGATGGCTATATCCTGGCCTCGCCCGGCCATCACCACGTCTTGCTCTGTCGCCGCTGTGGGCGCACCGTGGAGTTCCCGGGAGCGGAGGACCTGAGCGGCCTGATCGCCCACATCGAACGACGAACAGGGTTCCACGTGGAGGATCATCTGCTGCAGCTGATCGGCCTCTGTTCGCCCTGCCAGGGATCGTCTTAGGGGCTCGTGGGACGAGACCTCTTGGGCGGTTGCAACTTCGCCTCTTCCCTTCTCGGCGGCCCTTTGGGCTGCTTCCCTCACGGGGAGCAGGGGCATCCGAATCCTGGAGGGGTACGTCGTGCGCCAACGGCTGTTATGGCTTCTGGTGATTGTAGGGATCGGGTTGAGCGCATGCCAGCCCGTGGCCAGGCAGGAGCCCAATGGGAAGCGGCTCCAGGTTGTGGCGACCACCTCGATCGTAGGCGATGTGGTGCGCCAGATCGGGGGCGATGCGATCCAACTGGCGGTGTTGCTTCCCGTCGGGGCTGACCCTCACGCCTTCGAGCCCAGCCCTCAGGATGTCGCCCGGGTGGCGGAGGCCCATGTGATCTTCGCGGTGGGGGCGGGCTTGGAGCGATTCCTCGAGCCGATCCTTCAACAGGCTGGTGGGAAGACGCTGCGCGTGGAGCTGGCCCAGGGGATCCTCCTGCGTTCCTCAGAAGAGGAATTGCATGCCGAAGAAGGGGTCTTCCACACAGAAGAACCGGATCCCCACCTCTGGCTGGATCCCCACAACGTGATCACGTGGACGTACACGATCGAGACGACGCTTAGCCAACTGGACCCGGATCGCGCGGCGTTCTACCATCGGAACGCGGAGGCGTATCGGGAGGAGCTGCGCCAGCTGGATCGCTGGATCCAGGCGCAGGTGGCGGGGATCCCGCCGGAGAACCGGAAGCTGGTCACGGAGCATCGGGTTTTCGGCTACTTCGCCCATCGTTACGGGTTTGAACAAATTGGAACGATCCTCCCCGGCGTGAGCACGGTCGCCCAACCATCGCCTCAAGAACTTGCGGCCCTGGAGGAAGTCATCCGCTCCCTGGGGGTGAAGGCGGTTTTCGTCAGCAGCACCGTGGACCCTGCGCTGGCTCGCCGGGTTGCCGAAGATACCGGGACGCGTCTGGTGCGGCTGTATGTGGATTCCCTCAGCGAGCCGGGGGGCGAGGCGGATTCCTACATGAAGATGATGCGCTACAATGTGCGGGCGATCGTAGAGGCGTTGCGATGATCGAATTGGGGTGGCCTGAGGGGGCCGCTCATAAGGAACGGAAGCGGAAGGCGTTTTGCCAGGGTGCGAATGGGGTAGAGGGTAGACCTTGTGTTGTCCCCGGAGGAGGTTCAGATGGCTCTGACGAAGCTATGGCGAAGGGTGGTGCTGCAGGAACGGGATGTGGTGCACCCATCGGGGGAACCGATCCTGGAGGTCTCCCGGGTGTCCATGCATTATGACGGTGTGGTGGCTCTGGAGGATGTTTCCTTCACGGTGGAGACCGGCGAGCGGATCGCCATCGTGGGGCCGAACGGGGCGGGCAAGAGCACGTTGTTGAAGATCATCGCGGGTGTGCTCCCACCGACCGCTGGCTCCGTGCGGATCTATGGCCGTGGCCCGCTGGGCCATCTCTGCATTGCCTATATCCCGCAGCGGAATCAGGTGGAGTGGAATTTTCCCCTCACGGTGGCGGATGTGGTCATGATGGGGCGGGTGGGGAAACTGGGCCTGCTGCGTCAACCCAGCCCCCGGGATTGGGAGGTGGTCCGCCGCGCGCTGGCCCAGACGGGCATTGCGGACCTGGCCGACCGCCCCATCCGGGCGCTCTCCGGGGGGCAGCAGCAGCGGATGTTCATCGCCCGGGCCCTGGCCCAGGAGGCCGAGCTGCTGTTGATGGACGAGCCCTTCACCGGCTTGGACCTGCCCGCCCAGGAGGGGATCCTGGAGCTCCTGGAAGGCCTGCGCCGGCAGGGGGTCACTGTCCTCGTGACCACCCATGATCTGGATCAAGCGGCAGCCCACTTCGATCGCGTCTTGTTGTTGAACCGACGCCCCATCGCCTTTGGGGCTCCGGAGGAGGTCTTCACGCCGGAAGCCTTGCGGGCCGCTTACGGTGGGCATCTGCGTCTGGTGCAGATCCGGGGCGAGCTGGTCGTGGTCGGGGACACCTGTTGCGAAGGAGGTTGATCCGTGGGGGAGATCCTTCGCCTCTTGCTCGATCCGCTCCAATACGCCTTTATGGTGCGGGGCCTGGTCGCCGCCATCGTGGCCGGAGGGCTTTGCGCCCTGGTGGGGAGCTATGTGGTGCTTCGGGGGATGGCCTTCTTCGGCGACGCGTTGGCCCATTCGATCCTCCCGGGGCTCGCCTTGGGCTACCTGCTAGGGGGCGGTTCCCGCGAGGCGTTGTTCTGGTGGGGGCTGGGGACGGCGATCCTGGCGGCCTTGGGGATCGGAGCCCTCAGCCGGGGGCAGCGCCTGAAGGAAGATACGGCCATCGGGGTGTTGTTCGCGGGGGCGATGGCGTTGGGGGTCGTGATGATCTCCACCTCTCGAAGTTACGCGGTCGATCTCACCCATCTGCTCTTCGGCGATGTGCTGGGGGTGGGGGAGCGGGATCTCATCCGCCTGGGGGTCTTCGCCGGGTTGATTGTAGCCGCGATCGTGCTTTTCTATAAGGAATTCCTCGTGATCTCCTTCGATCCCATCCTGGCCATCACCCTGCGGCTGCCCATCCGTCTGTTCGAGAACCTGCTTCTGATCCTGGTCGCCGTCACGGTGGTGGTCGCGCTGCAGACGGTGGGGATCGCCCTGATGGTGGCGATGCTGGTGACCCCAGCGGCGACCGCTTATCTGCTGACCCATCGCCTGCCGGCCATGATGGCCCTGTCGGTCCTCCTGGCGGCTTTCTCCGCCGTCGTTGGGCTCTACGCCTCGTATTATGCGGGGGTGGCTTCGGGAGCCGCCATCGTGCTCACGGCCACCGTGTTGTTTCTGATCGTCCGGCTGATCCAAGGGCTCCGGTCCGTTCAGGGTTAGTGCTTCATTTGCTTTGTTGCAAACAACCGAGGAGATCATCCCAGCGCGTAGTGACGAGCTTTCGATTCGTGGAATTTCTGGGAGGGGTGGGCCACTTACGCGGCCCACCCCCACAAAAATCCCTATCTTCGCAACAGCGCAGCTTCATTTTTTGAGGATATGGGATGGTGCGGGTCAACGGCCCCACCCTCCTGGATCCCCCCTCCCCACAGCCCAAAGGGCCATAGGGAGGGGGGATGAAAATTTTGGGGGACGAGCCGGGTGCCTTCGGCGCTCGGCTCGTCCCCAAACCCCGAAATCCTTTTCATCTGAGCGGTGAGAACGGTTATGGCTGGGGAACGGATCCTGATTGTGGAAGACGAGGCGGCGGTGGCCCGAGGGCTTGAATATGCTTTGAAGAAAGAGGGGTATGAAGTCCTCTGGGCGGATACCGGGCAGAAGGCGCTGGAACTGAGCCGCCAGCGGGATCCCCACCTGATCATCCTGGATATCCGGTTGCCGGACCTGAACGGCTTTGAGGTCTGCCGTCGGATGCGAAGCGAGGGCTTGCGGCAACCCATCCTGATGCTCACCGCCTTGGACGAGGAGGTGGATCGGGTGGTGGGGCTGGAGGTCGGGGCGGACGATTACGTGGTCAAACCCTACCGGCTCCGGGAGCTGATCGCCCGGGTGCGGGCGTTGCTGCGCCGGGCCTACGGGGAGCTGGCCATGGCGGCCCCCGGCGAACGCATCCGTTTCGGAGAGATCGAGGTCGATCTGGAGCGGCTCCAGGTCACCCGGGGCGGGCGGCCGGTGCCCCTCACCCCCACCGAGTTCCGTCTGCTCCGCTTCCTGGTCACCCACCCGAACCGCCCCTTCTCACGGGAGGAGCTCATCGAGGCGGTGTGGGGCTACACCCGCGATGTGTTGGATGACCGAACGGTGGACGTGCATATCCGGCATCTCCGGGAGAAGCTGGAGGACGACCCCTCGAACCCCCGATGGATCCTCACAGTGCGCGGCATGGGATATAAATTCCAACCTTAGGGAGCCTCTCTCTCCCCAGCGGAAAAGGCAAGATCGGCGCAGCGGCGTGCGCCGCAATTTCCCCTGCAACGATGTGAATTTGGACTTTGGACAGATGGGCGGTCCGGTTTCGCTCCGGGTCCTCCCCTCGGGCGGGGCAAGCCCCTCCTCCCTTTCTATCTCTCCACGGCCCGAAGGGCCACGGGGATGCAGAAAGTTGAAGGATTTTGGGGCAGGTGGAGCCGTCTTCGGTGGCCCTCCCTACCCCAAAATCCCCCCATGGGGGAGAGGAAATGGACGAGCTTGTCTAAAGTCCAGATGTGCATCCATCTCAAGGCTCAACCTCGATGCTTTCTATCGGGAAGGCCATCCTCGCTTTCTCTCCCCTCAGCGGCTCAGGAGGCCGTGGAGGGCAAGCCCCCCTTCAGCACTTTCTCTCGGGAAGGGCTTTGAGGGTGAGCTCTTTAAGAACCCTTAATATTTGGACAATGGGAACGTAAACCGAGGGGGTTTAGAATCTCATCGGAGTTACGCGGTTCGAAGCCCCCGAGGGGAAGCGCCTACTTTCCAAAATCCCCTCGAGGTGACCGGTGGCGTAACTCTTAATTCCACGTTTCCTACCCAGAAAACGGCTCGATGGCCTCTGTCTCGTGGAGGATGCGATGCGCCGCTGGGTTTGGATCGGGCTTGGACTCGTGGGGCTGATCGGGCTCGTGGGGATGGTGGCGGGGGCGTTTTTCCTGCTCTCCCGCAGCCGGGCGTTCGCCCAAATCCGGATCAGCCCGGAGCCCGTCGTTTCCCCAACGCCTACGCCGGAATCCGTGCGGGGGGTGGTGATCCTGGATGTGGCGCCTGGAGGGCCGGCCGCTCAGGCCGGTCTGGCCCGAGGGGATGTCCTGCTGGAAATCGACGGCGAGCCCGTGCGCTCCCTGGCCGATCTGCGGGCCATCCTGGACCGGCATCGGCCAGGGGATCCGGTGACGGTGACGGTCCAGCACGGGGATGAACGACGGGTGCGGACGGTCACCTTAGGGGAGCGGGATGGCCGGGCCTACCTCGGAATCCTCGTCGCCTCAGAGCCGAGCCCGCCGGGGTTCTGGGGTTGGGGTCCTTTCCGAGGATGGAAAGGGCCATGGGGAAGGTTCCGGCCGCCGGTGTCGGGCGTTCTCATCCTCTCCGTGGAGCCGAACAGCCCCGCGGAACAGGCGGGCCTGCGGGCCGGGGATTGGATCACGGCGGTGGATGGCCAGGCCCTGGGCGTGGGGGAGGATCTGGCCGATCGAATCGCGGCCCATCGCCCTGGGGACGTCGTTCGCCTGACCCTCTGGCGTCCAGGGGAAGGGGAACGGATCGTGACGGTCACCTTGGCGGAACATCCTCAGAAACCCGGCCAGGCCTATCTAGGTGTCCGCTACGCACCGTTCCGGTTCCGTTTTGGACCTCGTCCGACACCCACTCCTTCGCCCTCCGGCGATGGGGTGTGAGCGCCCGCAACGCAAAGGAGGGCTCCGCCCTCTCTTGCGTCTTGCGGGCCCCAGACGGCGTAACGGCGCTTCGGTGTAGGGGCACCCCCTGTGGGTGCCCCTACAAGGTAGGTTGTCTGCATCCGCCTGGCCGTCAGATCATCGGCACCCTTCAAGGAGACCACCTGGATTCAAGGGTCCGGTGGGGACCAGGCCATCAGGGGCCCTGGATCGATCCAACGGCCCGGCTTTCGAAACCCGAGGGGTAGGGGAAACGATGCGAGGTTTCTGGCCGATTCGAACCATTCGCGGGTGGTTGATCGGAAGCTATCTGATCCTGAGCCTGCTGGCGGTGGGGATCAGCGGGCTGCTCACCTTAGGCTTGTTGCGGGCCTACAGCCTCCGGCAGGAGCGGGCGCTGCTGCAGGCCAACGCGGAGGCCATCGCCCGCCAAGCGCGCATGTGGATGGAGCCTGCACCGTGGCCGGAGGGGTTAACCCGGCTGGCGTATGCGGCGGCTTTTTTGGGGAACGCGCGGGTTCGGATCCTGGACGTCCGGGGCCAGGTGCTGGCGGATTCCGGCCCATCCATCCGAGGGACGGCGCTTTGGGCCGCTCCGGTGCCATCGACCCCGCAAGGGGAGGGTGCGTCCCCCGGGGCCTCGCTCTATCTCCCCGGCGCGATGGAACCCCAGGAGCCGATGCATGGTCCGCCTGGGATGCGCTGGATGCGCATCCGTCAGTTCCGAAGCCCTTGGGGAAGCCGCTTTCATTTTGAAAACTTCCCGGGCGGAGGGGAGGGTGGGTCGCTCGCTGAAGGAGGCGCCTCCCCCCAGGTCCTGACGGTGCGGGCGCCGATCGGTGAGCCGCAAGATCCATTGGGGTATGTGGAGGTGCAGGCGGGGGTGGAGCCCAGCGTGGAGATCATCGCGGCGGCCGCCCGCGCCTTTGCGGTCGCCGGGCTGGGGGCGGCCCTGCTGGCCGGATTGCTAGGGCTGATGGTCAGCGAGGCGTTGAGCCGGCCGATCCGCCAGCTGGCCCGGGCGGCGGTCCAGATGGGGGAGGGAAAGCTCCAGATTCGGGCTCCCGAATCCGGGCCGCTGGAGCTGCGGCATTTGGCGGCGGAGCTCAACCGCATGGCGGAACGGCTGCAAGCGACGTTCACCGCTCTGGCGCGGGAGCGGGATGCGCTGCGCCATTTCATCGCCGATGCCTCCCACCAGCTGCGCACGCCCTTGACGGCCCTCCGGACCTTCCTGGAGCTCTTACAGGGGCCGGCGGCGGAGGATCCGGAAGCGCGGGCGGTGTTCCTGGCGGAGAGCCAGGCCCAGGTGGATCGAATGGCTTGGATCACCCAGAACCTGTTGGATCTCTCCCGCTTCGAGGGCGGGTTGATTCAGTTGGATCTCGCGCCGCATCCCTTAGCGGATGTGATCCGCTCGGCGGTTTCCCTGTTTAAGGAGGCGGT
Source organism: Thermoflexus sp. (assembly GCF_042408365.1). GTDB lineage: Bacteria > Chloroflexota > Anaerolineae > Thermoflexales > Thermoflexaceae > Thermoflexus. The sequence continues at coordinate 18,474 of NZ_JBHOQJ010000260.1, forward strand.
GGCCCGCAAGGGGTTAACGCTCTCCTTGGATCTGCCCGAGGAGCCCGTTGAGGTGCTGTGGGATCGGTGGCGGATGGAGATGGCGATCTCGAACTTGCTGGATAACGCGGTGAAGTTCACCCCCGCGGGCGGGCGGATCACGATGGGGGCTCGCCTGGAGGGCCAGGCCGTTCGGCTATGGGTCGAGGACACCGGCCCGGGGATCGACCCGGAGGATCTCCCGCACATCTTCGAGCGCTTCTATCGGGGCCGGAACGCCACCGCCGAAGGCAGCGGATTGGGCCTGGCCATCGTGCGCTGGATTGTTGAGCTCCATGGCGGGCGGGTGGAGGCCTACAGCCAGCCCGGCTATGGGAGCCGGTTCGACCTGATCCTGCCGCTTCGCTCGGAAGCCCCTCCGGCGTAAACCGGGAGATTCAGTACGTGCCTTAGCGGATGGGCTCGCATCCGGATTTCAAGGAGGAAACGCCGATGCGAAGACAGCGTTGGGGGGTCGCGCTGCCCATATTGCTGGTCGGGATCGGGCTGCTGATCGCGGCGGTCCTGGACGTGCTCGGTGCCCGCCTCGATTTCCTCTATCGCAATGTCGGGGGGTTCAGCGCGCTCCGAACCCTCTCGCGGGTGGCGATGGGATTCAGCGCCCTGGCCTGGTTGGGCGCGGTGGGGCTCCTCGCCGGGCGGATGGCCCTTCAGCCCGCGCCATGGCCCCAAAAGCTCTTGCGGATCCTGCCCGCCTACGTTCTGGCCCTGTTGCTCCTCGGCCTGTTGATGCTCCTGTTCCGCATCGGGACGACCGGGCCGTTGGCTGTCCTGTGGACAGGGGCCAGCGCGTTGCTCGCCCTGGCCGGGGCGCTGGTCGCCGCCTTCGGGCAGAGGATCGAAGGTCGGCTTCGGGCCATCGTGCAGGGGCTGCTGGGGATATCCAGCGGCGGCATGGTCCTCGGGGGCCTGGCGGCCTTGCTGGCCTTCGTCCTGGCGATGGCGCAGGGACCCGCGCCGGTCTTTGCGGGGCGGGGTCGTTCCTTCGGGGAGGGCGCTTTCCCGGGAGCTCCGGGGGGCGTCCGCCCGGCGTCTCCAGGGACCTTGGAAGGTGGATCGCGGGCCCTCCCCGGCGGCGCTCGTCCGGAAGGGGCGTTCCCCCTGGGTCCGGGATCGCCAGGACGCGTGCTCCCGTTTCGGGTTTTCACCTCGCCATCCACGATGGCCATCGGCGGAGGGGTGTTGATCGCCTTGGGCCTATTGGCAGGAACCGCCTGGCTCTGGGGCCGTCGAGGTGCAGCGGCGTTGGAAGAAGCCACGGCCGTTGCGCCGATCCCGGGCTGGCGGCGGGAGATCCCTCGGGCGATGGTGGGGGGCGGAGGGCTCACGCTGGCGTTGATGCTGATCGCCCAGCTCATCCCGGCACCTCGCACGAACCCACCGGTCCGTACCGTGGTGCAGTGGGACCCGCCTCAGGCGCAGGGCCTGTGGCAGCGGGCGTGTGCGGATTGCCATAGCAACGAGACGCGGTGGCCGTGGTATACCGCGATCGCGCCGGCTTCATGGCTGGCGGTAAACCACGTGAATGAGGGCCGTCAGGCGCTCAACCTCTCAGAGATGGATTTGAGCCAGCTCTCGGCGGCGCAGAAAGCGCGGCTGGCGGAAGAGATCGCCCAGACGATCCGCAATGGCACCATGCCTCCGGCGGATTACCTGTTGATGCGTCCTGAGGCCCGCTTGAACGCCCTGGAGAAGGAATTGCTCATCCAAAGCTTCCAGGAGATGCTTGCCCGTTAAAGGTTTGGCGGAACGATTCGGAGGAGGTCGATGATGGTCAAGCGTCGAGGGCGCATCGCGGCTTTTCTGCTCCTGGCCCTTTCCCTCGTCACTGCATGCGGAGGCTCCCCGGCGGCGCAGACCGGGCAGGGCCAGCCCACCGTCTATCGGGTTCGGCGGGACACCCTGGAGGTCCGTGTCAGCGGCTCCGGGAATCTCCAGCCCCACACCCTGGTGAACCTCTCCTTCCCGCAATCCGGGATCGTCCGCAAGGTGTATGTGCGGGTCGGGGATTCGGTGAAGGCCGGGCAGGTGCTGGCGGAGCTGGACACGCGGGATCTGGAGCTCCAGCTGCAGAACGCTCGGATCAACCTGGAGATCGCCCGGGCCCGGCTGGCTCAGGTCCAGGCCAGCGCTCGCTCGCGACCGGCGGACCTCGCGGCGGCCCAGGCCGCGCTGGCGAACGCCCAGGCCAGCCTGGACGCGCTGAAGGCAGGGCCGGACCCCCGCGATCTGGAGATCGCCCGGTTGAACGTCGAGGTATCGAAGAACGCCCTCTGGCAGGCCCAGTTGAGCCGGGACAAGACCGCGGGAACCCCAGGAGTGGCCTCGGTGGATCTGCAATTGGCTCAAGCGCGAGTGGGGCAGGCTGAGCTGCAAGCGGAGATCGCCCGCCTGCAATATGAGAAGGCGACCTCCAACCCCACGGAACAGCAGCTGAAAGCCGCGGAGGCTTCGCTGGCCCAGGCCCGCGCGAACCTGATCCGCCTGCAAGCCCAGGATCCGAACTTGGACATCCAGCTGGCGCAGTATCAGGTGCAGCAGGCGGAGATCGCCGTGCGGCAGCTGGAGCTGCGCCTGGAGCAAGCCCGCCTGATCGCCCCGGTGGATGGCGTGGTGACGGCGGTGAACATCGCCGAGGGCGGCTCTGCGGGAACGGGCGCCCCGGCGATCACGCTGGCGGATCTGAACCAGCTGGAGGTGGTGGTGAACCTGCCGGAGGTGGACGTCGCCCAGGTGATGCCCGGCCAGGAGGCGGAGGTCATCCCGGAGGCGATGCCGAACACCCGGCTGAAGGGGAGGGTGGTGGCTGTTGCCCCGGTGGGCGTTCAAACCCAGGGCGTGGTGAACTTCCCGGTGACCATCGCCCTGGAGGAGAGCACGCCTTCCGTGCGAGCGGGGATGACGGTCCAGGTTCAGATCATTGTCGCCCGTCGGGAGAACGCCCTGGTGGTCCCACGGCGGGCCGTAACGACTCGGGGTGGACAGGCCTTTGTGACGGTGCTGCGTGGGGATCAGACGGAGCAGATTCCGGTGCGGGTGGGGATGCGGGGAGATACAATGGTCGAGATCCTGGAGGGCCTTCGGGAGGGAGATATCGTGGTCCTGCCGGCAACGACGGCCGCGGCCCAGGGCACCCGCGTTCCCGGCCCGGGCTTCTTCGGGCCCGGCATGTTCCGGTAACCAGAAAACGGGGAAAGGCGCCCACAGTAGGGGCAACCACAAGGGTTGCCCCTACACAAGGGATGTCCCTAAGGATAGCGGCAGGCACCGTTTATAGAGTGCCCAGGCTAGAGAGGGGGTTCGGATGAGCGTGCTGGAGGCGTTGCGGACGGCAGCGCTCAGCCTGGCGGCGAACAAGATGCGATCGGCCCTCACCATGCTGGGTGTGATCATTGGGGTGGCCTCCGTCATCGCCCTGATGAGCATCGGACGGGGGACCCAGGTGGCGATCCGCTCCCAGATTGAGCGCATCGGAACGAATTTGATTTTCGTGACGCCTGGAGTGGTGCGCGTGGGAGGCATCGCCCAGGCGCCTGGTTCCGCTCCTACGCTGACCTACGAAGATGCCATGGCGTTAAAGGACCTCCCCGGCGTGGCGGTGGTCGCCCCCGTCTTCCAGACAGGCGCTCAGATCGTTTACCAGCGGAGCAACCTGCGGGTTCAAGTGTATGGGGTGACGCCCGAATTCTTCGCGGTACGCAATCTTCAAGTTGAAAACGGGGATTTCCTCTCCCCGGCCCACGTGGAGACCGGGGCGGCTGTGGCCGTGCTGGGAGCGAACGTGGCGGCCCAATTGTTCCCTGAGGGGGATCCCATCGGGGGATTCATCCGCCTCAACAACATCCCGTTCCGGGTGATCGGGGTTCTGGCCCCCGTAGGGGGCACCGGCTTCGGGAGCTTGGACAATCAGGTCTTCGTGCCGTTGAGCACAGCGACCCAGCGGCTGGCCCGGAGCGGCCAGTTCCGGGGCAGCGAGGTGATCTCCCAGATCATCGTCCAGGCCAACGGGGCCGATCAGATCCCAACGGTGGTCCAGACCATCCGCTCCGCTTTGCGGGAACGCCACCGCTTGTTGGATGGGGATGAGGATGACTTCACACTGGTCAGCCAGCAGGATCTGATCCAGACCTCGGCGCAGATCACAGGGACCCTTACGTTGTTCCTGGGGGCGATTGCGGCGATTTCCCTCATCGTTGGCGGCATCGGGATTATGAATATCATGCTGGTCTCGGTCACGGAGCGGACACGCGAGATCGGCCTGCGCAAGGCGGTGGGGGCGCGGCGGAGGGATATCCTGATGCAATTTCTCAGCGAGGCCGTGACCCTCAGCGGCCTGGGCGGCCTGGTGGGGGTCGGCTTAGGGATCGGCATCTCGCGGCTGATCAGCGGGATCCCGGTAGGCAACGGAACGCTGCGGCCGGTGGTGCAAGGAGACATCATCGCCCTGGCGTTGCTGTTCGCCGTGGCGGTCGGCGTGTTCTTCGGGATCTACCCGGCCATCCGGGCCGCCGCCCTGAATCCGATCGATGCGCTTCGATATGAGTAGTGCTTCTTGTTTTGAGGATATGGGGTGGTGCGGGCCAACGGCCCTATCCCCTTTATCCTCCTTCCCCACGGCCCCAAGGGCCGTGGGGAAGGAGGATAAAGGGGATGCGGTCAGACGCTTCAATCCGGATTCGGGAGGTCATGGATGAGCGATCCTGTCATGGTGATGGAAAAAGTCGAGAAAATCTATCGGATGGGTAAAGTTGAGGTTCCTGCGTTACGGGGGATCGATCTCGTGATCCGACGTGGGGAGTTCGTGGCGATTATGGGCCCTTCAGGTTCCGGGAAATCCACCTTGATGAACCTGTTGGGCTGTCTGGATACACCCACGCGGGGTCGTTATTTCCTGGAGGGCCAGGATGTCTCCCGGCTCTCCGATGATCAGCTGGCGGAGATCCGCAATCGCAAAATCGGCTTTGTTTTCCAGACCTTCAACCTGCTTCCCCGGGCGACGGCCTTACAGAATGTTGAACTTCCGCTGGTCTATCGGGGCGCCCGGGATCGTCGGGCGCGGGCTCGGCAGATGTTGGAGCTGGTGGGGTTGGGAGACCGCATGCATCATCGTCCGAACGAGCTCTCCGGTGGCCAACAACAACGGGTGGCCATCGCCCGGGCGCTGGTCACCGAGCCGTCGGTGATCTTAGCGGACGAGCCCACCGGCAACCTGGACAGTCGGACGGGGCGGGAGATCTTGGCGTTGTTCCAGCGACTGAACCGGGAGCGGGGGATCACGCTGGTTGTGGTGACCCACGATCCGTTCGTGGCCCGCCACGCTGAGCGCATCGTGCGGATCCAAGACGGCCTGATCGTGGGCGATGAGTTGGTCCCACCGGAGGAACGGATCATTGAAGATGGGGCGTCGCTTTAAATCCTGTGGCTTTTACGGGTGGGGAGATGTCTCATCCGCTTCTCCTTGTGGCTCCGACCGTATAGTGCCTTCGCCATATTTCGGAATCTTCGGGGGTTAGGGGCCGCCGAAGGCGGCCCCTAACAGATAGGAAGAGCAC
>NZ_JBHOQJ010000261.1:0-13146 GCF_042408365.1 Thermoflexus sp.
CGGGCCGCTTACACGGCCCGCCCCTCACAGAAATTCCCCGAATCGGAAGCTCGTCACCACGGGTTGGGATAAAGGGGAGAAAGACCTGGAGAGGAGAAGGGTTGAGAGAGTTCTAGTTTTAATTTCGTAGAAAACAGGCACGTCTCATGGACCTGCGGAGCTCGCAGCTTCGCTATCTCCCTCACTTTCCTCCACCTGAAAACGCCAGATCCGCTCGAGCGATTGGATCTCCCGGCGGAGGCGACAGGCCAGGTTCTGGCGCTCCTCCAGGCTCAGGAAAGCGGCCTCCACTGCGTTCTCGAGGATCCGCAACAGATCTTTCCATTGCAAACCCATTCCGGCCATGGCGAACAAATATTCATCCGTCAGCGTGGTGTCACTGATGCTGGGGTCATCCGTGTTCAGTGTGACTTTCAGGCCCAGCCGATAGAGATCCGGCAGGGGATGGTGATGGAACCCGGCAACGGCTCCAGTTTGCAAATTGCTGGTCGGACAGATCTCCAGAGGGATGTTCCGCTCGTGAAGCAGCCGTAGGACCTCAACATCGTGAATGGCTTGGATCCCATGGCCGATGCGATGGGCACCCATCACCAGGATCGCATGGCGGATATTTGCTGGCGGGCCAATCTCTCCTGCGTGGATGGTCAGGAAAAGCCCCTGCTCCCGAGCCCACTGGAAAACCGGGATCAAAGGCCGTGATGCCTCGTGCACTTCATCCCCTGCCAAATCCAGCGCCACCACACCGTTGGGTCGATAGGCAGCAGCCAGGCGGGCGATCTGCCAAGCCACCTCCGGATCTTCCCCACGCACGATGGTCATGATCAGGCGCACCTGGATATCGAAATCCCGCTGAGCCTGCCGCACACCCTCCAGAACCCAAGCGGTGACCTCTTCCAGTTGGAATCCCTGGGTCTGGGCCAGCGCCGCTGGGTTGAAGCGAAGTTCCAGATAACGGACATGGTCGAGCGCGGCATCCGCGACCGCTTCATAAGCCATGCGACGGATTGCCTCTTCATCGGTGTAGAACAAACGAAGGAGCCTGAATCGGGAGAGAAAACGGTGGAAATCCGCGGGCTCGCTGACCGTGAATCGAACGAATGGCTCCAGATCTCTGGCTGCCGGATCCAGCCCCAGGCGGATCCGATGCCGGCGGGCGATCTCCATCAGGGTGCTCAGACGAAGCGAGCCTTCCAGATGCCGGTGCAGGTCGACTTTAGGCAGGCGATGCAGAAGAGCGCGCCATGCATGCGCCACCGGTCCATGCCGGAGACGCCTCCGCACACGCTCCGGGGATCCTTCTAACGCTCTCGATCCTCTATCCTCTTGTGCACTCGCGGACGTCATCTTATCGAGCCTTGCTGGTAGTGCTTCATCCACTTTTTAGGATATGCGACGGAGGGGCCATCCGCCCCACCCCCCTCCTTCTCCCTCCCCGCATCCTGAGGGGATGCGGGGAGGGAGAAGAGAAAACCCTTCAGAGGTTGGAAACCGCCTTCGGCGGTCCCCAGATGGGGAAAGTCGTGAAATCTCTGTAAGGCGCTCTACGGCTCGCCAAAAAGGAACTCCAACAATTCATCAGAAGCCACGGTCGGCGGCTTGGGGATGGTGAAATAGAAGGTGCTGCCTTTTCCGAGCTCGCTCTCCGCCCAGACTCGGCCGCCGTGGGCTTCGACAATCCGCTTGACGATCGCCAGGCCCAACCCCATTCCCCCGAACCGTCGCTTGGTGGATCCATCCACTTGATAAAACCGCTCGAAGATGCGCTCCAGTTTATCCGGCGGGATCCCAATGCCGGTATCCTGTACCGACACCTGAACATGGTCCTCCTGATCCAGGATGCGAAGGGTGATCCGCCCCCCGTTCGGGCTGAACTTCACTGCATTATGCAGCAGATTGTCCAGAACCTGGGAGAGCCGCTCCCGATCCCCCCAGACCATCACCGGCCCCCCGGGATCCTCCATGACGAACTCCAGGCCGGCCTGGGCAGCGGTGAGCTGAAAGCTTTGGATAGAGATCCGGGCCAGGGCCACGATATCCACAGCCTCAAAGGAAAGGGTTCCCCGCTCGATCCGTTGCAGGGTGACGATGTCGCCGACCAGCCGGCTCAAGAGGTTGGTTTTCTCCGCGATGATCTCCATGGCTTCCCGCTGGGCCTCTGTTAACGGCCCCATCGAGCCTTCCATCAGGAGATCCACATACCCCTTAATGAACGTCAGGGGCGTGCGCAATTCATGGGAGACGTTCTGCACGATCTCGTCCTTCAAGCGATCGGCCTCCTGAAGTTCCTCATATGCCCGGCGCAGTTCCTCCGCATGGGCCCTCAATTCATGGAACAGGCGGGCGTTCTCTATCGCGGCAGCCGCTTGAGCAGCCACAATGGTCAGCAAGCGCTCATGCTCCGGCTGGAAGGCGTAAGGGATTTCATGATCCACCGACAGGGCGCCGATCACCCGGTCGCCAACCATCAATGGAACGCACATTAAGGAGCGGACCGAGGGATCGAAGACCACGAAGCGAGGATCCTCGCGGGTGTCCGGCACGTAGATGGGGCGCCTCTCCTGAACCGTCTGACCGGCGATCCCCTCGCCGATCCGCAGGCGGGCCTCCTGCCGCCAGCGGTCCTTGACCCCGGCAGCGGCTCGGATCTCCAACATCTCCGTCCGGGGATTCAGCAACATAATATTCGCCGCCCGGCAGTGGAGGACCTCCCGCAGAGTCGTCACCACAGAATCCAGCAGGACCCCGAGATCCAAAGTGGTGCTCATACGGCGAGCGAACTCATAGAGCGTGGTGACCTCCCGCAGACGCTGAGCGGTCTCCCCATAGAGACGGGCGTTCTCCAGAATCACCGCCAGATGACCGGCCAGCGTGGTCATCAGGCGCAGGTCCTCCTCCGTAAAGGCGTTCAGACGAGGGCTTTCCGCGTTCAGCACGCCGATCACCCGCTCTCCGATTTTCATGGGGACAGCTAGCTCGGACTGGGTGCTCGGCTCCGCTTCCAGATAATCGGGATCCTGCCGGACGTCTGGGACGAGCGCAGGCATCCCAGTCCGGGCCACCCGGCCGGTGATCCCCTGATGGATGGTCAGAGGAACCCGAATCGCTTCCTCCGAGAACCCATAATGCCCATAGCTCCGGAGACGCCCTGTCTCTTCCTCCAGCAACAGGCACTCCACCGCTTCAAAGCCAAGCGTCCGCTGGATCGCCAGGAGGGCCTGATGGATAACGCGCTCCGGATCCAAGGTGACCGATGCAGCGGCGATAACTTCGTAAAGGATGCTCAACTCGTTCAAACGGCGGTGTGCCTGACGGAAAAGCCGTGCGTTCTCCAGAGCAATCGCCAGCTGCCCGGCGAGGGTCCCAAGAAGGCGGACATGATCCTCCCGGAAAGCCCCTGGCTCCGGGCTCTGGACATCTAGGACGCCGATCAGACGATCGCCGATGAGAAGCGGAACTGCCAACTCAGCGCGGGTCTGAGCGATCATAGGCAGGTATCCCTCATCCGCCTGCACATCCGGCACCAGCACCGGAGACCGTGTGGCGGCGGCGCGACCTACGATGCCCTCCCCCACCCGAAGGCGAGCCGCATGCTGCGCTTCCTCCTCCCGTTCACCGGTTCGATACCGAACCAGTACAGTGGGGTCTGTAGGATCCGTCAGGAAAAGGGCGACATATTGAAAGGCTGGCTCCCTCTGGAGCAATTGGATGATTTGGTCGATCATGGGGTCAAAGTCTGTGAAGCGGACAGCGATCTCTGAAACCCGGTACAGGGTTTCCAACTCCCGCAGGCGACTTAGGGCTTCCTCGTAGAGACGGGCGTTCGCGATCGCCACCGCCGCCTGATCGACAACGGTGTTCAGCCAGCGAAGCTCGTTGGCGCTGAACAAGCGAGGGGATTCGAACACCACATTCAGGGCGCCCATCACCCGGTCGGCATGGCGCAGCGGAAACGCAGCGATCGCCCGGATCCCCCAGGCCTGTGCCTCCGGATCCTGGAACAGAGGATGCGTCGATGTGTCCGGAATGACCAGCGGGCGACCGGTTCGGATCACCGTCGAGGTCACCCCCTCAGGCCGAGGTATGGGCGCCTCGAAGCGAAGCCTCCCACCTCGGACAAACGTCATCCCGGAGCGCCATTGCTTTCCCTCTTCATCAAGCAAATGGATATACACCCGATCCGCCCGGGTATGCTGCAGGAGGTGCCGCGCCACTGTTTCCAGCACCTGACGAAGGTCCAGGATGGATGTAGCCTGAGCGGCTATCTCCTGAAGCGCGGTGAGCTCAGCGATCCGCTTCTGGGATTCCTCATAAAGCCGGGCGTTGTGAAGCGCCAGGCTCAAATGATCCGCAAACGATTGGAAGATCGGCTCATCATCGGAGAAAAATGCATTGGGATGGATTGAGAAGAGAACCAGGACGCCGATGACGAAATCTTCCATGCGAAGCGGGACAAGGATCGCCGAGCGGACCGTGTGGACCCCTTCGGGAGCGAGATACAAGTACTCCTCATCCTGCAGGGCATCTGCGATTCGCACAATGGTGTTTTGAGTCACGCTCTGCGCAAGGGCTCCCACCACGGGTCGGGTGCTGCCCTTTAAGAGGTACTCGGAGAGCAGTCCTGCCGAGGCCACGATTTCCACCACGGTCGGGTCGGAGCTGATCAAGAAAACCACCGCCCCATCACACATCATCTCCTCGACCGCCAACCGGACCGCTATATCGAATACCTCTTTGGAGTCCAGAGTGGCAGTTAACGCGCGGGAGATCCGACTGAACGCCCCCAACAAGCGGGCACGCCGGTGCTCGGCCTCGTAAAGCATGGTGTTGGCCAAGGCCACCCCGATCTGATCCGCTAACGCCCGGGCCAGTTGAATCTCCTCCTCGGTGAAATGACGCAATCGGACATCGCTAATCTCAATCAGCCCGATAGCACGACCTCGCACCCGCAGAGGGAGCATCAGGCAGGTCTGATAACCGAAAACCCGCATCCACGCCTTCTCATGAGGATCGGCCTCCGGATCGTCCGCCCGGATCACCATGAAATCCCCTTCCTCGAACAGGCGAAGAGTCGCCGGGTATTCCATCAAAGGATAGGAGCGGCCAATCTCCGGAGGGGAGGGATCCTCCGCCTGCCGCTCGGGCGGCGTGTAATCCGCGTGCACCACAAGCGCATCCCCCTGGGGATTCAGGAGGGAAATTGTGCAGTTAGTGGCCCGGAGCACGCTTGCCAGATGACGCGTTGTCTGCCAGAGGACTTCTTCCGTGCTCAGGGTGGAAGCCGCCAGAGCAGCCCCAACCACCAGCGCCCCCAGATCCCGGATCCGCTGATGGGTTTCCTGATACAAAGCAGCGTTCTGAAAAGCGATCGCTGTGTGGAAAGCCCACAGCCGTAAGGCCTCCAGCTTTTCCGCCTGAAACTTCTTTGAGGCTTCCAAGAAGGCAACCAGATAGCCCAACGTCCGCTCGCCACATGGCAACGGCGCGATGATCACCTTTTCTCCATGGAACTCACCGGCCCATCCCAGGTCCCCCGCATCCAGAAAGAGGCGCGGTTCGCCTGGAGGCGCCCCGAGAAGCGTGCTCACTTTCTCATAAGGCAGGCGCTGTCCTGGGGGAGATCGCTGTGGATCGGTCGCTGCCCGTAAAACCAGTTGCTTCCCCGAGGCATCCCATAGCCAGATCTGGGCCCGACCCACATCAAAGAGCTCACAAGTCGCCCGAATGGCCTGCGTCAGGACCGTGTCCGGATCCATCTCGGCGGACAGCACCGCCATCGCCCGGCTCAGGCGCTCCATCAGCTGGCTGCGTTGATGCTCCCGAAAAGTCAGGCGGGCTGCTTCTAAGAGCGCGCCAAGCTGATCCGAGATGGCCGCGATGAACTCGCGCTCGGATGGGAGCACCTGCTCCAGGCGTGAGGAGGCCAGACCCAATAAGCCGATCGTTCGGGCCTGCGCCCGAAGAGGAGCCAGGATGAGCATACGGATGCCTCCGGGCCAGTCCTCGCCAGCCGGTTTGAACCGAACCTGAATCTGGCTTTCCTGAAGAACCTTTTCCATCGATTCCGGTGGTAGCTGTGCGATCAGAGCCTGAACGATCGCCGGATCGAGGCCGCTGATGTGCCTGCCCTCCCCTTCTCCCTCGAGCAGATACAGCCATCCTCCATCCAACCCCAGGCTCTCCAAGATCCACCTCAGCGCCTCATCGGCCAGGCGGGAAACATCGGGGACAGCACCGGACAAGCCGATCATCGTATAGAAAGCCGACAGCTCGTGAGCCATTCGGTGGGTATGCTCCAGCAGCCGGAAGACATACACCGTAGAGGCTACGAGGCCGCCCAAGGCCTCGACCAGGCGTGTCTCAACCTCCGTCATTGCCGGAACGGGCTGGCTCCTTCCGAGAATCAACAGGCCAATGGAGCGGCCGGCGAAGCGTAGGGGGATGATGTGAGCGAGGGCGAAAGCAGAGGATGGCAATAGGCTCCTCATCGGCTCTGGAAGGCCCTCCCACCGGACCGTTCGAGTTTCCTCAATTTTCATCAACGCTTGGAGGCTTCTCTGCTCAACAAAAGAACCGGGGTTGACCGGCTCGCCCTCCAAACCAACCACAACCGAGGTGGGCAGGGAAGAACGTCCCTCTGCCGGCAGGAGGAGCAAGCCCACCTCCGCCCGGGACAGTTTCAGGATGACCCTCAACGCCAGATCCAGCCACCCCTCCACATCAGCAGTTCGGGCGGCCTCGCGACCCACCTCCAGCACCTGGGCGATGGCTTGCTCATATTGATCCAGCGTCGCGCGAGCGGAGCGCAAGCTCTCGGCAGTCACCAGGGCCAGGGCGATTTGAGTGCCGAGCAGCGTAAGCAGATCGCGCTCCATCGAGAAGGCGGGGCGAGGCCAGCGATAACCGAGGGCCAGAAGACCAACCGGGGTCCCCCGATGCACCAGCGGAAGCATCACCAACGTGCGGATCCCTGCCCATTCTGCGATCTCTCGCGTAATCGGCGCCAGGGTGGCCGTCCGGATGTCTTCAATATACCAAGCATATCGATGAGCCAGGAAAGCCAGGTAGGTAGGCTCATCCAGCTCCACATGGCCAAATTGAGCCGCGAATCCCTCGTCCAGGCCGAAGCCGATCAACAGATCCAGACATCGGCCCTGTACTCGGTAGGCCACTCCCGCATCCGCTTTCCACATTTCCATCAGAAGGTGAAGGGCGCTGGACATCAGAGCCCGCGGATCGTGAAGATGGTGAGCCAGCTCGGCCACCATCCCCAGGGCCTGGGAAAGCTCCCGCTGAAGCCGCTCTTCTGCGCCCGAGGCGATCTGACGGATGACGCCCCATGAGGGACCCGCAGTGGCTAACCAGCGGGCTTGACCACGCTCCCCCTCAGGGCCGAGGAGCACCTCCCAGGTGGCTGGGAGACCTTCCCGGAAGAGCTGAGCCCAGGCCTCTGCGATCGCCCCTTGTTGGGCCGGGTTGACCCACTCCCAGATCAGGCGCTCCAGGAAATCCACGCGAGGAATTCGCCAGAAGGAGGAAGCCGCAGCGTTCAACCAGAGGATCCGGCCGGCCTCATCTAACACATAGAGGGGCTCCGCGATAGCCTCCCATTGGGCCAGACGCTCCAGAGGGATCAGGGGCTCCAAATGGAACCGGAGGGTATGTGGAGATCGTCCGGGCACCGCAGCAAAGCGGCATGGGAGGGCCAGAGAGGTTAGCCAGAGGCATCCGGCAGATGGCTCTCCCTTGCGGATCGCCTCTTGTAAGGCGGACCAAGGGGGAGACACTCTCACAATACATTCGGCCGTCTGCACGCGTTGCCGAGGATCCAACCAGGGTTCCAATGCCGCCGCGAGCCGCTCATCCAGGTGGAAGCGATTGCTCCGCAGATCCAAACGTGCTCTGAACGTGGAGGTGAATTGCCTTTGCCGGCCCATGCCACAACTCCCCATAGGCGTTATGCTATCCGGAGCCCGCGAAAGGAGGCGGGAGGACCCCATCCCCCTCCTTGTGAACTTTGATCCGTGCTATAGGGTTGTGGGGCCCGCGCTGGATCTCCTCCTACTAATCAGCGGCGGCGCTTCGAGACCGGTTCCGATGGGATTGCGGTTCCGGGAAGGGGAGGCGCCCCGGGCCGGCCATGGCAGTGCTTATACTTCTTGCCGCTGCCGCACGGGCACGGATCGTTCCGCCCGATGGGGCGGGAAGCCGCCTCCGATTGAACCCGCATCCGAGCGCCCGCCGCCGTCCGGCGTTCCCGGGCCAGGGCCTGGCCAGCGGGCACAATCAAGAAGAGCCGCCGTACGGTCTCCGCGCGGATGTTGTTCAGCAGATCTTGGAACATCTCAAACGCCCGTCGCTTGTATTCAACCAGCGGATCTCGCTGGCCGAAGGCCTCCAGCCCAATCCCCTGCCGCAAGTTCTCAATAGCGGTCAGATAATCCACCCATAGTTGACCGATCAGACCGAGCAGCAAGTTACGGGCGGCTGTTGAGAAAGCCCGGCGCCCAAAGAACCGGATGGCTGCCTCTTGAAGCTCCGGCTCCCAACGCCCGAAGGGAACCTCTGCAACGATCTCCCAGCGCTCCGCACCCAGCCAGTTCATCAAGCTGAGGCGAGCTGCTTCCTCCAGATCGATCGGCCGTTGCTCCACCATCGAGGCCCATACGGTGCGGCCCAGCTCCTCCTCACGGGCCTCCAAGACTTGACGGAGGTGTTCCAGGATCCGCGTGCTGCGCTCCCCCGGCGGGACCTCCTCCAGCAGCTGCCCCGCCAGATACGAGAGCGGAAACACCACTTGCGCGTAAGCCACCCGTTGATGCGTTCGCGCATCAAACGTGGTTTGTCGGGTGAACTGGGCCTCCCAGAGCGCCTGAGCCAGCACAGCGGGATCCCGTTGCCCGTTCAGGCGATCCGCCAGGATCCCTTCTACCTCCTGGAGATGAGCCTCCAGCCGAGATCGGGTTTCCTGCAGGACCCCCTCACGGATCATCTCCGTCAGTTCTTCCCAGGTGGCCTCCAGCAAATCCGCTTCACTGAGGGTGAACCCCACACCTGTCCGGCGGGCGGCGGCGGTCAGGGCTTGCAGCCGTAACGCGCGATGCCCAGCCTCCCGCACCGCCTGCAGCAAGCGTTCCTTCACCTCCTCCGGCGCCGTCGCCCGGAGGCCCTCCAGTCGGACTTCCAGGCCAGTCAGCTCCCGCACCCGCTCCAAGAGATTCCGCAGATTAAGCGACTGGCGACCCTCCGCGCCTTCCTCAAGCCAATCTTCGAACGCTCGCTCGGCGGTATCCAGCCAATCGGAGAGCGTATCCCGGCTGCGCTCCGCGACGGCCTGAACCGCGCGGGCGGCTGCCTCCGCCCAATGAGCGGCTGCCGCTTGCGCCGCTTCACGGAGCAACGCGGCCATCCCCCGAAGGGAAGGCTCACCGGATTCCAGCCGCTCCAAGAGCAAGGCCAAGCTGAAAGATGGGAGGAACCGCCCATCGCTGAGCATCATGGGCGGCTGGATGCTATCCAGCCACTCGATCACTTTCCACCCCTCACCGGGCTTCATTTGCTGGAGCCGACGCCCGACCTCCGCCTCCACCATCGCCCAGAGGTCGTCGTGAAGGTCATCTCGCAGGAGCAGTCGGAGCCGCTGGCCATAGATCAGCTCCCGCTGACGGTTGAGAACATCGTCGTATTCCAAAAGATGCTTGCGGATATCGAAGTTGTAGCCCTCGACCCGCCGCTGGGCCTCCTCGATGGTCTTGTTCAGCCATGGATGCTCCAGCGGCTCATCATCATCTCCCCAGACGCGCTCCATAAAGCTGCGCAGACGATCCCCGGCGAACCGCCGGAGCAGATCATCCTCCAGCGATAGATAGAACCGCGAGGAACCGGGATCCCCCTGACGGCCGGCGCGGCCCCGCAGCTGATTGTCGATGCGCCGTGCCTCGTGGCGCTCCGTGCCGATCACGTGAAGGCCGCCCAGCGCCTTCACCGTGCGCTCGCCCTCGATATGATCCAGGAAACGCTGCACCGCCTCCCGGTAGAGCCCGTACTGAGAGGGCTCCAGCCGCCGCAGGGCCTCCGCTCGCTCCTCGAACGTCATCTCGTAGGGATCGAACCCGGCCCGGCGCAGAACCCGGTTCACATCCCCCAGAACTTCCTCGGGGAGCTCGCCGCCCAGTTTGATATCCACACCGCGCCCCGCCATGTTGGTGGCGATGGTCACCGCCCCCACCCGGCCCGCCTGGGCAATGATGCGCGCCTCCCGATCGTGATACCGGGCGTTCAGTACCTCGTGGGGAACCCCATGCTCCAAGATGCGCCGAAGGCGATCCGTCTGCTCCACCTCCCACAGCTCCGCCAAGCGCTCCAAATTGGCCGGGGCCATAGGATCCGGCTCCAGCCCCAGCGCCCGGGCCCAGGAGCGGAGCTTCCCGATGGGAAGCTTCTCCGGCGGCTGGCCGAGAGCCCCTCGGTCTTCCTCGGAAAGCGGGAGGTCTTCCCCCTGGGCCTCTCGATGCCGCAGCGCGTCCTTCACCAGATCCACCAGCGCCAGCCAGCGCACGCCTTCCGCCTGCAGGCGCTTGCTCAAATAATCCGAGGCCTCCACCGAGGTGGTCCCCACCAGCACCGGCCTCCCCAGCGCGTGCATCCGAATGATCTCCCGCAGGATGGCCCGGTGCTTGGCCTCCTTCGTGCGGTAGATCACATCGGGATGATCGACGCGGATCATCGGACGGTGGGTAGGGATAACCACCACATCCAATCCATAGATCTTCTGGAACTCCTCCGCCTCCGTAGCCGCTGTGCCCGTCATCCCGGCCAGCTTCTCATACATGCGGAAGTAATTCTGGATGGTGATGGTGGCGTAGGTGACATTCTCCGGGCGGATCGGCACCCCTTCCTTGGCTTCGATCGCCTGATGAAGGCCATCCGACCAGCGGCGGTCCGGCATCAGACGGCCGGTGAATTCATCAATGATCACCACCTGACGGCCCTGCACAATGTAATCCCGATTCCGGTGATATAGGAGCTGGGCTTTGAGGGCCTGCTCCAGGTGATGGATCATTTTCATCTGCTCAGGGGTAAGCTCCTCCGGCCGCTCGGGGTCGAAGAGGGGCTTGCCGATGAGCTGCTCGACCCGGTCGTAGCCTGAATCCGTGAGATGGACGGTGCGGTGTTTCTCGTCGATCTCATAATCCCCGGGCCGTAGCTGCTTTACGATCTGGGCCCAGCGGATGTATTCCTCCGTTGCCTCCTCCGCCGGACCGCTGATAATGAGCGGCGTTCGGGCCTCATCGATGAGGATGTTATCCACCTCATCCACAATCGCGTAGCGATGCGGACGCTCCAGCCGCTGGACCCGCGCCTCGAGGGTGAAGGCCATGTTGTCCCGCAGGTAGTCGAAGCCGAACTCGTTGTTCGTTCCATAGGTGATGTCCGCCAGATACGCTTCCTTGCGCGAGACTGGGCGCAGCTGCGCGAAGTCCTCCTTCCCCCCCTCGTAATCCGGATCGTAAATGTAGGCGTTGCCCTCCCCGGCTTGCAGCAGACCGACCCGGAGGCCCAGCATATGATAGATCGGGCCCATCCAGCGGGTGTCCCGCCGGGCCAAGTAGTCGTTCACCGTCACCAGATGGGCTCCCAAGCCCAGCAGGGCGTTCAGATACAGCGGGAGGGTGGCGACCAGCGTCTTCCCCTCGCCGGTCTTCATCTCGGCGACCTTGCCGAAATGAAGCGCAATGCCGCCCAGCAACTGCACATCATAATGGCGCAGTCCCAGAGTTCGTTTGGAAGCCTCCCGGACGGCGGCGAAGGCCTGGGGGAGGATTTCCTCCAGGACTGCCTCCTCAGCCTGACGCAGCTCTGCCAGGCGCTGCTTCATCTCGTACTCCAGCTGCGTGCGCCGGTCCGGATCCCGCTCCACCAGCCAGGCCAGATAAGCTCGGCGGTGGGCTTCCCGATGTCCGGAGATCGCCTCCGCGATCCGCGCCCGGAAGCGGTCCGTCATGGCGCGCAGCTCGGCGTCCGTCAGCGCCTCGAACTCCGGCTCCAGGCGATTGATCGCTTCCACCAATGGGGCCCATTGGCGTAGCCAGCGATTCGATGGGTCCCCCATGATCTTCCCCAGCACCTTTTTCAGCATTGCTTTCCTCTCATCGCGTGAAGGTTGCGCTCAGAGAACGGAACTGCCCGTGGGACACTCGAACTGAAGTAGGAGTTACGCGGTTTGGCGCCCACGAGAGGAATCGGAAGGGCCCCAAACTGCGTAACTCCTACTTAAGTTTAAACCAAATTCGTCCCCGCCGGGGAAGGGTAAGTGTTTGAGGTGGATGACAAAGTTCCTACCCCTCCACCGCTTCAGGTTACTGTATAATCGAAGAACACGCGAGGATGTGAGAGCCATCTTCGACGGTTTCCTATGCGCCCCTGCTAGGGGAAGGCCGACAGTCCTGGAGGTGGCCATGGTTCTTGATCTGGTAGTGGTTTTCGGAGCGCTGATCAGTGCGTATCTGGGGGGTCGCAGAGGGCTGGTCAAGCAGATCCTGAGCCTGGCCTCCGTTTATCTCTCCATGCTGATCGCGCTGGGCTTTCAGGATTTCCTGGCCCGCGCATTCGCCCGGGCTGTTGGTCTCATCACCATTGAGACCGCCATCTTCTTCTTCGTCGTGATCTTCCTGATCGCCTATATCGGCTTGGAGCTCCTGAACTTCGTTTTCTACCGACAAACCCGTCTAACGGCCCTGGGGTTGCTGGACGCGCTCTTGGGCGGCCTCTCCGGGATCCTTTGGTGGCTGGTTTTGGTGGGCGCCATCCTGACCTTGATCTTCTACAGCCTCACCGTTCCTTGGACATGGCAGCTGGCCCCTGTCGCCGCCGCCCTCCGCGCGGATTTCCACGTTTCCATGACGCTTCCCACCATCGCGATGCTCTTCAAGAATTATGCCATTGCCCCGATACGGCTGGTCATGTATCCGCTCCCGGCCATCCTAACCGGATGGCCGTGAGGGGATCCTCTCCCAGCAAGCAGGATCGCCAGGGCCTCTTCCACCCTCGTTTTGAGGATGTGTGCGAATGGCCCCACCCCCTGGATCCCCCCTCCCCACAGCCCAAAGGGCCACAGGAGGCTGGGGGGCCGGGCGCCTTTGGCGCCCG
>NZ_JBHOQJ010000265.1:0-7512 GCF_042408365.1 Thermoflexus sp.
CGGGCCGCGTAAGCGGCCCGCCCCTCACAGAAAATTTTATCTTCGCAACAAAGCACCCTAAGGCGATTCGATCGCTTCTCAATAGGGGAAAAGCACCCTGCCTGCTTTCCAACGCGGCCCTCAACAGCATAATTCCTGCTCCGGAGGAAACATGACCGAGCCGATGATTGGAGTGCCCTGGGGGATCCTGGGGTTCCTACTGGTTCTGAGCCCTTTGATTTTCTTCCACGAGTTAGGGCATTTGTTAACCGCCAAGCTGGGCGGAGTTGCGGTCGAGGAGTTTGGGTTGGGTTTCCCCCCACGCTTGGTGGTCTTGGGGCGTTGGGGGGAGACGGTGCTTTCCATCAACGCGATTCCCTTTGGGGGATTTGTGCGTTTGCGGGGGGAGGACGACCCGGAGGTCCCCGGGGGATTCGCTGCCCGTCCCTGGCCCTGGCGCTTGCTGATCCTGGCCGCGGGTCCATTGATGAACATGATCGTGGCCTGGATCGTTCTGATCCTGGTCTTCCTGCTGGGGGTTCCCACTCCCCAAGTGCAGATCCAAGGGGTGTCCCCAGGTTCGCCGGCTGCCCAGGCCGGGTTGCAGCCTGGGGATCTGATCCTGGCGATGGATGGGGTATCGGTCTCCACGATCGAGGATGTGCGCACCATTGCCCAGGCCCATCGAGGCCAGACGGTCACCTTGCGGATCCGCCGGGATGGCCTGGAGCGGGAAGTCTCGGTGTATGTGCGGCCGGATCCCCCTCCGGGCCAAGGGGCGATGGGCGTGATCATCGCCGCGGTGCCGGATTACAGCCGGATCCAGCGCTTTGGGGCCTTGGGGGCGGCGGCTCGGGGCACGGCGACCTTCGCCGCCCTGACTGGACAGCTCTTCAGCCTTCCAGGTCGGATTATTCTGGGGCTTGTCCCCCCGGGTGTGCTTCAGCCTGCCGGCCCGGTCCGGATCGGCGCGGAGGCGGGTGAGGCACTCCAGACCAGCGTGCAGGTCGGCTCGCCGGATGTGTTCCTCACATTTGCTGCGCTGATCAGCCTGGCCCTCGCTTTCACCAATCTGCTGCCGATCCCCGCCCTGGATGGAGGGCGGATCCTGTTCGTGCTGGTGGAAGCCATCCGGGGCCGCCGGGTGGATCCTCGACGGGAGCGGGCGATCCATTTGGCTGGGTTCCTCTTTCTTCTGATGCTTCTCGCTTTCCTCACCATCCGGGAGATCGGCGAGCTCTCCCGGGTGACGTCTCCATAGCGTGAGGGCCCCTTCTGGAGACGGGGGGTTGCAACAGGCAACCTTTACCGCCCTGGATTTTCATTGCTTGCTCGTCCATGCGAGCGGACGATTTCTGGAAGACCTAAGCTTTCGGTCCGGGAAGCGCCCATGGATCGACCAGTTGTGGCCACGACGTTCTATGTGCGTTACGCGGAGACCGACCAGATGGGCATCGTGCACCATAGCGCCTATCTGGTCTGGTTTGAAGAGGGGCGCAGCCAGTATATGCGCGCTTGTGGGGCGGACTACGCGGAGATCGAGCGGAGCGGGGCGCTGTTCGCTGTGGTGGAAGCGCATGCCCGCTACGAAGCCCCCGCTCGTTACGGCGAGCGGATCACGGTGCGCACCTGGGTGGAGGAGGTTCGGAGCCGCGCCATCACGTTCGGTTACGCCGTCCATAATGCGGATACCGGACAACGCCTGGTCACCGGGTGGACGAAGCATGTTTGCTTGGATCGCAGCGGCCGGGTGATCGCGATCCCGGAGTTATGGCGGGATCTCCTGGCCCGGGGGCCGCGGGTCGACACGTTCGGTGACCAGCGGGTCTGGGTGGAAACATAGGGGGATGGCTGCTCGCCTCGCATTTCCTCTCCTCTCTTCAAATCAACCAGGAGGTGCGTGGCATGGAATATCGAACGCTCGGACGAACAGGCCTGAAAGTTTCAGCGCTCTGTCTCGGGACGATGACGTTCGGTTGGACAGCGGATGAGCCCACGGCGCATCGGATCCTGTCGGCGGCCGTCGATGTTGGGATCAACTTCATTGATACCGCTGACATCTATCCTTACTGGGCGCCGGGCGCGTGGGCGGGGCGCACCGAGGAGATCATCGGCCGCTGGCTGAAGGGGCAGCGACGGGAGGCTTTGGTGATCGCCACGAAAGTGCGCGGCCCGATGGGCTCGGGCCCTAACGACCAAGGCCTCTCCCGTAAGCATATTTTGGAGGCGGTGGAGGGCAGCCTCCGGCGCCTGGGCACGGATTACATCGATCTGTACCAGGTTCACTGGCCGGATCAGGAGACGCCCCTTGAGGAGACCCTGCGCGCACTGGATGATCTAGTGCGCCAAGGTAAGGTGCGCTATATCGGGGCTTCCAACTTCCCCGCTTGGCTGCTCTGTAAAGCGCTGTGGATCAGCGACAAATACGGATGGGCCCGTTTCGACAGCTTGCAGCCGCATTACAACCTGTTGCATCGGGCGGAGTTCGAGCGGGAGCTGATGGCGCTGTGTCGGGATCAAGGCTTGGGGGTGATTCCCTATAGCCCACTGGCGGGCGGGTTTCTCACTGGGAAATACCAGCGCGAGGCGCCGCCCCCTCCAGGCAGCCGAGGGGCGATCAGCGAATGGCTCCGGCGTTACCTCCAGAATGAGCGGGCGTGGCGGGTTCTGGAGGAGGTCAAGCGGCTCGCGTCCGAGCTCGGCCGGACGCCGTCCCAGATCGCCCTGGCGTGGCTGCTGAGCAACCCGGTGGTAACCAGCCCGATCATCGGGGTCAGCACCGTGGAGCAGCTCCCGGAGCTCCTGGGGGCGGTGGGCTGGCCCCTCCCGGAGGAGGTGAAGAGGCATTTGGACGCTCTCACGGCCTGGCATGAAGAATGAAAATGCATCCTCGGGGCACATCTGAAAGAGCGCGGATAGCGGGATGGAGCAGTGGGAGTTTTGGGGCGAGCTGGGTGCCTTGGGCACCCAGCTCGCCCCAAAATGTTGTTTATCCTCCTTCCCATCGCCCAAAGGGCCGTGGGGAGGGGGATCCATAGAAGCTATCGGTCTTTCTAAGCGCATACCCCAAATAATGGAAGAAGCACTGGGGGCCTGTCCTCTGACGTCTGGGTGGACCCAGGAGGCTGAATGCGTGTTGTCCTTCTCTCAAAAGCCCTGGTGATGGGGGCTTATCAGCGCAAGGCGGAGGAGATCGCCCGCCATGAGGATATCCAGCTGATCGTTCTGGTCCCTCCAGCTTGGCGGGATGAGCGGGGAGTGCTCCCGCTGGAGCGGGCCCACACCCGAGGCTATACGCTGCTGGTGGAGCCCATCGCCCTCAACGGACATTTCCACCTTCATTTTTATCCTCACTTGGGCCGCCGCCTTCGTGCCCTACGGCCGCATCTTCTGCATATCGAGGAGGAGCCGTACAATCTGGCGACCTGGCATGCGATCCGGATCGCCAGGGCGCTGGGGATCCGCGTGGTCTTTTTCTCGTGGCAGAACCTCCTCCGTCGGTATCCGCCCCCTTTTTGCTGGTGGGAGCAGGATGTCTTAGGCTCCGCCGACGCCGCCATTGTGGGCAGCGAGACGGCGGCTCGGGTCTGGCGGGCCAAGGGATACACCGGCCCCATCGCCGTGATCCCACAGGTTGGCGTGGATCCTGTCGTCTTCTCACCGGCTCCTGAAAGGCCGCCGCGTCCTTTCACGATCGGTTATGTGGGCCGCTGGGTTCCAGAGAAAGGCATTGATCTCCTAATCCGGGCGGCTGCGGGGTTGCCCGGCGATTGGCGGGTGCGGATCATTGGAAACGGGCCGGAGGGGCCGTCGTTGCGGCGGCTGGCCGAACGCCTCGGCCTATCCGAACGCATTTCCTTCGAACCGCCATCGCCTTCCACTCGGATGCCCGAAGTGTATCGAGGCTTGGATGTGCTGGTGCTTCCTTCTCGAACCCGACGGAACTGGACGGAACAGTTCGGTCGGGTGTTGATCGAGGCGATGGCCTGCGGCGTCCCGGTGATCGGGTCTTCGGCGGGGGAGATCCCTTGGGTGATCGGAGAGGCCGGACTGGTGTTCCCAGAGGATCGTGAGGACGCCCTCCGGGAGGCGCTCCACCGTCTGATGGAGGATCCCCAGCTTCACCAAGCCCTGCGGGAGAAAGGCCGGCAGCGGGTTCTGGAGCGGTTCACCCATCAGCGGATCGCGCAAGATACCGTGGCGGTGTATCGGGCGGTTGCCTCCAGGGGATGACCGTCCCGTGGAGGCATGGAGGGCGGGGCGCGCGGTGAGCCATTCGTTGGCTTTTCGGGCGAGCTTTGAGGGAGAGCGGGATGGCGGACGGAGGCCGCCATCCCGTTTTGGTTTTTGGAGGCCTGCCTCCGCTGGGAGGGGGAACGAATTGCCGATTCGCCTGAATTCGGGGAAAATGAATAGCCTAACTTCTTTCCGACAGGGGCTATGGCGATCCGTCTCGGTTCTCCCATCACGGTTCAGGCTGATCGGACGATTTGGTTGGAGACGCGGCATCCGGGGTATGAGCAGGCTCGGGATGCGCTGGCCCGTTTTGCCGACCTGGAGCGGAGCGCCGGGCCCGTCCATGTCTACCGCATCACCCCCCTTTCGGTGTGGAACGCCGCCGCCCTGGGCCTCACGGCGGAGGCGATCCTGGCGGATTTGGAGCAGTTGAGCGGCGGCCATGTCCCGGAAACGCTCCGTCAGGATATCCAGACGTGGATGGCCCGCTACGGGCGGTTCCGCCTGGAGATGGAAAACGGCCGGCTATGGCTGGTCTCGGATGACCCGGCGCTGCTGGCCTGGATGCTGAACCAATCGGTTGTGGCCCCTTTCCTGCGGACAGATCGCGGCGCCCCTATGGAAGGCCGGGTGGAGGTGGAGCCCTGGGCCCGCGGGCACCTGAAACAGGCGCTCCTCTACTTGGGCTATCCAGTGGAAGACATGGCCGGATACATCGAGGGGGCGCGCCTGGATCTGCACCTACGCTCCACCTCGCGGGCCACTGGAGAGCCGTTCCGCCTGCGGCCCTATCAAGAAGAAGCCGTCGAGGCCTTCCTCCGGGCCGGAAGCGGGGTGGTGCTCCTTCCATGCGGGGCAGGGAAAACCATCGTGGGCCTGGGGGTGATGGCTCGGCTGCGAACGGCCACGCTGATCATCGCCACCAGCACCGTGGCCGCCCGCCAGTGGATCGCTGAGCTCTTGGATAAGACCGACTTGAGCCCAGATTGGGTTGGGGAATACACCGGCCATCGAAAGCAGATCCGTCCGGTCACGGTGACCACTTATCAGATCCTCACCCACCGCCCGCGCCGGGATTTCGAAGAGGATCTCCTGCGTCAATTCCCCCATTTTCGTCTCTTCAATGCCCTGGATTGGGGGCTGATCATCTACGATGAGGTCCATCTCTTGCCTGCGCCGGTCTTCCGCATCACGGCGCAGCTTCAGGCGCGTCGCCGCCTGGGGTTGACGGCGACGCTGGTGCGGGAGGATGGGCTCGAGCGCGAGGTGTTCGCTCTGATCGGACCGAAGCGCTACGAGGCTCCATGGCGGGAGCTCGAGGCCCACGGGTGGATCGCCGCAGCGGAGTGTCACGAGATCCGTGTTCCGATGGAGCCGGAGGATCGGCTTCGTTATGCGACAGCGGAGGAGAGCGAGCGCTATCGCCTGGCAGCCACCAATCGAGCGAAAGAGCGCGTGGTCCGCCAGCTGCTAGAGAAGCATGTAGAAGATTCTGTCCTGATCATCGGCCAGTATCTCGATCAGCTGGAGCGGATCGCCCGGGCGATCCATGTGCCGTTGATCACCGGCCGCACCCCTGTGGCGGAGCGGGAGCGGCTCTTCGATCAGCTCCGCCGTGGGGAGATCCGCCGCTTGGTGATCTCGCGGGTGGGCAATTTCGCGATCGACCTGCCGGATGCCAATGTCCTGATTCAGGTGTCGGGGACCTTCGGGTCGCGTCAGGAGGAAGCGCAACGCTTGGGGCGGATCCTGCGCCCCAAGCGGAACGGGGTTTTAGCGCATTTCTACACCCTGGTCACCCGGGATACGGTGGATCAGGATTACGCAGCCCGGCGCCAGCTGTTCCTGGTCGAGCAGGGCTATCGTTATGAGATCCTCGAGGCCGAGGAGCTGTCCGCCTATCATCCCGCTGTTGTGGACGTCGCGGCTCGGTATCGCGCTCTCCCCGGGACGCACCCCGATGGAGAAGGATCCTCCTCCCATGAACCTGGATCGATGGGTTGAAGGAGTCCCCCGCTCGCTCCTGATCGAGGCATTCCGCCTGTGGTCCTCCGGCCAAATCCACTGGCGCCCGGGGGAGGGGGAGGTGCTCTTCGTAAGGCTTTCCTCGAAACCCCATCCGAGGGGGCCTGCTCACGTTTCCAAGGAGATGAAATGGCGGCGGCCAGGCTCTGGTGGCACCAGCAGCTTAGAGGCGCTTCGGGTGAAGGGTTGTGGGTGCCGGAACAGCAAACCGTGTGCCCATGAGGTGGCCGCCTGGTTGGCGCTGTTGTTCGACGTAGGCCCGGCCCCAGAGGAGGGCTTGGAGGATCTGTGGCGGCTGGAGGCCCAGCTGGAGCAGCAGACGACGGTTGAGCTCCTGCGCTTGGCTCGCCATCGGGGATGGCCGCTCCCCCGGGGGCGCAAGCCGGAGCTCGTGCGCCGTCTGGCGGCACGCCTGTTTTTCTACCTCCGATTGGGATTATGGCGGGAAGAACTGGACCCGGACCTGGAGCGGTTTCTGGGTTTGATCCGCCTGTTGGGGGTCGAACGGGTGGATCTGGAGGAAACCGAAACGCGATGGATCCGTTGGACCGGAAGGGAGCATCGGGCGTTCCGACAGGTCTGGAGCCGGGCCATCCGAAAGGGATTGTTGATCCCCTGCGCCCTGGGTCACGAGGCCCGGCCGCGTCCGCATGCGCATCTCCCGGCGGCCTTGCCGAGTGCCATGCTTCCCATGCCGGTGTTTCCGATGACCGTTTACCGGAGCTTTGCCCCCGAACAGGTCGTGGCGGCCCCGCCTCTGGCCCCGCTGCTGCGCGAGGCCCGTCGCTGGCTCCCTCTCCAGCGGCCGTGGGTCGCTCTCCGCTACCACCCCCAGGCGAGCCTCTTTCCCTGGCTGTGGGGGTGGCCCCATCATCCGGAAGAGGTAGATGCCCTCCTCGCTCGGCATCCTTGGGGCCCTCCCCCTTACGAGTGGATCACGGTGCCGGTGGGCTGGCTGGCCTCTGAAGCCATCGAGGCGGTGATGAAACGGATCGGATTGCCATGGGAAGGTGCGGCGTTCCTGGTGGAGGCCCTGTGGCGTCTTTCCGGCGCCCCGCCGGAGGAAGGCTTCGCCGCCACGCTGGTCCGCTGGGATGCCAGCGATGCAGAGCTGATGGATCAGCTGTGGAAAATCTGGCGGAGCGGAGCGACCTTCTTTGAGATCCTCTGGCTCCAGCGACGGGATCCCACGGTCCGGCTGATGCGGTCCATCGGATGGATGGGAGGGATGGAACATCTCTATTATGAGTGGGGATTGGGCCGGCAGGCCCT
>NZ_JBHOQJ010000266.1:0-7043 GCF_042408365.1 Thermoflexus sp.
GGGGCCGCTTTCGGCGGCCCCAAACCCCATAGGGAAGAAGGGAGGAGGGGTCATCTGTCCCTTCCCCACATGTTCTCAAGCGGATAAAGCGGTAGCGCCCAAAGGTCCCATTTCCCCATCCGCGCTGAGGTGAGGAAACTATGGCAGCCCCTTTATATGGTCCCGATGAGGCCCAGCCGGCGTTCTGGATCTACCTGGAACATGAGCAGGGGGCGTTGGTGCGGGTCTCCCTGGAGCTGCTCTCAAAGGCGCGGGAGCTGGCGGAGGCCGCGGGCTGGCGGGTCGCTGGCCTGCTCCTGGGCCATCGGGTGGAGCCCATGGTGGAACAGGCGTTCGCCTGGGGGGCCGACGAGGTCTGGGTGGCCGATCATCCCCTATTGGAGCCGTTCACAGTGGAGGCGCACACCGCTGTGGCCTTCCAGGCGATCCTTCGGGGTCGTCCCAGTGTCTTCCTATGCGGCGCGACGCCGAACGGCCGGGATCTGGCCGGGCGCTTGGCGGTCCGGCTCCGGACCGGGCTCACGGCCGATTGCACCGATCTGCGGCTGGATCTGGAACAAGGGGGTGTGCTGGTCGGCGAGGTCACCGGATTTGGCGGCGGGATCGTCGCGTTGATCACCATGCCGAACCATCGCCCTCAGATGGCCACAGTGCGGCCGGGGGTTTTCCCGCTTTCATCTCCCCAGCTTGGGCGGACCGGCGTGGTGATCCCGCTGGAGGTTGATCTGCGGCCGGAGGATCTTCGCACCCGTGTGGTGGAGCGGGTGGTCGGCCAGGGCGTGGATCTCACCCAGGCGCCGGTGTTGGTCGTTGGGGGGCGAGGGATCCATGGCCGGTTCGACCTGCTCCAGGAGCTGGCCGGGTTGCTGGGTGGAGAGGTCGGCGCGACCCGTCCCCCGGTGGACGAGGGCCTGATCGGCCGGGAGCGACAGGTGGGCCAGACCGGTGTCGTGTGCCGGCCGAAGGTCGCCATCGTGTGCGGAGCCAGCGGCGCTTTTCAGTTCGTGGTGGGAATCCAGAACGCCGGGACGGTGATCGCTGTGAACTCGGATCCAGAGGCGCCGATCTTCGAGTTCGCCGATTACGGCGTGGTGGGCGATGCCCTGCAGGTGATCCCTGCCTTGATCGAGGCCCTGCGGGCGGAACGAGTGGCGGTGTGAGGTGGAGGCGGGCCGCAGGCGAGAGGGCCCTTGCGGAACCCGTAGGAGTTACGCCGGGGGTTTCCTCGTGGGGGCTTTAAGGGCGGAGCCGGGTGCCTCCTCTTGCGGGCTCCGAGCGGCGTAACGCCTAACCCATATGGGAGCGTGGATGCGCAGAGGGAGGCAGCAATGCGATCTCTCAGGATGAGCCCGGATGGCCGGGAGTGGCATTTCGTCGTTTGCATGAAAGTGGTGCCTAAGCCAGAGGAAGTGCGGGTGGACCCACAGACCCGACGGCTGGACCGGGCGGGAGCCCGTTCGGAGATCAACCCGCCGGATATGAACGCCCTGGAGATGGCGCTCCAGCTGAAAGATCGTTTCGGCGGCCGGGTCTCGATCGTCTCCATGGGACCGCCCTTCTTCGAGCCTTATCTGCGGGTGGGGCTCGCGATGGGGGCGGATCATATCTATCTGCTCAGCGATCGCAAATTCGGTGGGGCGGACACCTTGGCCACGACCTATACCTTGGCCCGAGGGATCCGGAAGCTGGGCCCGGTGGATTTGGTTTTCTGTGGGGAGGAATCCTCAGACGGGGCGACCGGGCAGGTGCCGCCGGGCTTGGCGGAGTGGCTGGATTTCAGCCAGATCACCCTTGTGACTCAGGTGGAGCTGGATCCGGTGCGGCGGGTGGTGCGGGGGCGGCGGGAACGCCCGGGCGGATATGAGATCCTGGAGGTTCCGCTGCCGGCGGTGATCTCCGTGAAAACCGGGTGTAACGAGCCCCGCTTTATGGATTACCGGCTTAAGCCGTGGGCCTTCGCTCCGGAGCGGGTCACGGTGTGGAGCGCGGCGGATTTAGAGGTCGATGAGGCTTTCGTGGGGACAACGGGATCTCCCACCCAGGTTTCGGGCCTGGCCCAGGCCCCTTCCCGGGAACGAAAGCGGATCCGGCTGGAGGGCTCGCCCGAGGAGGTCGCCTGGATCTTGGCCGAGCGGTTGCGAGAGCTGCTCAGGTGAGAAACCCCTTTGGGTAGGGAGGCTGCTTCCGGCGGCCTCCCTACCCAGGACGTCCTCCAGGATGGGACGCAGGTCGAAGCCAACGCCCCCAAAACGCCTTCCCTCATGAGGGCCGCCATCGGAAGGAGCTGAGCACCCGCATATAATTCGCCCGTTCGTAGGCAGCGGGGTTGGCGGCTCGCTGTCGGCACATACTCCCTTGCATCTGTTCGATCGAGACGTACTCGTGCTCTTCCATCCAGCGGCGCAGATCCTCCAGCAGTTGCCGGACATATTCTGGGCCATGGCGCAGCAGCGCCGAAGCCATGGTGACCGCCTTCGCGCCGACCATCATCGCCTTCAACACATCCTCGGCGGTGTGCACTCCGCCGGTGATGGCCAGATCCAGTCGCACTTGAGGGTACAAGATCGCCACCCAGCGCAGGCGCTCCCGGAGCTCATGGGAAGTGCTGAGCACCAGATTGGGCACCACCTCAAGGGACTCCAGATCGATGTCCGGCTGGTAGAAGCGATTAAACAGCACGAGCCCGGCCGCCCCCGCCTCCTCGAAGCGCCTGGCGATGTGGGGGAGCGAGCTGAAGTAAGGGCTCAGCTTCAGGGCCACAGGGATCCGCACGGAGGCGGCCACATCCCGCACCAGCCGGACGTACCCTTCCTCAACCGCGTGGCTGGTCTCTTCCACAGAGGTGGGCAGGTAATATAAATTCAGCTCCAGGGCATCGGCCCCGGCTTCCTCCATCAGGCGCGCGTATCGGATCCATCCGCCGGTAGTGACCCCGTTGAGGCTGGCGATGACCGGGATGGAGAGGGCTTCTTTCACCCGCCGGATGTGCTCCAGGTATCCCTGCGGCCCCATGTTGTAATCCTGGAGATCCGGGAAATAGCGCAGGGCCTCGGCGAAGCTTTCCTCGCCATAGGAGAGGCCATAATCCAGCGTCTCGCTCTCCTGCGTGATCTGCTCCTCGAACAACGAGGGCAACACTACGGCGGCGATGCCGGCTTCCTCCAGGCGGCGAAGCGTATCGAGATCTTCAGTGAGCGGAGAGGAGGAAGCGATCAGAGGGTTCCTTAATCGGAAGCCCAGATAGTGGGTCGAGAGATCGATCATATGGGATTTCCCCCGCGGCTGGAAGGGATGATCCGTTTGTCGTAGGGCGCTTGAGCGGCCGTTCTTGAGGATCCCCGCGATTGGGGCACCTCTTGGGGGCGTCCCCATAAGGCATTTTTCCTGTAGGGGCGCCCCTTGTGGGCGCCCCTACAGGAACGGACACGGGTCCCGCCCCTACGCCTGGTGCGAGCCGCCGTTTCGGCCGTTGAGCGGCATCTGGGCCAGCGCCTCGTAGATCCGCCATCGGAAGCGGATGTCCGCCTCCGCTTCCTCCAGCAGCTCCTCCGCGATCTCCGGCCGGCTGTGGAGCAGCATCGTGAAGCGGGTTTCGTTATACACGTATTCGGACAGCGGCAGGCTCGGCGGCTTGGAGTCGATCTGGAGCGGGTTGAGGCCCTCCCGCAGCCGCCGCGGGTCGTAGCGGATCAGCGGCCAGTAGCCCGAAAGCACCGCCCGCTTCTGCTGCTCCATGCCGTAGCGCAGGTCGTAGCCGTGGGCGATGCAGTGGCTGTAGGCGATGATCAGGGAGGGACCTTCGTAGGAGTCCGCCTCCAAGAAGGCCTTGAGGGTGTGGGTGTCGTTGGCCCCCATCGCCACCCGGGCGACATAGACGTTGCCGTAGGTCATGGCCATCAGGGCGAGATCCTTCTTGGGGCCTCGCTTGCCGCCTGCAGCGAACTTGGCCACGGCGCCCCGCGGGGTGGCCTTGGACATCTGGCCGCCGGTGTTGGAATAGACCTCCGTGTCCAGCACCAGGATGTTCACGTCGTAGCCGGAGGCCAGCACGTGATCCAGGCCGCCGTAGCCGATATCGTACGCCCACCCATCGCCTCCGATGATCCACACGCTCTTGCGGACCAGCGCGTCTGCCAGCGCCAGAAGATCCCGCACCTCCTGCGAATCGGGGAGCTCCCGCAGGCGGGCCTTCAGCAACCCGACCCGCTCCCGCTGTGCGCGGATCCCCTCCTCGGTGGATTGGTCCGCGTTGAGGAGCTCCTCCACCAGGGCCTCGCCGATTTGGGCGCTGAGCCGCCGCAGGAGCTCCTGGGCGTATTCCCGCTGCTTGTCCAGGCTCAGGCGCATCCCGAGGCCGAACTCGGCGTTGTCCTCAAAGAGGGAGTTCGACCACGCCGGCCCGCGCCCCTCGCGGTTGTAAGTCCAGGGGGTGGTGGGCAGGTTGCCGCCGTAGATCGAAGAGCACCCCGTGGCGTTGGCGACCACCAGCCGGTCGCCGAACAGCCGGGTGAGCAGCGAGAGGTACGGCGTCTCCCCGCACCCCGCGCAGGCGCCGGAGAATTCGAACAAGGGCTCCAGGAGCTGTACGTCCTTGACCTGGCTGAAGCTCACCTGTCGTCGGTCGACCTCCGGGAGTTGGAGGAAGAACTCCCAGTTCCGCCGCTCGGCTTCCCGCAGGGGCGCCTGGGGCCGCATGTTGATGGCCTTGCGGCTGACATCGGACTTATCCTTCGCCGGGCAGACCTCCACACACAGCGAGCAACCGGTGCAGTCCTCCGGCGCCACCTGGATGGTGTAAGCCATGTCCTTGAACTCCCGCCAGCGGGCGGGAGCGTGCTTGAAGGTGGGCGGGGCGTCGGCCAGGAGGGCCGGGTCGTAGACTTTGGCTCGGATCACGGCGTGCGGGCAGACCATCACGCACTTCCCGCACTGGATGCACAGATCCGGCTCCCACACCGGGATCTCCTGGGCGATGTTCCGCTTCTCCCACTTCGTCGTGCCGCTCGGCCACGTTCCATCCGGCGGGAAAGCGCTCACCGGCAGGAGATCGCCTTCCCCGGCGATCAGGCGAGCGGTCACCCGCCGCACGAACTCCGGCGCCTCCGGCGGAACCGGCGGGCGGCGGTCGAACGTGCTGGTGACGCGGCTGGGCACCTTCGCCTCGTGGAGGTGCTGCAAGGCGGCGTCCACGGCGGCGAAGTTCTTCTCCACGATGGCCTCGCCCCGCTTCCCATAGGTCTTCATGATCGCCTCTTTGATCTTGGCCACTGCCTGGTCGATCGGCAGGATGTTCGTGAGGGCGAAGAAGCAGGTTTGCAGGATCGTGTTGATGCGCGGACCCAGCCCGTGCTCCCGTGCGATCCGGTAGGCGTCCACCACGTAGAAGCGCAAGTTCTTCTCGATGATCGCCTGCTGGACCGAGCGGGGGAGGTGATCCCAGACCTCGTCCGGGCCGTATGGGCTGTTCAGCAGGAAGACCGCCCCTGGCTCGGCGATCTGGAGCACATCCATGCGCTCCAGGAAGTGGAACTGATGGCAGGCCACGAAGTTGGCGCGGCGGATCAGGTAGGAGGAGCGGATCGGCCGTGGGCCGAAGCGCAGGTGCGAGACCGTCACCGAGCCGGACTTCTTGGAGTCGTACACGAAGTAGCCCTGGGCGTAAAAATCGGTCTCGTCCCCGATGATCTTGATGGAGTTCTTGTTGGCGCTCACCGTGCCGTCGGCCCCCAAGCCGTAGAAGACCGCCCGCACGGTCTCAGGGCTCTCGATGAAGAAGTCGGGATCGAAATCCAGGCTGGTGTGGGTGACGTCGTCGTAGATCCCCACCGTGAAATGGTTCTTCGGCCGGTCCTTGGCCAGCTCGTCGAAGATCGCCTTGACCATGCCGGGGGTGAACTCTTTGGAGGAGAGGCCGTAGCGCCCGCCGATGATCCGCGGCATGGCGCGGAACGGCGCGATGCCGGAGGCCATCGCCTCCGCCACCGCCGTCACCACGTCCTGGTACAAGGGCTCCCCCGCGCTCCCCGGCTCCTTCGTGCGGTCCAGAACCGCGATGGCCTTCACAGTGGGGGGCAACGCCTGAACGAAATGCTCCACCGAGAAGGGGCGGAAGAGGCGGACTTTCACCACGCCCACCCGTTCGCCGCGGGCGTTCAGGTATTCCACGGTCTCATGGGCCACCTCCGCCCCGGAGCCCATGATCACGATCACCCGCTCCGCCTCCGGGTCCCCCACGTAATCGAAGAGATGGTAATGACGGCCTGCCAGGCGGGCGAGGCGATCCATGGCGTTCTGCACGATGGTGGGGCAGGCCAGGTAGTACGGGTTCACGGCTTCCCGGGCCTGGAAATACGTGTCGGGGTTGTGGGCGGTGCCCCGGATGAAGGGGTGATCCGGAGAGAGGGCCCGGGCGCGGTGGGCGCGGATCCATTCCTCATCGATCATCGCCCGCAGGTCCTCGGGGGTGAGCAGCTCGATCTTGTTGATCTCGTGGGAGGTGCGGAAGCCATCGAAGAAATGGAGGAACGGGACCCGCGACTCCAGGGTGGCGGCGTGGGCGATGAGGGCCAGATCCTGGGCCTCCTGCACGGAGCCCGAAGCCAGGATGGCGAACCCGGTCTGCCGGGCGGCCATCACGTCGCTGTGATCGCCGAAGATCGAAAGGGCGTGGGTGGCGATGGTGCGGGCGGCCACGTGGATCACCAGGGGGGTGAGCTCCCCCGCGATCTTGTACATGTTGGGGATCATCAGGAGCAATCCCTGGGAGGCGGTGAAGGTGGTGGCCAGGGCGCCCGCCTGGATGGCGCCGTGGATCGCTCCGGCGGCCCCGCCCTCGCTTTGCATCTCGATCACCTTCGGCACCGTGCCCCACAGGTTCGGCCGCCCCTTCGCCGCCCATTCGTCCGCCAGCTCCCCCATGGGGGAGGAGGGGGTGATCGGGTAGATGGCGATCACCTCGCTCAATTGATACGCGACATTCGCCGCTGCCTCGTTCCCATCCACGGTGACCATTGGTCGAGCCATCTTGAACCTCCGTTCAGCAC
>NZ_JBHOQJ010000267.1:0-1790 GCF_042408365.1 Thermoflexus sp.
GGGGCCGCCGAAGGCGGCCCCACCCACCCCAAAATCCTTCAGCTTTCTCTCTCTTCGCGGCCTTTCGGGCCGCGGGAAGGGGGCAAAAAAGCCTTTCTTGGGCCCAGACGATGCGGTGCGGATGATGGTGGTGGAGTCCGAATCGGTTTTTTTCACGCCAGCGCGCGGGAGAGGGGAAGCGAGGCCGGGGCGCGCCGCGAGCGTCGGGCCCATGCGATCCGCAGGATGTGGGCCGCCATGCGCCCGTAATCATACCCCGCCGCCGCCGCCGAGCGCACGAACCCCGCATCCAGCGAGATGTCCGGGTTCGGATTCACATCGATCACATAAGGCGTCCCGTCCGGCGCCAGCCGGATATCCACCCGTCCGTAATCCCGAACCCGCAACGCCCGGTAGGCCAAGGTCGCCACATGCACCACCTCCGCCTCCGTCCACTCATCCAGCGGCGCCGGGACCAACGGGATGGTCCGCCGGTAACGCTCGCTCCCCCGATCCCACTTCGCGAATTGATCCACGATTCGCTGCTCCTCCGGCAGTCCGTCGAATAGGATCTCAGAAATCGGAAGGGGCTCCGGATCGCCGTTCCCCCACAAGCTGACGTTCAATTCACGGCCCGGTATGAAGACCTCCACCAACGCGGGCTGGCGAAGGGTCTCCAGCACGAATTGAACCCGCTCTCTCAACGCCGACGGAGAAGTCACCACGGCCTCCGGGGTGATCCCCACGCTGCCGTGCTCCCGGATCGGCTTCACGATCGCCGGGAAATCGGACCATTCCTCCAGATCCTGGAGCCGATGGCAGACCCGCCATGGTGGGGTGGGGATGCCGTTCAGGGTGAGAAACGCCTTCATCAGAGCCTTGTTTCCCGCCACCGTCAGCGCCCAGGGACCGGATCCGGTGTACAGGAAGCCGGCCGACTCCAGCGCTCGGGCGACCCGGGGCTCCCCATAGGGATCCCCTTCCAGCGCCTCACACCAGTTGAATACCACCCACTCCGAAGGGTCGTAGGCGGCCAGAGGGCCCAAGACCTCCCGGTGGATCTCCACCGGCTGAACCACCAGCCCATGGGCCTCCAGACCCTGTTGCAGTCTACGAACGCATTCCAAGGCATAGGTTTGATCTTCCAGAGGCCAGGCGCTGTCTATGTTGTAGAGCAGGATCACTTGGCGCATGGTGCGCGGCCTCGATGGATACCGCCGCATCATCCCACCTCCTGAGTGTGGGCCTCCATCGCCGAGGATGATCGCTCGCCGGACGGCGAAGGAAGACCCTTCAGGTAAACCGCCAGCCCCTCGCCCTCATCGTAAAAGTCTTCCACCACGGCCAGCAGCCGGAACCCATGGCGTTCGTAGAAGCGACGGGCCGGGGCATAGGCGGGCGCGGTCGCTGTCTCCACCAGGATCCACCGCCCACCCGCACGCTCGATATGCTCTTCCATCGCCCGAAGGAGGGCAGTGCCGATGCCCTGCCGCTGCGCCTGCGGATCCACCAGCAGCCAGTAAAGATCCCATGACCATCGGGTCAATGGCCTCCGCCCATAGCAGATCAACCCTAAGGGCGCCTCGCTCTCCCCATCCGCCCAGACGCGGAAATAGTAGCCGCTCCGTTCGGCCCCTTTCTCGCAGGCTTCTCGAAAGATCTCTAGCAGGGTCTCGATTTCCTCCGGCCGGAATACCCCACAGCGCTCCGCCAGCCTTCGAACCGCTTCCTCCTCATCCGCTCGCGGCCATCGAATAGGCGACATGAGCTCCCACCGTCTGAACAGGTTGAAGGGCTTCTTTCCGCCGGCT
>NZ_JBHOQJ010000275.1:0-15266 GCF_042408365.1 Thermoflexus sp.
CTGGGAAGGCCGCCGAAGGCGGCCTTCCCAGCCCCCAAAACCCTTATGTTCTTCCTCTCCACGCCCCGAAGAGCCAGAAAGAGAGAACCCTCCGCCGAATTATGCAACAAGTCTAAAATATGATGGTTGGATAAAAGGTACTTTGGACTTTGCTCTCGCCACTGACTAAGACTGGACGGGTGGGTCGTTGTGTTATCACTGAAGGTAAGGAGGTAGTCAGCGATGGCAAAAAAGATCAGTGTGTCCACGGCAAATGGAGGTTATGTAGAAGCTAAGTGGTATGATGAGAGTGATGGAAGCATTTACGTCGGCAGAAGTTGTATCGGTAGTGCCAAGACCTCCAAAGACGCCATTGCGATTGTTGAGAATTACGCTGAGAGAACGAAGGGTTCTCGTGTGGAAAAGGTAGAAATTCGTGACGCATAGCCTAATCCTTTGGGTTAGCGGAGTCGCCACATAATCACATCTTGCATTGGCAGAGAGGTACGTGGGCATGTTCATGCTTTTTGAGCCCCATAGGATGATGTAGTCTATTCCATACATATGGGCGCTCAGATTCTTGGAAAAAGAACAAGAATTAAAAATGGATTTAAAAACAAATAAAAGGAGGCAAACAATGGCTTACGAGTATAAGATGGTGCGAATTCCGCCAACAATAATGGTATATGGGGTGGAGAAGGGTCAAGAAGCAGCAGCATATTTGGAGAATCTCGTCAACCAAATGGCGAAGGACGGATAGGAATTTTACCGCGTGGACACCGTTGGTGTTGTTGTTCGGCCGGGTTGCCTTGGTGCCTTTCTTGGTCGAAAAAGTGAGCTGGTGGAGTATTTTGTCGTCACCTTCCGAAAACATATTAGCTAAGTAGGTCCATATAGTTGTTGAAATAACGGGTCATGGCGAGGTAAAGCAAAGTCAAGATTAAAGGAGGATGCCATGACCCTGAGAAAGGCATTGGCCAGTGTTCGGAACCGCTTGGGGGAGGAAGCCCAGCGGGCTCAGGACGCTAATGAACCACCTTATCATCAGCTCATGCATCTCTAGCGTCTTAGAGAACGAAAGCGTCTTGCGAACATAACGTGCCAGTCGCTGGCGCACCGTCTTATGCCATCGCTCAATATGAGCCAACTGCCCCGATGACTTGGAAACCACTTAATGACTTTCCAGGCGGAAAACTTTAACCCATCGTTCGCTCATTTTTCAGGTGGTTTCGCGGATTTATAGCCCCCATATGTGTTGGTTTGGGAGCCGTTAATCACCATATATGGGCAGGCCCCTAAATAGCGCCGGCAGAAGAGTCATGGGGCTAATGGCCAGATCGCTATTAGTAGGGTATGATGACCTGTCTACCCCCACTTTTGGGAAGCAATTCCGGAAACTCGGTCAAAAATGAGCAAACCATGGGCTTTAAGATAGGCGGATCAAAAATCGCTGTAACTTCGACAACTTCGGCAACCGGAAGATAATGCTTCCCACATAATGCACTCCAAAGCCAAATCGATTACTTTTTGCTCCTTACAAGGCTTTACATCGCATCCAATTCCAGATCATCCCCCTCCTGAGCCAGAATCAAATTGCTCCTCGGTGTAGCGCACCTTGGCACCTTGAGCTTCAGCGGTAGTGTCCCGGCAATTGTGTCCATGGGGCAACATGGTCGCCTTCCCAGAAAAAACCCAAAACAGAAGGAGGGAAGGCCACCATGCCGAACAAAACTCGCGAAGAGAGCTTAAAAAGGTGGAGGAGCGGATCAAGGTTATGATGAAGGATCTCCTAGAGGCCTTCATGCAGGAGGAGCGGGCGATGGACCTCGAAGCGCATCCCACGCAGGCCAACGGCTACCCCACTCGGGACCTCCTCCCCCTCGTTGGCCCGATAGAGGACTTGCGGGTCCCCTGCGTGTGGAAAGGGGATTTCCACCCCAAGATCCTCCCCTACCGACAATGGACTACTCTAGAACTCTCCAAAGCCATCCTCGCCCTCTACGCCGCAGGAGGGAGCACCCGTGCCATCTCTGCCATCTCTCGGTTTCTTGAAGGGATCTACGGCGCGTTCTATTCGCCCCAGAGCATCTCCCGCCTCACCCAGGTGGTGGAGGAAGCGGTGCGCGCTTAGCGGGAGCGCTACTCGGACCAGGAGGACTCCGCACTGTTCCTGGATGGAACGTTCCTTCTTCCATCCGTCGAGGGAAAAGCGCCCAGGAGCCAGGGTACATCGCCCTGGGGATCAAGCCAGATGGGCGCCGGGAGATCCTGGGCTTTTAGTGATTCGGGGCGGAGGAGGAGAGCGCCAGGAACGGAAAGGAGGTTCTCCAGGACCTCTGGTGACGGGGTGTGAGAAGGGTGAAGATCTTCATCACCGATGACCCTCCGGGCATGGAGGGGGCGATCCGAAAGATCCTTTCTGAAGCCGAGGGGCCGCTTGGTGGGCTTCATACCATACGCCATGCCCTCCACAAGGTGAGAAGGAGGGACCGGGAGGCCTTGGCCCAGGACCTGAAGGCCGTGTCCGGGGCAGAAACGGAAGAGGAGGCGAAAGGGGCGCTCCGGAAACTATGAGCGCGTTGGGGAATCATCTATCCCCAGGTTGTCGCTTATTGGGAGACCAAGGCCGATGTGCTCCTGGCGTTCCTGCGCCCTCCTAAGCCCATAAAGAGATACATCTACACCACCAACCCGCTGGAACGCGTGGCCAAGGAGGTGAAGCGGCGGACGAAGGGGGTGGAGATGTTCTGTGAGGAGGAGGCGATGGAAAAGCTGTTGTGTCGGGTGTTGAGCAACTTAAACGAGCGATTAGAAGGGTATCGACTGCGAGGATTTGCGGAAGTGTAGATGAGAAGCTACCAAGTGGCCCAGACACACTAACCGAGGCACTATGCGCCAGTGTTACGTATGCCTTAAAGCTGTTATGCAACAACTCTAATGCTTCATAGAATCAGGATGGGTCGAAGATGGAAAGGTGCTCATGATGTTCTTAGATGGCCGCAGGCAACAGGTCCCTGTAGTGATGGCCCTGATCCTGGAGTTAGCCTTCTGTCAGCGGGCGCCGATGAGCCCGCCCGTCGAGACCACTCCATTGCTTCCCTATGTGGAAAGCCCGCCATCTCTCCACACTCGAACTCCCATCCCGACAGAATCCTTCATTCAGCCGATCCTCCTCTTCCAATGGGGCTTTCAAGACCATCCTCTTCATGTGGTTTGGTCCCCTCGCCGCCCCTGGCTTGCGCTCGCTTCCTCCAATCGCCTTTACGTCTACCACTTCCCCTCTCTCCGGCTGCTGGCCTTCTTCGCTGTGGAGGGGCGGTTGCAAGAGATGATCTTCACGGCCGATGGGGAGACTTTGATCGGCCGGCTGGAGGATGGAACCCTGAAGGCCTGGGAGATCCCATCCCGCCGGGAACGCTGGTCCCGGAGCGATATGCCTGGCCTCGGCCTGGCTGTGGCCCCTAGCGCCCGCCTCCTGGCCGCAGGCCATGAAGATGGCCCCATTTGGTTGTTGGATCCGATGACGGGATGGGTGATCCGGGAGCTCCCCGGCCGTGTTCCTCTCCGTTTCTCCCCCGATGGCACATTGCTGGCGGCCTGCGCCAGCCCGGAGTGGCTCGATCCCCTCCGCATCCGGTGTTCCCCCGAGGAGGATCTGCTGTTGGTGGATGTGGCCAGCGGCCAGGTGCGGTCCAGGATCGCCAGCGTGGTCCCACCGATCTGGACCCCGGATGGCCATCGGGTGATCGTCGGCCGTGCGGATGGAACCGTTTTAGAAAGGGAGCTCTCCAGCGGCGCGGAAACGATCTTGTGGCAACACCCAGGGACCCTGATCCGCTCTGTGCGTCTCTCCCCAGATCAGCGTTGGCTGGCTGTGCAGCATGGCGGATCCGTAGACATCGTCGCCCGAGCGACCGGCGAGGTCCGCTGGTCCGCGGCGGGTGGGCCGGCAGCGTTCTCCCCGGATGGCTCCATTTTGGCCTGGGCGAAAGGAACCCCGTCCACGCTCTCCCTGCTGGATCTGAGGACCGGGGAGGAGCACCCGCTTCCCTCAGGGGCTATCGAAGCGCGCTGGCCCCTGGAGCTGATCTTTTCGCCAGATGGCCAATGGCTGGCCTTTCACGGAGAGGCGGAAACAGACCAAGTCTCCATCGCGCCGATCGTGCAGATCTGGGAGGTGGCGACGGGCCTCGAGCGGTACCGCTTTCTCCCACGGTTGATCCCTGTCTGGGATCTCGCTTTCTCACCAGACGGGAGGATCCTGGGAGTGCCTGAGGGCTCTGTGGTGTGGCTGTACGATCTGCGGACCGGGCGCCCTCGGTGGCGGATCCCTCTCCGGATCGCTGACGGGCTGAGTCTCGCTTTCTCAGCGGATGATCGATGGCTTGCGGTTGGGCTGGCCGGTGGCCACATCCGGCTATACCAGCATGCGCCTGGAGGCGGATGGATCTTGGATCGAACCCTGATCGGGCATGAGGGACCCGTGCGGGGGATGGCGTTCTCGCCGGATCGCCGGCTCTTGGCTTCCGCCTCGTGGGATCGGACGGTGCGGATATGGGATGTCGAACATGGGATGGAGCGGATACGGCTGGAGGGCCATACGGCAGAGGTATGGGATGTGGCCTTCTCCCCGGATGGGCAGATCCTGGTTTCTGGTGGCAACGATGGGATGCTGCGGCTCTGGTGGGAAACAGCGGGGGGAGGGCGCAGTTTGGTTTTGACCAATTATACGGCGCGGATCTACCGGGTGGCCTTCTCGCCCGATGGGCGCTGGCTCGCCGCAGCGTTGGAGGATGGGACGGTCCGGCTTTGGGATGCGGCGGCCGGTTATGAGCTTCGGGTTCTGGTGGTAGGAACGAAGCCCGTTCGGGCTCTGGAATTCTCCCCCAACGGCCGGCTTCTGGCCGCCGGGGACGCGGAGGGCCAGCTGGTCCTGTGGGAGATCCCGGAGGGGGTGGAGCGGCTCCGATGGACGAGGGAAAAGGATGCCCTTTACAGCCTTGCGTTCTCCTCTGGAGGCCCAGAGGATCCCCATCCAAGCTCCCCGCTGCTGGCCCTGGGCTTCCGAAGCGGGATCGTGCAGGTATGGAGGATCCAAGGGCAAGAATAACCCTCTGCGGGGGTACCCCTTGTGGGTGCCCCTACACGAAGATGCGAACATCGGTCGTAGGGGCAGGCGCAAAGCCTACCCCAAGGGGTTTACGCGGAGGAGGATTTCAGCGTTCGTTTCAGGCCCCACAACAACACCAGAGCCAGCGTGTAGAACCCGAAGGAGAGGGCGAACAGACCTCGGTAACCTACAAGATCCGCGATCAGCCCCCCTATGGATGTGGAGAGCAAGGCGATCCCTAGGAGTGTGTTCGTGAGGCCGATGGTGAGAGGCCGATCGTGGCCGGGGGCAATCTCTAAGAGCAGCGACATCCCCCCGATGGCCGCCCCCGAAGCGTAAGCCCCGCTCAGGATGAACACCAGGAGCATCAGCCACTGCGACGCATCGGGCCAGGGGCCGCTGAGGGGCCTCACCATCAGCGCCCACAGCGCGCCGAGCAGGCCGCAGAGCGTGGCCCCTTCCAGCACGGCCAGATGCCCCTGGCGAACGCTGATCCAGCTCCACAATAGATTCGAGAGTAACGAGGCCCCCACATTGAAACCCAGATACAGCCCGATCATCGCGTCCGGCACTTGGAGCTCCCGCACCGCATAGGCGGTGAAGAAGGGCGTCGCAATGGCGGCCCACATCAGAGCGACCCGGGCCCCTAAGAAGAGGCGGTAGGAAGAACGCCGCCACAGGGCCTGGACCGCCTTTCGCCACGGCGTCTGAGCTGTATACCCATCCGGCGCCGGGCTGGGAGGCTCGACCACCATCGCGAAGACCGCCATCCCGATGGAGGTGAAGACAGCGAAAATCAGAAACAGCACCACGACGTTGTGGGGGAAAGCCAAGCCCATCTGCTCTTCCAGCAGCAGGCGGACCATCCCGCTGGCGGCCAGGCCCAGGAGCCCGCCGAAGAAGAGCCGGGCGGCGAAGAAAACCCCGCGTTGCCGGGGCGGGATGGTCTTCCCTACGATCTCCATGAACGGCAGGCCGGAGATCCCGGAAGCCAGCGAGATGATGAAATAGGGCACAAAGAAAGCGAGGAGCATGCCAGTGGGGTGCGGGGCGGCCAGCCAGATCCCCAAGGCCATGGCGAAAGCGCCCGCCGCTCGGATTAAGGCCATCTGACGGTAGAGGCCCAGGTAGTAGACCCGATGACGCATCCGCTGGGAGACCGGCAGCTGCGGCAGGAACCATAATCCATCCCGCATCGGGGAGACCAGCGCCAGCAGGAAGTTGGGAGCCCCCAGGCGGGAAAGGAACCAGACCAGCACCAGATTGGGATCGAGAATGGTCTCGGCGAAGATGAAGAGGGCGCCGTTCACCACCCCTACAGTGAAATTCCGGCGGAGGTGAGGATCCTGGATCTCCCCCGGCGAGAGCAGGGAGGCCCGGAACCGGGCCGATCGCGTCCGCCAATCCCGCCAGACTCGCAGCACGTTCATCGCTCATCCTCCAGCATCGACCATGCTTGCCATAATCCACCCAGCACTATTAACATGGTGATCCCCATGCCGATCAGCGCCGGAGGGAGGACCAAGGCGCGGGCTTCCTCGGACAGCGGGGCGAGGAGGGCGCCGCTGAGCACGATCGCCCCTGCGTTCCAGAGGCCATGGAGCAGCCAGGCGAGGAAATACGCTCCGGCGCTCTCCAGAAAACGCCCCCGACGCAGGCCACTCCAGGCCCATCCCATCAGCCCTCCGTTGAACACATGGAGCGCCGTGGCCCCCAGGCGGCCTGCCGCCACGAACGCCCACGGCATGCCCAGCTGCCAGCTCAGCAGGTTCTCCGCCAGGGCGAAGCCGGCCCCGCCCAGCGCCCCATATAAGATCGCCTGGGTCCGAGGAGCCTGGGGATCGCGGATCCGGAGAACAGCCGGCAGAGGTTTCAGGATTTCCTCGATCAAGGGAACTAGGATCACCGCTCCGATCAGGATCCCGATCCAGATCCATGGGTCCGCCATCAAGCGCTCCTGGAACTCATGGAGCCTTTCAGGCGAGAGGACCCAGGAGAGCCACTGATCCAGGAAGCCTGGCCCCTCCACCATCACCCGTATGATCAGAAACCCGAAGGCCAGCAGCGCAATGGCAATTCCCTCCAGGAACAGGGCCAGCGCGGGGACCAGGAGGCTGCCCAAGCCCAGGCCCCACCATCCGGCGCGGCGGGTCCACGGCGCATGCAGGCGCCAACGTAGAAGGTTAAACCACCAGAGCGGCCCCAGCGCCGCCACGCCGATGTGGAACGGCAGGATCAAGAGGGGCAATCTGGGGGCCAGGGCCTCGGCGACGGCGCCACAACCCACGAGGATCAGAAGGAAGAGCAGCATCTGACGCAGCGCTCGGCCCTCCGCGCCTGGGAGGGGGACATCGGGCTCCCCACGCGCGATCCGCAGCCCCTCCTGGAAGAGGCCGCCTCCGACCAGCAGGCCGAGGGCCAGCAATCCGGGGGGAGGGGCTGGAAGCCGGAACTTCCACGCGAGGGCGACCAGGCCGAGCCACAGGCTGGCCAGCACCCCTCCGGCGAACGCGCCGGCCCCCATCCACAGGAGGCCGGCGTGCTCCGTGCCTTCAGCGCTTTCCTCCGTCGTTGTGGAGATGTCGATCGTGGTCTCCGGCGTGGGTTCCATAGGCGCTGCGTTCTCAGGAGGATCCGAGGGCCCATCCCCCGGATGCCCTACTTCTCTTCGATGAGCACCTCCAGGAGCCGATCCCCAGGCGGGGCGCCAGGCTCCGCCTCCGGATCCCGCGGGCGCAGCGCGCGGACCACCTCCATCCCCTCCACCACACGCCCGAAGAGCGTGTAACGGCCGTTCAACTGGGGAAGGGGCGCCATCGTGATGAAGAACTGGCTTCCGTTGGTGTTCGGGCCCGCGCTCAGCATACCGACCATGCCGGGCGCATCGAACGTCAGCGTCTCCGTGATCTCGTCCGGGATGGTGTAGCCCGGCCCCCCGAACCCGGTGCCGCTGGGATCTCCGGTGATGGCCACCACATCGGTGATCACGTAGTGGAAGGTGATGTCGTTATACCATCCCTGACGGGCCAGGAACACGAAGTTGTTGACCGTGACCGGGGCGCGGTCGGCGAACAATTCGATCACGATGTCGCCCTTCTCTGTCTTCAGCAGAGCCCGATAGCGACGGCTTGGATCGATGGTCATCGACGGTGGAGCCTCAAACTGCCGGTCCTGGAGTCGCACCAGCTTCACCATCGCCTCCAGGTGGGCGTATTCCAAGTAGTTTAAAGTCTGCGGCCAGGGCCGGCCGTTCACCAGCA
This sequence comes from Thermoflexus sp., assembly GCF_042408365.1. GTDB lineage: Bacteria > Chloroflexota > Anaerolineae > Thermoflexales > Thermoflexaceae > Thermoflexus. Next base: position 8,350 of record NZ_JBHOQJ010000275.1, read on the forward strand.
AGAAGGGCGTGCCGGGCAGGCCCAGGGCGACCGCCTCCGCGTACGCTGCTTCCACCTTCGCCCGATAACGGCCCTCCTCCAGATCCCGGCGGAACCGCCCCACATCCAGCCCTATGGATTGAGCGGCCAGGGTCAGGGTCTCTGTGATGTTCGAGCTGTTGATCCACTCCGTCTGGTGCTCGAAGAGCCAATCGTGCATCTCCCAGAACCTCCCCTGGGCGCCGGCGGCCTCGCTGGCCTCTGCGGTGATCATGGCCTTATCGTGGATGGTGCGCAGTGGGAAGTGCCGATACACCACACGAACTTCGTTTGGGTAGGCGTCTACCAGACGCCGGAGCAGCGGCGCGAGCTGCCCGCAATAGGGTCACTGGAAATCGCCCCACTCGATGATGGTGACCCGCGCCTCCGCGGCGCCCTTGCTCCAGTCCTCCGGCTGCGGGAAAAGGACCCGCTCGAGATCCGGCGTAGCGGACGGCGTAGCGGAGGGGGTCGGCGCCGGCGACGGGCTGGGCGACGGTGAGGCCGTAGGGGAGGGAGGCGGCGCGGGACGGGCGCACGCCGCAAGTCCTAGGAGGACCAATCCAGCGATCAGTGGGAAAATCATGCGCATGGAAACGCTCCTTCAAGCTGGGATTGAAAACGCGAAAGGTGGAGGTGGGGTTCCGACCGGGCGATGGAGCCCAAAGAGCCTTGCTCGGAAACGATATCCGGGTCGGTCGCGTTGAAAGACACGGGCATCAGTATAACACAAGCAGTCCTTTCTGAATAATCATCTGTGGTGCTGGTGTGGATCCCTCGGGATCCGTTGATTTCCCCGTAGGGGTTTGGGGGCGGAGCTGGGCGCCTTCGGCTTGCATCATCCGATGTCCTCAAAACAACTATGGAAGAAGCACCACGCCTTGGAGGTGAAAATGTTTGCCATAGGCTTCCGCTGTGGACGTTGTGGCGCCACCTATGATCTGGATGAAGTCCGGTATGTATGCCCCCGCGATGGCGCGGAGGGAACGCTGGACGTGCTGTATGACTACGAGCGGATACGGGCCTCCCTGAGCCCGACCCAGCTGCGGGAGCATCCCGCCCGCTCCATCTGGCGTTACGCTCCCCTGCTGCCGCTGGGCCCGCAAGCCCTGCAACGGGTGGCAGGAGCGGGCCCTCTGGAGGCGGTCGGGTGGACCCCGATGTATTCCGCGGGGCGGACGGCCCAGCGATTGGGATTGCGGGCGGTCTACATCAAAGACGATGGACGCAATCCCACCGCCTCCTTCAAAGATCGGGCCAGCGCCGTGGTGGTCTTGAGAGCCATCGAGGAGGGCGCCCCGGCGATCACCACCGCCTCCTCTGGGAACGCGGCAGCGGCACTGGCCGGCATGGCGGCGGCGCTGGATCTTCCCACGATCATCTTCGTTCCCCATACCGCCCCAGAGGCCAAAATCGTCCAGCTCCTGATCTTCGGCGCCCAGGTCTTCCTGGTGGAGGGGACCTATGATGAAGCCTTCGATCTGACCCTGGCGGCGGCCGAAGCGTTCGGATGGTATTGCCGCAACACGGCCTATAATCCGTTCACCCGGGAGGGCAAGAAGACCGCGGCCTACGAGATCTGGGAGCAGCTGGGCGGGCGGGCCCCGGACCGCCTGTTCGTCTCGGTCGGCGATGGGAACATCCTGAGCGGGCTTTGGAAAGGCTTTCGGGATCTGGCGGCGCTGGGCTGGATCGAACGCCCCCCGATCCTGATGGGGGTCCAGGCGGAAGGGGCGGCGGCCCTGGCCCGGGCCTGGGTACAGGGTGCGGAGGAGGTCCGCCCCGAGCCGCCCCGCACGATCGCCGACAGCATCGCGGTGGCCCGGCCGCGGGACGCCCGGTTCGCCTTGCAAGCCGTGCGGGAGACCGGCGGGGCGTTCCTCACGGTCACGGACGAAGAGATCCTGGCAGCGATGCGGACCCTGGCCCGGGAGGTGGGGGTGTTCGCCGAGCCCGCGGCGGCCGCGGCCTTCGCGGGCCTGGAGAAGGCAGCTCGGGAAGGCCGGATCGGTCCGGAGGAAACCGTAGTGGTCGTTGTGACCGGCAATGGCCTGAAGGATATCCCCAGCGCGATGCGCGCCGTCCGCCCTGCCCACCGCATCCCCGCAGAGATCCCGGCCGCCCTGAGGCAGCTCCAGGAAGCAGTGATCCAACGACGTGGATGAGGCCCTGAGGCGTGGGCTACCTTTGATCTGCTCTCCCTGAACATGACGCGTGGGGCACGGGGAACCCCCTGCCCCACGGCGCCAGGAGGTGAGCCATGGGCCTGCCGCTCCCCGGCCAGGCAGGCCTTGTGAAATTTATCTCGAAAACGGGCTTCTGTCAACTTTTGGTGGTTGCTTTAGAGAATAGTGCGTGACCCTTTGGGGTTGGGGGCCGCCGAAGGAGGCCCCCAACCCCAAAATAACGGTGGACGAAACACGATTCAACTTTTGGCCAGAGGGTTTTGCGGAACGGTGCGCCTCGGCGTAAGCGCATGCCCCGTCGGATCCCTCTGGCTCCTCATGCGAAGAAGCGAAGGTCGAAGCAGACGATGCCCCACGGCCGGTCTCCAAAAAGCTCCCGGAGTGTGAGGGGCCCCGGCCTTACGTGCATTCCTCCGGGTGCTCCTCACAATAAGGGCGGACCCCCGGCAATCGCCCTCGGTGGGCTGCTACCCATTCGTAGAGAGCGTCAGCGATCGGACGGAACACCGGAAGCCGGTAAAGGGTTTGAAGCCACGGGCAACCCAACGCCGCGCCGACGGCGACCAGGATGGCGGACGCCCCTCGATGTCGCGCGCCGTTCGGCGTGATCGCCCACACCGCCTGCTCGCATGCCTCCCGGGTCAAGCCGTAGTGCTCCGGGGCGCCTGGCCGCTGAAACGGCACCGGTCGAATCCGATCCCACCGATCCCAGCGCTTCAGCCACCGGATGGCGCGGGTGCAGAATCCGCAACGCCCATCGAAGAGCAAAATCACCTCTCCTTTTTCCACGCGGATCCCCCTTGAAAGCAGTCTGGTCCTCCTCAAAATGGCTTCCCACTGCTTCGTCGCAAAACGGTTTGGGGGCGGATGCATTCGGCGTATGGCTCTGCCCCTAAGAGTATTCTGCCGCCGTGGAAGGATCACTGACGCCGCCCACCTCGCCCGGAAAATCCACTTATAATTTCAAAGGCAGACCCCGCTTCTCAGAGGAAGTGTATGCGCATCTTGATCACCGGGGCAGGGGGGCAACTGGGGCGGGCCTTGCAGGAGGCCCTGGCGCTTTACACCCTGATCCCGCTCACCCATGCTGATCTGGACATCACGGATCGGGCGGCGGTCTTCCGGGCGATCCTCCGCCATCGGCCGGACGTGGTCATCCACGCCGCGGCGATGACCGATGTGGACGGCTGCGCCCGGGATCCCGAGCGGGCCTTCCAGGTGAACGCCCTGGGCACCCAGACGGTGGCGATGGCGTGCGCGGCCGCCGGGGCGGCCATGGTCTACATCAGCACCAACGAGGTGTTCGACGGGACCAAGGCGGAGCCCTACCTGGAATTCGACCCTCCCAACCCCATCAACCCCTACGGCCGCAGCAAATGGGCCGGCGAGTGGTTCGTTTCCCATCTGCTCCGCCGCTTCTACATCGTCCGGACCGCCTGGGTGTTCGGCCCCGGGGGCAATCATTTCATCCGTAAGATCCTCCAGCGGGCGGACGAGCAGGGAGCCCTTCGGGTGGTCCACGATGAGGTGGGCTCGCCCAGCTACACGCGGGATGTGGCCGCGGCCATCGCCCGCCTGATCGATACGGAAGCCTATGGGATCTACCATTTCACCAACGAAGGGATGTGCTCCCGTTACGAATACGCGGTGGAGATCCTCCGTCGGACCGGCCGGGCGCACATCCCGGTGGAGCCGATCTCCCTGGCGGAGTTCCCTCGTCCCTCCCGGGTCCCTCCCTTCACGCCCCTGCGCAACCTGTGCGGGGCCGCCCTGGGGATCACCCTGCGGCCGTGGCCGGAGGCCCTTCAAGCGTACCTGGCCGAGGAGGGATGGCTGGTCCGATGAGCGAACCCCTGATCTCCGTGATCATCCCCAACTGGAACGGTGCAGCCCATCTTCCCACCTGCTTGGAGGCCCTGCGTCGGCAAACCTACGCCCGCCGGGAAGTGCTGGTGGTGGATAACGGTTCCACGGATGATTCCCTCCAGCTCCTTGCCCGTTACCCGGAAGTGCGAGTCCTGACCCTGGGGCGCAACCGGGGCTTCGCCGGGGCCGTCAACGAAGGGATCCGCGCCGCCCGCGGGGAGATCATTGTCCTCCTGAACAACGACACCGAGGCCTCCCCCACTTGGCTGGAGGCCCTGGTGGCCGCGTTCGAACGGCATCCGGACGCGGGCCTTCTGGCCTCCCGGATTATGCTCTTCGATCGCCGGGATGTGTTCCACTCCGCCGGCGATTACTACCGGGTGGATGGCATCCCGGGGAACCGGGGGGTTTGGGAGAAGGACGTGGGTCAGTACGATCGGGAGGAGGAGGTGTTCTCCGCCTGCGGGGCGGCGGCCGCCTACCGGCGGGAGCTGTTCGATGACATCGGGCTTTTCGATGAGGACTTCTTCTACTCGTGCGAGGATGTGGATCTGGCCTGGCGGGCGCAGATCGCCGGGTGGAACTGCTGGTATGTCCCGACGGCCGTGGTTTACCACAAGCTCAGCGCCACCGGCGGCGGGCCCACGGCCAGCTTCTACGACGGGCGCAATTTCATTTACCTGATCGCCAAGGACTACCCGGTGGGGTTGCTGCGGCGGTTCTGGCCGCAGGTGGTGCGCGCCCAGCTCCGGATTGCATGGGAGGCACTCCGGGCGTGGCGGGGCGCGGCGGCCCGGGCCCGGCTGCGGGGGATGCTGACGGGCCTCCTCACCTGGCCGCGCGTGGCCCGGAAGCGGCCGCACGTCTTTGCCCGCCGCCGCCGCTCCGACGCAGCGTTGCTTGAGCGATTGCGCGGGTAAGGGCAACGATTCAGCCGTTCGAACGCAACGCCGGTTACGTATATGGGCGTTCCGCTGCGAGTTCCCTCCAGAGGAGATGAAAGGGGGTGGGGTCATTCCGCCGCTTCGCGGGAGCCCCCAACCGAAGGTTGCCCAGCCAGATCGTTACGGGTTGGGATTGACCTTCCCCGCCGTCAAGGCCACAATTCCCTTCAGCCCCTTCTTAGGAGTGAGCATGCGACGAATCGGGATCGTGTTACTGGTGATGGCTGCGCTCACTTGCAGCGCAGGCGCAGTCGTTTTGGTCTGGTCAGCCGCGCGGCAGCTCTACCTACCTGCTCCCGCAACCCCGACCCGCTCGCCGATCACGGTTACGGCCCCGTCATCCACCCCATCGGGGTCTCCGCTCCCTCCCACTCCCACTCCAACCCCGCCGGCGGCGACGGCAACGCCGGAGCTCGGGGTCTTCGATGGGATCGCCCGAAAGGTGGAACGGATCCGAGAGTTACAGGCGACCGGACCTTACACCCGCTCCTTGATGACCCAGGCGGAGTTGCGGGCGTATCAGGAGCGGAAATTCGAGGAGGACTACACCCCGGAGGAAGCCCGTCAGGATACCCTCACCCTGGCGGCTTTCGATCTGCTGCCGCGGGATTTCAACCTGCGAGAGTTCCTCCTGGAGCTTTACACGGAACAGATCGCCGGCTTCTACGATCCGGACACGAAACAGTTCTTTGTGATCAGCGAGCAGAAGCAGCCTGGGGTTTTGGAGCGAGTGACCTTCGCCCACGAGTACACCCACCTGCTCCAAGACCAGCATTTCGATCTCGTGGCCCTCGGGTTCACAGATGATGAGCGCAAGCGGCCGAAGGATGTCGACGACGACGCCATGCTGGCCCGCCGGGCGCTGGTGGAGGGGGATGCCACCCTCACCCAGTTGCTCTATTTGCAGAGCCTTCCGCGGGCGGAGCAGCAGGAGTGGTTTGAGGCGGTCCAGCGCCAACCCAGCGCGGTCTTCGACCGCGCCCCCCGGGTGATCCGCGAGGAGCTGACCTTCCCCTACGAGGCTGGCTTCACCTTTGTCCAGCGGCTATATGTGCAAGGCGGGTGGGAGGCGATCAACGCCGCCTTCCGGGATCCGCCGGCCTCCACGGAACAGATCCTCCATCCTGAGAAGTTCAACCGCCGCGAAGCGCCGATTCGGGTGGCGTTGCCGCCTCTCACGGATACCTTGGGGAGCGGCTGGCAACTGGTGGATGAGAATGTCCTGGGCGAGTTCTTCCTGAGGCTTTATCTGGAGGAGCGGTTGTCGGCGCCCCAGGCGGAGGAGGCGGCCGCCGGGTGGGGCGGGGATCGTTATGCGGTGTATGTCCACGAGGGGGCGGGCCAGGACCTGCTGGTCCTGGCGGTGGCCTGGGACAGCGAGGCGGAGGCGAGCGAGTTCGTGGAGGCCTTCCGGGCTTACGCTGAGGCTCGCTACAACGGGGGACCCACTCGTGAGGGGGCCGGTCAGGCCCTCTGGATCGGGAAAGATGCCCTGTGGCTGGAGTGGAAAGGAAGCCGCACGTTGATCCTCCGAGGCCCAAGCGAGGAGCTCCTCGCTCGAGTCCGCCGCGCCATCGCTTGGCCTTGATCTGTTTCCGTGTAGGGGCACCCACAAGGGGTGCCCCACTAGGTATCAAGTTAAGGCGGTAGCAGAAGGGCCCCACAAAGTAACTGTTCAGCTCGAATGAAACCGCCCGCTCCGGGCGCTATCCCTTGGCGCCGATTGAAGTTGGCCTCCATCGGCGCTTCGCGCCGGACGTCGGCCTACGCCGACGTGGGGCCTGGTCGGCGCAGACCTGACAGGTAACCTAAATTGAGGAATGGAACCCGTGGAAGCGTCCCTCCTAGCCCCTTCTCTGACCCAGATCCTGGAAGCGCGTCGCCGCCTGCGCCCCGTGCTTCC
>NZ_JBHOQJ010000308.1:0-6205 GCF_042408365.1 Thermoflexus sp.
TGTGGGCTTTGCCCACATCCCCAGAGCGCGTTTCCAGATTCGATTGTTGGATATGACTGAACGCGCTTTTAAGGCCGCCTCCCTAGGGTTTTTGGGGGCTGGGAGCTGCCGAAGGCGGCCCCCCAAAGAATTTTTCTCCCCTGCCTGTAGCCCTTTGGGCTACAGGCAGGGGAGAAAGGCGGGAAAGGCCATCCGGCTTCCCCACCGCATACCCAAAAACCCATGAGCGTGCTGTTGTTTACTGCTCCACCCCCAGCTCGGTCCAAATGCGATCGTATATCTCAATGGCCTCTCCCACGTCAATCAACCATTCCATCTTTCGCTTCAGCTCCTCCGGTGGATAAATGCCCGGATCGTTCAGAAGCGCAGGGTCGATCAGATGTTCCTGGATCGCCGTCCGGTTCGGGCTGCCATATTTAATGGTGTTCGCATTGATCGCAGCAATATCTGGGCGCATCAGGAAGTTAATGAAAATCTCGGCCGTGTATTTGTTCCGGGCGGTCTTCGGTATAGCCAGATTATCCTGCCAAATCGTGCAGCCTTCCTCGGGGATCACATACTTCAAGGAAGGCTTGACATCCCGGGCCCGAATGGCATCTCCGGTCCAGATGTGGGCGAGGACCACTTCGCCAGCCACCAGAAGATCGCGGTTGGTATCGCTGGTGTAAGCCTTCACATAAGGCTTCTGACGGAGCAAAACCTCCTTTGCCTTTTGCAATTCGTCCGGATTGGTTGAATTCATCGAGAAACCCAGATATTTGAGAGCCGCTCCGATGACCTCCCGTTCGTCCTTCAGCATTGAGATTTTCCCCTGCACGTCTGGCGCTGGCTCAAACACATCCCGCCAGCTCTTCAACTCCCGCGGGATAGCCGCGGTGTCATACATGAAACCCGATGTTCCCCACATGTAGGGAACCGTGTATTTATTCTCCGGATCGAAATAGAGGCCGAGATGGTTCGGATCAATGTGTTTGATATTGGGAAGATTGCTTTTGTCCAGTTCGGCTAGCATTCCCTCATTGATCATGATGGAGACCATATAGTCAGAGGGCACGATGACATCGTAACCGGTGGCTCCAGCTTGGAGCTTGGCTAGCAGGGTTTCATTGGAATCATAAGTGTCGACGATCACCTTAACTCCGCATTCCTGCTCAAACCGATTCAGCACTTCTGGAGCGATATAATCCGGCCAGTTGAACAAATAGAGCTCCTTTGAGAGCTTCGAGCGGTCGCCGCAGGAGTCCTCTACCCGGGTGGGAACGGTGGGAGCGGTGGGAGAGGCCGAGGGAGGCATCGGCGTTGGAGATACTGCAGGAGCCCCGCATGCAGCTAGGAAAGCCATTAAGATGAACAGACAGAGACTGCGTCCAGTGATGCCCATGGCCAGACCTCCTTTCCAGGGTTTTTGGGGAAAGAAAAGGATGAGCGCTCAAGCGTCCTATTGCTTTGTCCATATATCTTTGGAGGTTTTAAGGTTGCTCTGCCGAAAAGATGAAAAGAGCGTGGAGGGAATTCCTATGAGGGGGCGCATAAGCGCCCCCTCATAGGAACTCTACGAATCGAAAGATCGTCACTACGAATTCGGGGGACCGCCTTTGTTTACAACAGAGCATTTTACGGTCCTTGGGGATCTTCGGAGATTAGCCCTCTCCATCGCATATCTCAAAAACGTATGCAGCACTACAAACAGCGGCTGCTTAATTATGGTTCAGAATCTCCAGTGCGATCCCTGCCTCCGTGAGGCGCTCCTCCAGACGACGGCACACCTCCTTTACCAAGGCTTGGGCCTCCTCCGAGGTGGACGCAACGGCCGAGAGGTAAACCCGAAGACGGACCTCAGGGCCAAACGCTCGCGCCCGAGATTTTATATACACTTGAGGGAATCGCTGATGGATCTCCTCCAATAAAGGGGCTAATCGGGATTCATCTCCGCACTCGACGAGCAAACGGAGCTCCGCAAAACCTGCTTTTCCAAATCGAGTCTGAAGATAAGGCGCGAGAGCGCCCTGAACGATGGCTTTCATCTCCTCAGGAACCCCAGGGAGACAGACCACGGTGGTCCGTTCCAAAGGAAGAAGGACCCCTGGGGCAGCGCCGATAGGGTTCGCTAAGGGGACCGCACCTTGGGGGAGGAGAGCCATCTTACGGCGGGGCGGTGTGAGCTCGGAGTCAGCCACATAGCCCAACTCAGCCAGGGCTTGATAACGCGTTGCCACCATCTGAAGCGCCTGAGGATGCTCCTCCAACGGCCGGCCCGTGGCTAAAGCCACCCCGGCAAGCGTTCGATCGTCCTCTGTTGGACCCAGCCCTCCCGTGGTGAATATAAAATCAGGCCCCCGCCACAATGAGCGCTCCAACTCGGCGCGAATCTCCTCCACATCGTCCGGGAGAATGGTCGCTCGCTGCACCCTCCCACCCAGCCCGGTGAAGAAACGACACAGCCAAGCCGTGTTGGTATCGACCACCTCGCCCAGCAATAACTCATTCCCAATGGCGAAAATCTCCACTGTCGGAGGGCGAACACCCATCGGGCTTACTCCTCACCGGACGGGGCAGAGGTGAAATTGCTCATCACCCGCTCGATGCTGGCGATCAACTCCGAGGGCCCAAAAGGCTTGGTGAGGTAATCATCTACCCGGGCGATATGAAGCCCCAAGATGCGATCCACATGTTGTGCTCGGGCGGTGACCACAATCACCGGGATGTTGCGCAGCTCCGGATCAGCTTTCATCTGTTGGTAAACTTCCCACCCATCAATGTCCGGCATCATCAGATCCAGCAGAACGAGGTCCGGTTTCTCTCGCCGGATGACTTCGATTCCCTCCATCCCGCTGGTTGCCCAGCCGACCAACTCATACCCCCGTCGGGTGACGATCAGACGGATTAGGTCGATCATATCTTGATCGTCCTCGATACATACAATGCGAATCTTTCTCCGATCTCCTTCAGCCATGTGGAACTCCTCGCTCGGGAAACTCAAGCAGAGCATTTGTGCAGCGGGCGATCCTCTGATCCTCTCTCCGAGCGTCTTTCTCTTCCAGGCATCCTGGCCCTCCCTCTCCCCAAAGGGTCAGGGTGCGAGGCCGCTAATGCTTTATCCACTTGAGTTGTGGGGAGATGTGGTGAAGGGAGCGGATGATCCCTCCACCCTTTCTCTCCTCCTCCCGCAGCCCTTTGGGCTGCGGGAGGAGGAGAGAAAACCCTTTCAGGGATTGAGGGCTGTTTGTAGTAGGGCGCTTATGAAGTTTAAAAAATCAACTCGCCCCCAAACCCCTTTTCTCCCCTCCTCCCCGCGGCCCTTCGGGCCGTGGGGAGGGGGATCAAGGGGGGTGAGGTCTCCCGCTTCTCTCACGGCGTATCCTCAACGTGGAATGTGCGGATTGATTTGTTAAATTTCATAAGCGCCTGTTTTTAGTGATCTTTCCTAACCCCTGAAGATCCCCAAGGGCCTTAAAACCTCAAATATGGACAAAGCACTAAGGGCGACCTCACCCCCAGAATGAGGAAAGGAGGAAAGGTCAGTGAAAATACCAAATCCAAGGGCCGGTCTTGCGATCGAGGAGCCCGCTGCTTTGGAAAAGTTTAATGGAAACCGCTCCTTTGGGCAAGCGAGCCGGGGTCTCTGGGCTCGTCGTCTCACGGAGTGAATGGTCCCATCCCCCTTCCGCTCCGCAGCTTGGAGAGCTGTGAGGGACAAGGGAAATCGAAGCCCCTACTCTGGATCTTCCTGCACAACCCGGATATGAAGCTCCCGCAGTTGGCGCTCATCCACTTCCGATGGCGCATCAAAGAGGAGATCCATAGCGCTGGCCGTCTTGGGGAAGGCAATGACCTCTCGAATGTTCGGCTCATCCGCCAGGAGCATCACCAGACGATCTAACCCCAGGGCGATCCCTCCATGAGGCGGCGCGCCGAACTCAAAAGCCTCCAGCATATGGCCGAAGCGGGCGCGCGCTTGCTCCGGCGTATAGCCCAACAGCCGGAAAACCCGTTCCTGAACATCTCGACGGTGAATCCGAATGCTTCCCCCACCGATCTCATATCCATTGCACACAATGTCATAGGATTTGGCGCGGACGGATCCGGGATCCGTCTCCAGACGGTCTAAATCCTCATCCATTGGCGAGGTGAACGGATGATGCATCGCTTCCCATCGCCCCTCTTCGTCATTCCACTCAAACATCGGGAACTCCAGGATCCAAGCGAAAGCGAACTCGTCCGGATCGGCGAGCTGCAATCGATCTCGGAAGAACAATCGCAATCCTCCCAGAGCTTTGGCCACCGTATCCGGCGCATCGGCCACCATGCAAACGAGATCCCCTACCCCGGCCCCGACCCGCTCCGCAATCACTGCTTTCTCGCCTTCGGCGAGGAACTTCACCGCCGGCCCTTTCACATCGTCCCCAGCGAAGGCAAGAGTGATCAGGCCTTTCGCACCTAGCGACTTCACGTAGGTCGTCAGCTCATCGATCTCGCGGCGGCTGTAGCCCGCACACCCTGGAGCCCGCAACGCCTTCACCTGCCCCCCGCTTTGAGCGATGGAACGAAAGACTTCAAACGAGCTCTCTCGAAATACGTCCGTCAGATCCACCAGCTCCATGCCAAACCGGAGGTCAGGTTTGTCTGAGCCATAACGGGCTATCGCCTCGGAGTAGGTGAGGCGGGGGAAAGGAGCGCGGAAGCGCTTGTGCGGGGTAACCCGCTGCACCACCTCGATCAGCAACCCCTCGATGACCTGGAGGATATCCTCACGGTCCACAAAGGACATCTCCAGATCCAATTGAGTGAACTCCGGCTGTCGGTCGCCCCGCAAATCCTCGTCCCGGAAGCAGCGGGCGATCTGATAGTATTTCTCCAATCCCGCCACCATCAGCAATTGCTTGAGTTGCTGTGGGGATTGGGGAAGAGCGTAGAACTTACCTGGATGAAGCCGGCTGGGGACAATGAAATCCCGGGCGCCCTCCGGCGTGCTCTTGATCAGAATAGGGGTTTCCACTTCGACAAACCCACGGGCATCCAGATAATCCCGGATCGCCCGCGTGGTCTGGTGGCGCAGCATCAGGTTCCGCTGCATCCTGGCACGACGCAAATCCAGATAGCGGTAGCGCAAGCGGACCGCCTCATCGATCCGACGACCATCATCATCGATGGAGAAAGGCAACGGACGGGCAGGGTTGAGGATGTGCACCTCATGGGCTTCGACCTCAACTTCCCCAGTCGGCAAATTGGGATTTTCCGCACCGGCCGGGCGCCGCCGGACCAGGCCACGAACCCGGATCACATATTCCAGGCGCACCTCGTCCAGGACGGCATGGGCGGCAGCAGAGCGAGAGGGATCGCCCACCACCTGCACCAGGCCGCTCCGATCCCTGAGATCGATGAAAATCAATCCACCGTGGTCCCGACGACGGTGGACCCAACCGGCCAGCTCGACCTCCTGGCCAATGTGCGCTGGACGCAACTCTCCACATCCGTGGCTCTTCAACATGAAGCCCTCCTTATTCGGAATCGTGCTCGCTCGAGTCGCCAACCTATAACGATTCAGCCCCGCCCACTTACTGCCCCTACCCTTCCCGGCTCTGCGGGAGACGAGTCCTCACCCTACCGGAAATTTGAGGGACAGGCTGGAGCCTTCAATGCTCACCCCACCAACATCGGGTAGTTGCCCCTTTCAATAGTAGCGAGCTCCAGATTGATTTCCTGGCGGGGTGTCCACGCAACATCGAAAGCCACCATCAAAAACCTGGGCCGCCCTCCTGCGGGTGGGCGGCCCAGGTTGCCCATGAATCGCTCAGCCTGTATGGGATCAAAGCCTTCCTACCGCCCCCCGCTGTATACGCCGGAAGACGTCATTGCCTGGGATATCCTGATTGAGATTCGAACGGCCCACTGCGATCATAGCCCCTGCACCGACGGTTTTTGGGAGCGGGGCTGAGGGCCAAAGGCGCCCGGCTCCGCCCCCCCAAGCCCCCAAAAGGGAACCCACCGCGTAATTCCCTAAAAGGATAGCATAAGCCTCTTCATGTGCCAAGGGGTATTGATCCGATGAAAAATTTTGGGGGGCCGAGCCGGCGCCTGCGGCGCGCGGCTTGGCCCCCCAGCACCCCAAGGAGGAAACGGCCTAATATTTATGATATGCGGTGGAGCGGCCATCTGCCCCTCACCCCTTCCTCCTCCCTCCCCGCAGCCCTTCGGGCTGCGGGGG
>NZ_JBHOQJ010000310.1:0-13058 GCF_042408365.1 Thermoflexus sp.
GGCCCTCCCAGGAAAGGAAAGCCACAACGAGGTTGCGGCCCAGGGCCAGCATCCCTTGATCCGTGCTGCTGGAGTCCGCGATGACCTGGCCCTTCTTCACCTTCTGGCCCTTGAAGACCAGCGGGCGCTGGTGGATGCAGGTGCTCTGGTTCGATCGCTGGAAACGCCGCAGCGGGTAGCGATACAGCCGCCGGTTGGTGCCCCGGATCACGATCTCGTCGGCGGTGGCCTGGATGACCTCGCCGTCGACCTCGGAGAGGAGGACGTGGCCGGAATCCCGCGCGGCCACCCGCTCCATCCCAGTCGCCACGATGGGGGCCTCCGGGCGCAGGAGCGGCACCGCCTGGCGTTGCATGTTGGAGCCCATCAGGGCGCGGTTGGCGTCATCGTGCTCCAAGAAGGGGATCAGGGAAGCGGAGACCCCTACGATCTGTCGCGGAGCGACATCCATATAATCGATCCGCTCCGGGGCCTCCATCATGAACTTCCCCATATAGCGGGCAGGAACACGGGTCTGCTTGAAGTGCCCCCTCTCGTCCAGTTCCACGCTGGCCTGGGCGATGACGTAACGCTCCTCCTCGTCGGCCGTCAGATAGACGATCTCCTGGGTCACGAAGGGTTGAACCCGGATCTCCTCCAGCGGAAGGCGGGCGATCCGCTTCGCCAGGGCCTCGGTGACCTCCGTCCCCGCCGACGCGATCACCTCTCCGGTCCCCGGATCCACCACGTCCTCCCGCAGGATCCGGCCGATCAGCGCCTCGGGCCGGTTGGGCACAGCCCGGACCACCTTCCGATAAGGGGTTTCGATGAAGCCGAATTCGTTCACCCGGCTGTAGATCGCCAGCCGGCCGATCAGACCGATGTTCGGCCCCTCCGGCGTCTCGATCGGGCAGATCCGGCCGTAGTGGCTGAGGTGGACGTCCCGCACCTCAAACCCGGCGCGCTCCCGCCGCAGGCCTCCCGGCCCCAGCGCCGAAAGGGTGCGCTTGTGGGTGAGCTCCGAAAGCGGGTTCGTCTGATCCATGAACTGGGAAAGCTGGCTCGAGCCGAAGAACTCCCGCAGCGCGGCCATCACCGGGCGGATATTGATCAGCTGGAGGGGCGTGACCGTGGCGGGATCGGCGATGCTCATCCGCTCCTGGATCACCCGCTCCATCCGGCGCAGCCCCACCCGCATCTTGGCCTGGATCAGCTCGCCCACGGTGCGCACCCGCCGGTTCCCCAGATGGTCCATATCATCAGGCGGCCGCACCCCGTTGTTGATGCGGATGATCTCCTTGATGATGGCCACGATATCTTGCTTGGTGAGCGTGCGATGGTGGATCGGAATGGAGAGCTCCAGCCGCCGGTTCATCTTATACCGGCCGACCCGATGCAGATCGTACCGATGGGGATCGAAGAGCTGGGCCACCAGGAACGAGTGGGCGTTCTCCAGCGTCGGCGGGTCGCCCGGGCGCAGCCGGCGGAAGAACTCGATGAGCGCCTCTTGGGCGATGGTGCGGCCCTCCCGAGGCTCCAGCCGGCCCTCCTGACGGATGGTGCTGAGGATATACGGATGATCCGGGTGAACGTCGACATCCTTGAAAAGCTCCAGCAGCTCCTCGTCGGTGCCCTCCGTCAGGATCTGGCTGATCCCATCGTCCAGGGCGGCCAGGGCGCGCAGAAAGAGCGTGGCCGGCACCGTGCGGCGCCGGTTGAAGCGAAGGATCAGCAGATCGTTGCGTCGGGTTTCGAACTCCAGCCAGACCCCCCGGTCCGGGATCAGCTTGGCCATCGCCAAGGGGCGGCCTAAGGAGGGATCCTCCTCCATATCGAAGTAGACGCCGGGCGAGCGGATCAGCTGGGAGACCACCACCCGTTCCGTGCCGTTATAGATAAACGTGCCGTTGCTCGTGATCCACGGGAGCTCCCCGAAGAAAACATCCTTCACCATGGGCTCCCGCCCGGCCACGATCAGAGCCACCTGAACCCACATCCCGCGGCCGTAGGTGAGATCCCGCTCCAAGCATTCCAGCTCCGTGTGCTTGGGTTCGTCGAACCAATAGCGCAGCTTCAGCTGCCTGGCCACCGGGTTGTTGCCCGGGAAATAAAGACGCATCTGGCCGTTCAGGCTCTCGACGGGGGAGATCTCATCGAAGAGCTCCTTCAAGCCCTCATCAATGAACCACTGGAACGATCGATGTTGGATCTCAATCAGATTCGGCGGCTCCAGGATCTCCGGGATGTGCGCGTAGTGTTTCTCGCCGTTAATTCGGATCATATAGTCTGCTCCTCCTTCAGGCTTCCAGATCCTATGGGTTTGCCGGTTCGATGTCCCGTGGTGGAGGCGGCGTCAGAAGACCAGCGAGGCCCTCCACCCTCCTTTTCCTTCCCCGATCTTCCTCTCCGCAGCCCAGACATCGCGGGGGAGGGAGATCGGGGAGCATGGCCAAAGGCGCCTCAAAGGGAGAAACGTTGGAAGGTTGAACCCTTTGCCGAACAAATATCCCAGACCTGCTGCGACCTTAAAGCCGGGACGAGCCCGGGATCATGGAGGCAAGCTGGAATCCACAGCGCTCCTCGCATGTGGTATAGAACATCCTGGTGGGATGCGGCGGCTTCGCTACCGAGGGTCCGATGGGGGGCTGTCAGGCCCGCCCCCATCGAGGATCTTTTTCCACCCGCAGGGAAACCACCTTTTCAGGCGTTCGCGGCTCATCCGTAAGCGCCCCGAATCGATCACCATCCCCTCCATGCCCTGGCGCCGGAAGGGCGATCGAACTCCATGGAGTGAAGGCTCCAGTGGTCTCTCACAGGGTTTATGACATCGCAAATTAAAAGTGTAACAACAAATCGCGATTTTGGCAAATTCGTTCGAACACCGGGCGCATCCCAGCTTCGTAGGGAGAAGTCATGGGTAGCCCAGGTCAAAAATTCGCGGTGGGGGCATCGCCCCACCCACGAAGAAAAAATTACTATCACCAAATGAAGCGATTGCCCGATTTCGCTTCATCTGGCGAAATGGGGACGCGCCCCGAACGCCGGTTGCACAACGTGGAGGAGGCGGCGCTCCGCAAAAATCGAGCCGACGCAAGGCCCGCCCCTACCCGATCGGAAGCGCCCAATCCCGAACGCGCCCCGTGGAGAGATCGACCCACTCATACCGTAGATCCCCTGGCTTCACGTGGAGAAGGCCCACCGCCGGCCCCCGCTGGACGTAATAGTCCGGCGCGACCGGGCCCGGGTTCACCAACCAGACCCCATTCACGCATACCAGGTGGGGCCGGTGCGTATGCCCGGAGACGATCAGATGCACCGGCTCTCGAAAAGCGAAGCGCGCATATCGCAGATAACGCAGCGGCTCGAAGCCGATAGTGGCCTCCCGGATCTTATTCCTCAGATAAATTGGCCATCCGCCATGGCCATGGGTTAACCCGATCCGGATGCCGTTGATCTCCACAACCTCCTGCCAGGGCAGCCGGAGCCCGATGTCCGCGTTCCCCTTCACAGCCACCACCGGAGCCAACCGGGCCAGCTCGTCCAGCACCGGCCAGCGGTTCAGGTCCCCCGCATGCAGGATCAGGGCGACGCCGCGGAAGATCTCCGCCACCTGCGGCGGCAAGCGCTCCATCCGCTGCGGGACGTGTGTGTCCGCAATCAGGCCGACGGTCATCGTTCGCATGGAGCCAACCTCGGAGCCCCGTTTCGCTCCATCGCCTGGCTCGCCACGCGCCGGATGAAGCGATCGATCTGCGCGAAGGCCTCCTCCCGCTCGATATCCTCCGGAATGACGTGTCCGCTGCCAACCAGCCAGTGGACCGTCTTGTCCGAGCTCCCCAGCCGATGGTAAATCGCCCACCCATGATCCGGAGGGACGGTGCGATCCGACCGGGAATAGATCAAAAGCGTGGGACAACGCACCTGCGACAGACGGGCGGTCGCGGCCCGCAGGGCGCGGAGCAGCTCCTCCACAGCCGTCAGCGGATACCAGGGATATGAAACCTGCTGGGCCTGAGCCTCCGGATCGCGGAGATCCGAGGGGCCCTTCCGCACATTGGGGACCAGCCGTTTCAACAGCCAGAGGAAGCGAAGGCGGACATCCCGGATTCGGTAAGGGGAGGCCATCACGATCAAGCCATCTGGCGGCCGCCGGGCGGCTTCATAGAGCGCGAGGACGCCGCCCAAAGAGAGGCCGCACAGGAACACCGCCCGGCATTGTTCTCGCAGGGTGTCGGCGCCCAGGGCCACCGCCTCCGTCCAATCCCGCCACGTGACCTGGCGCAGATCCTCCGGCCGCGTCCCATGGCCGGGCAACCGGATCCCCAACACGGTCCTCCCGCGTTGGGCCAGGAAAACCCCGAGCCGGCGCATCTCCTGAGGGGCACCAGTGAACCCATG
The DNA here is from genome assembly GCF_042408365.1 of Thermoflexus sp. Taxonomy (GTDB): domain Bacteria; phylum Chloroflexota; class Anaerolineae; order Thermoflexales; family Thermoflexaceae; genus Thermoflexus. The sequence goes on from NZ_JBHOQJ010000310.1 coordinate 4,378, forward strand.
GATCAACAATATCCCCACGGGCCCACCTGGGAAAAAGAAAGGCTCGCCGCCGGGACACAGCGGGCCTTCTCCCGGGCGCGGCCCCCAGCGGGCCAACGCTCCCGACAACCGATCGAGGCTCCCGAGATCCGATTGAGCCATGCGGATCCCTTTCAGTAAAATAAGCCGTTAGTGGGGAACATCGGGATCAGCGGCCTCCGGCCGCCTCTTGCCCCTGGCCAGCCACCCGCCTTGGGGCGCTTTCGGCGGCCTCGCCGTCCGTTCGCCAATCCACCCGAGGGATCCCTTGCCCATGACCACAAGCCCGGACAAGCCGGAACAAATACGGGCGATGTTCGCCCGCATCGCCCACCGTTATGATCTGATGAACCGACTGATGACGGGGGGTCTGGATCTCCGGTGGCGCCAGCAGGCCATCCGCGCATGCGCTCTGACGCCGGACGCCCGCGTGCTGGATGTGGGGGCCGGGACCGGCGATCTGGCCGCGGAGGCGCTCCGGCAGTGCCCCGAGGCGCTGGTCGTGGGCTGCGATTTCACCCTCCCAATGATGCTCCGCGGGCGCATGAAGCCCGGCCGCGACCGCATCCGATGGATCGGTGGAGATGCACTGCGCCTCCCCTTCGCGGATGAAACCTTCGATGCGGTAGTCTCCGGCTTCGTCATGCGGAACGTCGCCGATCTGGACCTCGCCCTGCGGGAGCAGGCCCGGGTGGTCCGCCCCGGCGGTCGGGTGGTATGTTTGGAAGCCATCCGACCGCCGGAGCGGTGGTGGACCCCCTTCTATCGATTCTATTTCCATCGAATCGTTCCATGGATTGGGGGGATCGTGGCGGGCGACCGCGCGGCCTATACGTATCTGCCGCAGTCGGTGGAAAACTTCTTCACCCTGGACGAGCTGGCCAGCGCCATGGCCCGTGCAGGCCTGGTCCTTCAAGAAACCCGCACGTTCATGCTGGAAGCGGTGGCCCTTGTGGTCGGCATGAAGCCGGTGGGGAACCAAAAGCGCTCCGCCGGAGCATCCCCGCCGACCCGAAGCGCGTAAGCCCGGATCCGCTCCAGGATCTCTCCCTCCGTGGCGAAGAAGATCGGCCACTGGGATCGATAAGCCCGGATGGCTTTCGCCTTCATCTCCAGATCCTCTTCTTCGAGCCGCACCCGATGGGGCTCCCTCCCGGGAGGGTTGTGGACTCCCTCCCACTCCGCATAAGGGAAATCTTCGTAAAACCCATGGAGGATCCCCGCGCGGCGCCAGCCTTCCACGGCGATATAGACCAGGCGATGATCCACATGGCCGCCCAACGCCAGCGGGGCGAGCAACAGATCGCCCTCCTCCCAGGGAAGGGCCGTCAGCGCTTCCCGGATCCGCTCGATCCAGATGGCCTCATCCGGGTGTGGGGGACGGAAGAGATCCTCCCGGCCCTGGCAGAGCGGCTGGCCCTGGGCATCCCGGCGATAGATGGTATCCGGGAACGTCCAGTGGATCGGCGTCGCGTGGAGAAGGGCCAGGGCCTCCAAATCCTCCGCGCGTCGCATGGCCATAGCTCCCTCGCCGCCTCCCCAAAGCGCGTGCAGCTCCTGTGCGAAAGGCGGCAGGGGGGGAACGGGATCTCCGGCAAACACGGTGATCACCTCCACGGGATGGGCCTCCCGGCTCAACCGATAAAGGGTCCCCCCGCAAGAGAGCACCGCGTCATCCAGATGCGGAGAAAGCACCCGGATCCGTGCGGATGGCTTGACAAAGGGGAAAGTCCGTGGCATATTTTCGCCCTGCCTTATGGCTTTGGGTGGTTATTCCATTCGGTAGGTGATTTTTCCCCGTGGGGAGCGGGCCGCCGAAGGCACCTGCACCCCACGAGGAAAGGGGGATGGGGGAATTCCCTCCCCCCGCGCAGCCCCCTTGAATTCTTGACCTTGGGAACCCATCACGACCGAAAGGGGTCACTACCTGCTTTCAGGCGTTGCGCCGTTCGGTAACCCAAGGAACTGCTGCCCGAAATGGAGCAGCCACGAAACGCTCTCATCGGCGATCGCTTTTATCCTCCTTCAGGAGGCAAGGCGTATGGCCAAGGCAACCAAGAAGGTCCAGCAGGAAGAGAAGAAGGTCGTGCAGGCGGTGGACCTCCCCACCCGTCGGATTTGTTATCGGTGCGGGCAACCCATCCGGTTGAGCGAGCTGCTGCCGGTCAAGGATGGGATGCGCAACCGGATGCGATATTACCACAAGAAGTGCTTCGCCTGATCCGCCCCCCCTCCCGCAAACGGAGGGAAGGTCGTGCTTTGTTCGCTGGCGTTTTGGGGCTACCCGGCGGAGGTGCGGATCGTCCCTCCCTGTCGTTCTCCCGCCTCCCTGCAGCCCTTCGGGATGCAGGGAGGCAGGAGAAACACCCTTCTGGAGTTGGAGGTAAGCGCCGGGGCGCTTGTCCCGCTTTCTAAGGAAACGCTTTCCGCCGTTCGTTCAGCCGCTGGATCACGCTCTCCGGAGTGGGAAACGGCCCTTCGGCCCCCTGAACCTGGGCTGCCACCACCTGCAATCGGGGAAGTTGGCGCGGATGTTCCTCCACATCCTGCAGGGGGTAAAAGTACGGCAGGGCACTTCTTAATCGAGCGATCGCCTGCCCTATGATCGCATGGACTTGATGGCCCTCCCCGATCATGATAAACCATCCCCCGCCCATGTGGCCGAGGAAGAAAGCCTCCCCATTTTCATGATTGAGCCCGGCCAGGAGGAGTCCCACCGCGCGGATCGCATCATCCCGAGCCACAAACCCATAGCGCTCCCCAAATCCCTCCAGCCCCTCCAAGCCGATCAACAAAGCCCCCCAATCCGATCGCCCAAGCTGCTCCCTCAGGTACTCCAGGATCAACGGACGGCCTGGCAGCCCCGTGAGCCCATCGAGGGCCGGCTCGGCGCGGGATCGTTGCAGGATGTTCTGAATGCGGGCTCGCAGCTCCTGAAGGCTGAAGGGCTTCGGGATGTAATCGTGGGCGCCCATCTCCAGGCCGGTCAACCGGTTCTCCCGCTCCCGCTTCTCCGTCAGAAAGATCACCGGTATCTCATGGGTTCGCCGATGGGCGCGCAACTGCCGGAAGACCTCGAAGCCATCGATGTCTGGTAGGCGGATGTCCAGCACGATGAGATCCGGAGCATGCTCTCGGGCCAGCGATAGGGCTTCCTCGCCGGAGGTCGCAGTGAGCACCTGATAACCCTGGGCCTGGAAATACATGTCCAGCAGGTTGACGGTCTCCGGTTCGTCTTCCACAATCAGGAGGGTGGCCACTCTCCTCATCGCAACCTCCATCGGCGAGCTGCCAGTGGCCAGGTCATCCGATCGGTTCCTTATAGATCGCGAAGGAGCATGTAGCATCCCCCATCGCGATACAAGAGATCTCCTCCACGCGGAACTCCTTGCCTCCGCTGACCCAACGCAACCCCTCCTGAAGCAAGCCGATAGCGGCGTAACAGACCGGGCGATCGGTTTTGCGGCCCCAGCACACCGGGCAACGCTCGATCACATAGATGAAACGCTCCGCCTCCTCATAAACATAACTTTTTTGATCGCTGAACTGGGTGAAAATGCCGGCCATGGCCGGGAGGCCGATTTTCAACTTGGCCTGGAGAGGCAACACCCGGAAGGCGAGGTCGCTGACCCCGGCCAGGGCGCCGAAGCCCTGAAGGCCCCGGGCGAAAGAGGCGCGCCCTCCCCGCAGCGCCAGCCCTCTGCCCCCTCGCGGCCCATACATCTCCTCCAACGCCCGGTTGATGGCCGAGAAATCCGCGAAATCAAACCCACGCTCCAGGTTATCGGGCGGGTAGTTATCAATCAGATGGGGAAGATGAGCCAGGTTCAGGACCGCGTTCAAACCGTTCTTCCCCATCACGTCCTCCAGCGCCTCCAGGAAAATCCGGGCGATCTTATTGGGATAATACAGGCCGCTCTTCTGTTGGCTCAAGGCATAGCCTCCCAATCGAGGGTGGAACGCTTTTCCCAGCGAGGCACAAGCTATTGAAGAGAGCTGGTAGTTACCCCTTGCAGGGGCGATGAGCCCCAGGTGTCATGAATTAAGGAAGCCGCGCAGATGTCTTGCGCCTCGCGCAAATTCCGCGGTTTTGGGGATATGCGGTGGAGGGGCCATCTGCTCCTCCACTCTTTTCTCCTCCCCCAGCCCAACGGGCGGCGGGGAGGAGAAAGTTAAGTGATTTTGGGGTGGGTGGAGCCCCCTTCGACGGCCCCACTCCCCTCAAACGCTCCGGATTGAAGATCCCGGACCCTTAACCCAGCGCCCGAAACACAAAACGACGCAACCCGCGCCAGAGGGTGTTGAGAAGCCGAGAGGGTGTTAAGAGGCAAGGATGCGGGCCAGATCCTCAGCGGCCCGCCGCATGTCCAGGAACAGTAACCCGAGCTTGGCCTGAGGTCTGGCCAGCACGGTGAGCACGGCCTCCTCCCCAACCGCCATAAGCACCACATAGCCCCGCTCGCCGCGGATGTAAACTTGATCCAGCGTCCCCCGGCCCAGTTCGCCGGCGATCCGCTCACCCAAGGAAAGCATCGCGGCAGACATCGCCGAGACCCGGTCTTCTTCCACATCGGCGGGGAGGGCGGAGGCGATGATCAACCCGTCGAGGCTGACCACTGCGGAGGCCTCGATATCCGGCGTGCTGGCCTGAAGCTCCTTCAAACGCTCGATCATTCTCTCGGTGCGCGTCCGGGCCATTGCAGACCCCCAGTAGCGAACAGGATGAGAGGCGGGCGACGTGACCGCGGCGAGCGGCGACCGGGAGTCACCCCTCGGCGCCACCGGCCGGCCGATGGCCGGCGCCGATGGGCCTCGGCAGGACTTGGCATGCAGCAAGGCAGCCGCGATCTTCGGAGCCCCTTCGGCTATCGGCGAAAGCCCATAGACAGCCCCCCCATCGGCTCCCGCCGACGCGCGACGGACGGCATCCCATCACAGCGCTTTCCATCCAGCCAAACCGTTTCCGAAACCTATCACAGATCAGCCAGCTTGTCAAACTGCGTGATCTTAGGGTTCGTCCGAAGGCCACCCCGCCCACCCGCCTTCGAACCGGGGAAGGCCGCCTCCCCTTCACCCCCGCAAGAGAAAGAGGAGAAGGGTCAACGTCCCCACGCCCGCGCAATAGACCGCAAAGGGCCTAAGGGACCGCCGTCGCACCATCCGCATTAAACCCCAGATCGCGAAGTAGCCGGAGAGGGCCGCGCTGAGAAAGCCGATCAGGATAGGGATGATCGCCTGTGGAGGGAACCCGATCCGGTAAAGATCTTTCAGGGCCACCAGGCCAGCCCCCAGGAGAGCCGGTATGCCCAGCAGGAAACTGAACCGCGCGGCCTCCGGCCGAACAAATCCCCGGCCCAACCCGGCGGCGATCGTGGCCCCCGAGCGGGAGATCCCCGGCAATAGGCTCAGCGCCTGAGCGAAACCGATGACCAACGCGTCCCAAGCCTTCATCCGTTGCAAATCCCGATCCCCCCGCCCGAGGTGCTCCCCCAGCCACAACAGCCCCGCCGTGCCGAACAGCAGAGCGCCCGCCACGACGGGCTGGAGGAAAACGGCCTCGATCGGTTCTTTAAAGAGCACCCCCAGAATCGCTGCCGGCAAAGTGGCGAGAAGGATCCACCCGCCCAGCCGGCCCTCCGGGGTGGCAAACGGGGAACCCTGTCGCAGGCCGTCCCACCCAGCGATCAGGATCGCCCACAGATCGCGCCGGAAATAGATCAGCACCGGAACCAGCGTTCCCCACTGCACCAGCACATCGAAGGGGAAGACGATCCGCTCATCGTTCCGCCAGCCGAGCAGCCAAGGCACGAGCACCAGATGGGCCGAGCTGCTGATCGGGAGATACTCGGTGAGCCCCTGCGTGATCCCTAGGATGAGCGCTTGAAGCCAGGTCATGGATGTTCCCTCGATAGTTTTGATTAGTCAGACCGACACACGTTTACGGCAGGAGGGGATCCCTTTCCCTCCCCAGCGGGCGCTGAAACGCCGAAAGAGGCCAGAGGCGCTGAGCCCATCCATGGGCGAACCCGCGCCTCACCGGATTGCAAGGCGCCGTTCCCTCCTCACCGGGGCACGGGCCCATCCAAGCGCCCGGGGATGGCGGCCCGTGCTCGCAGCACCCGCTCGTAGATTTCCACCGTTCGCGCGGCGGCCTCTTCCCATCGGAACCGGGCGGCCTGCCGCAAACCCGCTTCCCGAAAATGGGTCCGAAGGGACTCGTCGGAGAGAAGAGCCGCCAGGGCGGCTGCCCAGTCCGCGGGGCGATCCGGCGGCACACGGAGGCCCGCCTCCCCTACGATCTCCGGAAGCGAGGCGGCGTCCGACACCACCACCGGCGTCCCGCAGGCCATCGCCTCCAAGGGCGGAAGCCCGAAGCCTTCATAAAGTGAGGGAAAGGCGAAAACCACGGCCGCCGAATAAAGAGCCGGGAGGTCCTCATCGGGCACATGGCCCAGGAACCGAACCCGCCCCTCCAGCCCCAGATCCCGCAAGGCCCGAAAGGTCCCCTCCGTCAGCCATCCGGGCCTCCCGGCCACCACCAGGCCCAGGTCCGGCCAGCGCTCCAGCAGGCTCCGATAGGCGGCGAACAACGTCGGCAGATTCTTGCGCGGCTCGATGGTCCCGACATAAAGGATAAAGCGGTCCGGCAGACGATAGCGAGCGCGGATGGCGGCAACCCTCTCCAGCGGCGCAGGGCGAAAGCGGACGTCCACCCCCTCATAAACCACGTGGATCCGTTCCTCCGGGACGCGATACCAGCGGATGGCATCCTGTCGCGTGCACTCGGAGACGGCGATCACCGCATCGGCGCGCCGGAGGAAGCGGGGCATCATCAACGTGAGGAACCAACGGTTTAAGGGCATATGGGTCTCCGGATAAAGCCGGAAGACCAGATCGTGCAAAGTGAACACCGAGGGGAGGTTGCAGAAGGGGGGGAGAAGATGTTCTGTCGCGTGAAACAGGCGCGCCGGGCCGACGAGGGCGTCCATCGGGCGGCGGAAGAGATGGGCCAGCATCACCTGCAACCGCCAAGGCTTGGCCGGCAGCGGATACGGGCGGGCCGGCAGGAGATCGAGGGGCGGGAAGAGGTCCGCGCGGCGCGCATCGTGATAAAAGATCGCGAGACGGCCCGGCAATAAGGGGATCAGCGCCCTCACCAGATCCGCCGCATAACGGCCCAATCCGGCCCGATGGTGCACCGCGGCGGAGACATCCACGACGATGGGGCTCATCCCTCCGCCTCCTGGAGCATCGTCCGGATGCGGGCCGCGATCATATCCAACGCCACCGTGTTGAAGCCCCCCTCCGGGATGATGATATCCGCGTAGCGCTTGCTGGGCTCGACGAACTCCAGGTGCATGGGGCGGACCGTGGAGAGATACTGCCGGATCACCGATTCGAGGGTCCGCCCGCGCTCGGCGATATCCCGTTGAAGGCGGCGGATGAACCGGATATCCGGATCAGCGTCCACGTAGATCTTGATGTCGAACAGCTCCCGCAGCGCCTTCTCCACAAACACCAGGATGCCCTCCACCAGGATCACCGGGCGCGGCTCCACCCGCCGGGTGTGGGGCGTTCGAGTGTAGGTGGTGAAATCGTAAATCGGGACCTCCACCGAGCGCCCGGCCAACAACTCCTTCAGATGCTGGATGAGCAAGTCCGTGTCCAGGCTGTCCGGGTGATCGTAGTTGATCCGGACCCGTTCCTCCATGGGGAGGTGGCTTTGATCCTTATAGTAGCTATCCTGCTGGATCAGCGCGATATGCTCCGGGCCGATGCGCCGCACGATCGCCTCGGCCACCGTGGTCTTGCCGGATCCAGTCCCTCCCGCAATCCCGATCACAATCGGTCGCTTGGGCATCGCGATCGCCGTAGAAGATTTCGATTAGGCATCGGAGTGAGGCCATTGGTTTCCTCGCGGGGGCTTTAGGGATGGAGCCGAGCGCCAAAGGCGCCCGGCTCTACTCCCTCTCGCGAGCCCCGAACGGCATAACTTACTTTAAGGAAATTCGCAAGGCGGAGGGATCACCCCCGATTCCATACTCGCCCCTGAAATATTTTTTAATCCCCCCCACGGCCCTTCGGGCCGTGGGGAGGGGATAAAGGGGGGTGGGGCCATCCGCTTTACCCGAACTGTATGAAAGCCCTGACTCGCCCCAAAAGGCCCTTACTTCCCCAGACCTGCTATATTAAAGCGAGGTCCACCCGATCACAAGTATAACGGCGACGTCACACCGCCCTCCGGGGACCTTCAGCCGACCCGCCAGTGCCAGCTGAGGACGTTCGATCAACGAGAGGAAGCAGTGAAGAAGCCGCTATCCCCAAGGCCGATTTGGATGCCGACGAAGAGCGGTTCCTGACGCAAAGCCTACATATAGAACGATTTCAACCTCATGGGTAATAATCTTATAACGCATATAGCACGACTATCCCACATGTGACTAAAGTCCTAGGGAAATTTATTCTTTCTCTCGGTATAGTAAGCAGAGATCACACCTTGCATGCAGGAGGTGTTCCATGGTACGGTTGCTTGAGTTCTGGTTGTGGGTACGGGAGAAGGGACAAGGACTAGTGGAGTATGCCCTGATCCTGGTGCTCATTGCTGTCGTAGTCATCGCGATCCTCACCTTCCTGGGCACCCGGGTGAGCACGGTGTTCTCCTC
>NZ_JBHOQJ010000004.1:0-4575 GCF_042408365.1 Thermoflexus sp.
CTTCCGATCTCGCCGAAGGCGGCCCCACCCACCCCAAAATCCCTACACTGAAAAAAGACCCTCTTCTTTCCGACCGGGATGGACGCGGCTGAACGTCCCGCCCCTAAACCCAGATCGCCACGCGGGGATCTGGGGTCCGCCCCACCCATTCCAGGGCGCATGTCCCGAGGGCGGTGAGGGTCATCGGGCGCCAGACCCTTCCAGATCGCTGATCGATCGTTAAGGTCAGATCCCCCACTTTGGTGTTGTGACACCAGCGTTGGCTCCCGTCCGGGTCCGTGTAGATCGCTCCCACAATGTGCTCCGGCGCAACCTTCGCTTCCCCGGCGATCCGCAGGCCCGGGCCGTACCCGATGAACCGCCATGTCCCCACAGCTCCCGAGCCGCGATTCCGGACCAGGGCCCCCAGTCCGTTCAGGAAGATCCACCGATCGTCCACCCGTAGGACGAAGAGAGTCAGCATGGGGAGCCGAAGGGGGCCGAGCGCCACCTGAGCGCTTAACCCCTCCCAGGCCACCCTGGTGTCCTCCGCAAAGGCGTTGCAATGTCCCCATATCCATCGTTCGGCGTGGCGGGTGCCCCAGAGATGAGCTTGTTGACCCGGGGCTTCAGCCAGAGGATAGCGTTGATCATCTGCCTCTAAAACCCCATGAAGGCGGATGTCGAAATTCGGGGAAAGGACCTTCGTTCGGGGGAAGGACCCCCGATACATCCAGGGAAAGGGGAGCAGGTGAACGGTGGCCGGGTTAGGCGCCCATCGGAGATCCCAGCGCAGCCGCCGCCCGTTCCGGACGATCTCCCCATGGGCGCCTGTATGGGTGAGCACGGCCGGGCCGATGGCGAACCGGAAGGGCATCGACTCCACGTGGGCTTCGGACCACGGATACATCGCCTTGAGCGCCAAGTTCCGATCCGGATGGTTCCGATCGAAGAAGAACCCCCATAACTCAGCCACCGGATCGCCCCGTTGAGGGGCGAGAAGCGTGTAGCGCAGCCACAGGGCGATCCCGCGGGCCGGATCGTTCGCCTTGAGATAATAGACCTCATAGAACCCAGGGGTGCGCCCATCCCACCGCAGCTGGTTGTCCTGCTCGGAGTTCGGCATTGTGCTTCCTCCCCCCAGGTCTTGAAGTTGGACCTTGGACAAACGGACAGCCTGACCGCTCAACCGTGCCCCCCTCTTGGGCTGGGCAAGCCCCACCCACTCCAAAATTCCCCAGATGGGCAGGGGAAGCCAGGTTATCCGCGGAGAAGCAAGGCACAGGCTCCCACCAGAAGGACGATCCCTCCATCGACCAGGAAGTTCAACAGATAGACGAACGCCGGGCGATCCAGCGTGAAGAACGCCAGGGCGGTCAGCGAGGAGGTCAACTTGCCGAGGGCCAGGACCCATAACATCGGGCGGAAGCGTTGAGGATCCCAAGCGCTCAAACCGGCCATGACAGTCACCAGGACCATATAGGCGAAAGCCAGGACCAGCCAGAAGCGTCCCTCGGCGGGGGGAAGGAAGGAACCGACCGAACGGCCGAGCGCCTCGATTCCCTGGAGGACGCCTTCGGGGAACAACAGGAAGCCAAGGCCGGTGATCGCGAAAGCCAGGGCGAGCGCGGCAAGGATGCTCCGCGCCAGGGTCTCCTGGGAGGTCCTCGGGGATGTAGGGCTCATGTCTTCCTCCACGTCTCCAAAATCCGGCGCGCTGTTCGCAGGGCAAGGGCCATGATGGTGATCTGAGGGTTCACGATAGGGGAAGAGGGAAGAAGGCTTGCGTCAGCGATCCACAGGTTGGACATCCCGTGAACCGCTCCGTAGGAATCGGTGACGGATCGGTTCGGATCCTCCCCCATGCGGCAGGTGCCCATCGGGTGGTAAGCTGAGAGGATGAGGTCAGCGGGCCGCCATCGGGGGGAGAGGATGTGCTGGATCTCTGTTTCCGAGCGAATGGCCTCTAAGCCGGGCAACCCAGAATATACCTCCCGAGCGCCCGCGGCGAAGAGCAGACGGGCTGCGGCGGCGATCGCCTTCCGGATGCGCGCCGCATCCTCCGTGTGGAGGGAGTAACGCATCCACGGCCGCCCGTCGGGCCCGACCACCACCCGGCCAGCGCCCTGGTCGGAGACCAGGATCCCGATGGCAGCCATCTGGCGGTACCGGGCCAACCGCGCCTTATAATCATGTCCGATGAACGGGAGCACCCCTGCGCTGTAGCCCACCCCCGGCGGCGGGAAAGTGGCCTCCAACAGGATCCCTTCCTCCAGCCACTCGTCTACATAGTAAGATTGCATCACCCCGCGCCAGCCGATGATCTCCTCATCGAACAGACCCACCACTCCACACCCCGGATGGATCCGGAGGTGACGGCCGATTTGGGAGCGCGGCCCGATGCGGTTTCGCAGGAGAAGCCATGGGGTGAAGACAGCCCCGGCAGCCATGACCACGGCCTGAGCGCGGACGGTCAACCGATAGGGCGTGGCCCGGCCCCGAGGATCCAGGATCACCGCCTCCACGCCGGTGACTCGTCCGTTCTGGTGCAGGATGCGTTCAACCCGGCAGCGGGCGTAGAGGCGGGCCCCGGCCTGAACGGCGCGGGGGAGCATCGTCAGCCGCATATCCTGCTTGGCGTCCAGGGGGCATCCGAAGGCGCACTGGCCGCTCCCGTGGCAGCCCCGCACGGGCCGCTGGATTGGGCCATGGCGCACCCCCAGAGCTTCCGCGCCGCGGCGGAGGATCTCCCCGTTACGGCCCATGATGTCATCGGTCACGGGGGTGACGTTCAGGACGGATTCGATTTCCTCAAACAAGGGGGCCAGCCGCTCGGGCTCCACATCTCGCACCCCCTCGCGGACGGCCCATTGATGGAGCACGAAATCGGGGGTGCGGAAACACGTCCCGGAATTCACCACAGTAGTTCCCCCAACGGCACATCCCATGGGAACCAGGATGGGGGGAAGACCCAGGGTATGGGTCAGGCCGTTCTCACGATACAGGCGAATCACCCGTTCGAGCGGGCGAACTTGGAACTCCTCCCGTGTGGCGAAAGGGCCTTCTTCGATGATCACCACGGAGAGGCCGGCCCGGGCCAGCTCCGCGGCGACGGTGGCGCCTCCAGCGCCGGATCCAACGATCGCCACATCGGCGATCTCATGTTCATCTCGGCTCAGTTCGGGATATTGTCGGACGGGCAGGGGAGTGGGTGGAGGGAGCGGGCCCTCAAGGGGCTTAAAGGGGCGTCCCTCATCTCCCAATAGCGGAGCGATCTGGGGATTGGAGCAATACACCATCCCGCACAACATCTTCAGCGGAGCAACCACATGCCGGAGAGGGGAGCGGCGTTCAGCAGCTTGCAGGAAGGTTTCCCGTGCTTTGAGGGGGAGCCGGCTGAAAGGGCGGAGATAGGCGGAGAGCAGGGCGGAGAACTCCAGGGTCATCGCCATCGCTTCCACGCGACGGCGCGCCTCAGGGGCGAAGCCGGCCAGAAGGTTCTCCAGATCCTCCATCAGATCCACGTCCGCGGCGCCGGGCTCCGGCGAACCTCCGGGAGGCAGAAGCGCCTCCGCCAGAGCTTCCAGAGCCGCCCGGGCCGGTGTCCCCTTGCGCCCTTCCACGGACGGTTCTCGCATGGCTTCCCCCTCTTCATTTTAACTGGAAAGCGCCTTCATCGTATTGCCTTCGTCGCAGGAAACAGGCGCTCCGGCATCGCTCAACGCGCCCGGGGGCTGCTGAGGAGGCGGCTTATAATCGAAGCGTTCGTGGAGTCCTCAACCCCCAGCGGAGGGAGAACGATGGCGCTTCTTCGATGGGAGAACATGAGCGGAGAGGAGGCGCGGCAACATTTGAAGGAGCAGCGTCTCGTCATTTTGCCGATCGGGGCAATTGAAGCCCACGGTCCGCATTTGCCCACTGGCACCGATAACATACTGGCGGTGGCGATCGCCGAGCGGGTGGCTGAACAGGTTGGGGGTGTGTTGTTGCCCCTCATCCCATATGGTCAAGTGTGGTCTCTCCAGGATTTCCCGGGCTCTCTGACCATCTCGACAGAGACCCTGGCGAGCGTGTTGGTGGATTTAGGCATGAGCTTGCGACGCCAGGGGGTGGAGATCTGGGCCATCATCAATGGTCATATCGGCAACGGAGCGGCGCTTCAAATGGCCGCCCGTCGGCTTTATCAGATGAACGGGCCCCTCACGTATATTTTCACTTATCCGGGGTTGAGCGAGATCGCCTCACGGGTCTGTTCCTCCCGTCCGTTGCCTGGAGGCTATTTCCACGCTGAGGAGATCGAGACCTCCATGGTATTGCATGTGGCCCCTGAAGCTGTGCGGATGGACCGGGCGGTCCGAGAGGTCCCTCGCCTCCCACCGGATTTTCTCTATCGTCCCGTTCCATGGTCTGAGATCACCCAGACGGGGGTCCTGGGGGACGCCACGCTGTCCACGCCGGAGAAGGGGGCAGCCCTGATCGATGGGATCGTCGAGCGGATTGTAGCTGTCCTTCGCTTTGCCCTTCAATCCTTATAGGAGCGGCGCGGTGGGTTTTCGCGTGGGGACTTGGGGGCGGAGCGGGGCGCCAAAGGCGCCC
>NZ_JBHOQJ010000009.1:0-7477 GCF_042408365.1 Thermoflexus sp.
GGGCGCCTTGGGCGCCCGGCGCATACCGGAAATTTTCAATTTCATCCCCCTCCCCACGGCCCCTGGGGCTGTGGGGAGGAGGTGGGGGCGATTCGCTGCCCCACTCCATATCCCCAAGAAGAAGCACTACCGCGCACCCAACAGGCGCTGGACGATGGCCTCCAGCTCTTCCTCCGAATAGTAATAGATGGTGATCCGCCCGCTCCTGCGGCCGGCGGAGAGGTGGACCTTGGTGCCCAGGGCCTGGCGCAGGCGGTTCTCGAGCTCGATCATGCCAGGGGGGCGCGCGGCGGGCTTCCGCCGCGCCGGGCGCTGGCCCTGCAGGCGGCGCGCCAGCTCCTCGGCCGCGCGGACGCTCAACCCCTCCTCCAGGATGCGCCGGAGGACCATCTCCTGCTGAGCGGGGTTACTGAGCATCAGCAGCGCTCGGGCGTGCCCCTCCGTGATGCGCCCTTCCATCAGGTGGGCCTGGATCGAAGGGGGCAGCTGGAGCAAACGGAGGGCGTTGGTGATCGTCGCGCGGCTCCGGCCCACCCGACGGGCCACCTCCTCGTGGGTCAGGCCGAAGGTCTCGATCAAATAGCGATACGCTTGAGCCTCCTCGATGGGGTTCAGGTCCGCCCGCTGGAGGTTCTCCACCAGGGCCAGCTCGAGCATCTGCTGGGGGGCTGCCTCCCGCACCACCACCGGGATCATGGTCAACCCGGCGCGCTGCGCAGCCCGCCACCGGCGCTCCCCCGCGATCAATGTATACCGCGGAGGCTCCAGCTGGGTCTGGGTCACAATTAACGGCTGCAGCAAACCATGTTCCCGGATCGATTGCGCCAGCTCCTCCAGCTCCGCCTCGTCGATCTGCCGGCGAGGTTGGTGCGGGTTGGGCTCGATGGCATCGATGGGGACCTCCAGGAGACCCATGGTTTCGCCCGCCGGCAGCAGCGCCTCCAAGCCCTTCCCCAACCCGAATTTACGCGCCATGCACGCCTCCTTTCACGGAAGGAACCGGGCTCCCATCCCCTCGCATCAGTTCCTGGGCAAGCGCCATATAGGCGACGGCCCCCGGCGACTGCGGGGCATAGGCGATGATCGGCAGGCCATAACTGGGAGCCTCCGCCAGGCGAACGCTTCGGGGGATCACGGTCTGGAACACCCGGCCCGGGAAGTGATGGCGAACCTCCTCCACCACCTGCTGAGCCAGGCGGGAGCGGGCGTCGAACATCGTCAACAGGAAGCCCCGGACATGCAGCTGGGGATTGAACCGCTGCCGCACCCGGGTCATAGTCTGAAGCAGCCGGGAAAGGCCCTCCAGCGCCAGGTACTCGCATTGAACCGGCACGATCAGGGCGTCGGCAGCGACCATCGCGTTGAGCGTGAGCAGACCCAAGCTGGGGGGGCAATCGATCAAAATGTAATCATATGCCCGCCGAACCCCTTCCAGGGCCTCCCGCAGGCGGAACTCCCGCCGCGGCGCTGGGACCAGCTCCACCTCCGCCCCGGCCAAATCGGAGGTCGCCGGGGCCAGCTGAAGGTTCGCCCACCGGGTGGGAAGGATCCGTTCCCCAAGGGGCAGGCCATCGACCAACGCTTCATACACGGAGCCTCGGAGGCCCTTCCGGTCGATCCCCAGGCTGGCCGTCGCGTTGGCCTGCGGGTCCAGATCGACCAGCAACACCGAACGCCCAGCCGCCGCGAGGCAGGCGGCCAGGTTCACGGCGGACGTGGTCTTCCCCACCCCTCCTTTCTGGTTCGCGAAAGCGTAAACCGGCATCCCGCTCTCCGGCTGCCAAGGGGCGCTAACTGGGCAACGGGAATTCCCGCCGGATCGCTTCGATCTCCTCCGGGCGAGGCGTTCCTTCCAGGCCCGGACGGGTCACGGAGAGGGCGGCCACCCGGGCCGCGTAGTGAGCGGCGGCGAGAGGATCCCGAGTCTCCCATAGCCGGATGAAAAAGGCCGCGGCGAACACATCCCCTGCCCCAGTGGGATCCACTTCCTGTACAGGATACGCGGGGATGGGATGGGGGATCCCATCCTGGAAAAGGGTGGCCCCGCGGGCCGCCTGGGTGACGACGAGAACGGAAGTCCGGCGAGCCCAACGGTGGGCCAGCTCCCAATCCCCTTGGATATCCTCCTCGCTGAAGACCACCGCATCCGCATGGGGAAGGAACTGTTCGGCCTCCGCCCATGGCCGGGGATAGACATGGCCTGCCTCATCCCAGGCGCGCATCCAGCCCTGGGGGGTGATCCCCCGCAGGGCGCCCTCAAACAGAAACAACAGGGACGGGTCCACCTCTCCGGCCACTGGGGCCAGGTGGACCACCCGGGGGCGCCGCCATTCCAGAGGGACCGCGGCTGGGAGCAAACGCTCGGCGAGGCCGTGGAGGCGTTGCCGCCGGCCGTGAGGGGTGTAGAGATTCTCGAACTCCGTGGTGCGTTCGGCGGGCAAATTCATCAACAACGCCCCGTCCAGCGCGAACCGTGGATCCCAATCCGGCCCCGTGCTGGTGATCACCCCAACCCGCCAGCCGTGGGCCAGCGCGGTGCGCCCGGCGTAAGCCGCTGTCCCCCCAAAGGCCGGGCCGCTCGGCGTCCGATCCCGACAAACATGTCCGATAATCACATAATCAATTGGGGACATGGATGTTCCTGGATTATGCATTCTCAGACGTCCAGCGCATGGCGATCACGACGCGACGTTCCTCCCCCTCGCCGATGCTGTAAGTTGTCACCTTGGGGTGATCCTTCAAAGCCATATGGATGACCCGTCGCTCCGCAGCGGGCATGGGCTCCAGCTCCACGGGGCGGCCTGTGGCCATCACCTGTTCCGCCTTCTTCAGCGCCAAGCGGCGGAGCGCCTCGGCTCGCTTGGCCCGATAGCCGTTGATATCCACCACCAGGGGCACAAAGGCGCCCACGCGGCGGGCGACGATCGCCCGCGCCAGGGTCTGGAAGGCATACAGCGTGCGGCCGTGACGGCCGATCAGCCGGCCGGCCGTTGGGCCTTCAATTCGCACAGCCCAGATGGAATAACTCCCGCGGTCTTCCGGCCCTTCCACCGCCTCCTGAGCGATCGAAAGCGTTGCCTGTATCCCCAAGGAGGTCAAAAGGCCCGTGACCACCTCCGCCACCGCCTCCTCGATTTGCTGCGGCGCCAACTCGCGGGCGGGCAGCTCAGAGGGCCGCCGCACCGTCAGACGGACCCGCGCCTCGCGGGCACCGATGCCCAGGAACCCCGGGCTGCCTGGATCCAACACCTCGATCTCCACCGCCTCACGGGGAACGCCCAGTTGGGCCAGGCCAGCCTGAATTGCCGCCTCAATTGTGGGTCCGCTCACCACCAGCTCCATACGCACCTCACAGGGATCAGTGCTCACCGTCCGCTTGATCATGACCGCCGGGCTTGGGACAAACGGATGGCCCGACTCCGCGCCCGGGCCCTCGCCTCACGCGGGGCAAGCCCCTCGCCCCTTCCCTCCTCCCCACGGCCCTTCGGGGCATGGGAAGGGGAAGCCGAATGATTTTCGGGTGGGCCAGGCCATCCCGAGTCACCGGGCTCCCCGCGTTTTCCGGTGAGGCCGGGCAGAGGCCGCAGGGGAAGAGGAGCCCGAGGATGTAGGGGATGGAGGAGTCGCAGCGGCCGACGCATCCCTCCCCCGGGCGAAGCGGCGGAGCAGGAATCCCTTCCAATCCCGCCCCACCAAGGCGAACTGGGCCACCGAGATCAAGTTCGTGACGATAAAGTAAATGCTCAGCCCCACAGCCAGGTTGTAGCTGATCCATCCGAAAAAGAGGGGCATATACAGGTTCATCAACTGGGTCGTCATACGGGTCTGGGGGTCCGTGCTCGGCGGCGTCATCACCTTCTGAGACCACCACGTCGTGAGGATGACGAGCAAGGTCATGATCGGCAAGGGGATGAGGATGCCCCCAATCGGGAGGAAGATCCGTTCCGGCCGCCCCAGATCCCAAAGCAGGAACTGGCTCTGAATCGGGAGCAGCGTGGCCAGAGCGGGGAAGCCGTTAAACCGATAGAGCAGCTTGGCCAAGTCGATGACGGCCATCGGATTGAGGGCCAGCACGTGGATGATCGCCTGGTAGACAGCGATGAGGATGGGGAACTGGATCAGCAGGGGCAGACACCCTCCGAATGGGTTGACCCCGGCCTCCTTGTAAAGCTTCATCTGCTCCTGAGCCAACTTCTCCCGATCCTTAGCGTATTTCTTCTGGAGCTCCTGGAGCCGGGGCTGCAGCTCCTGCATCTTCCTCGCCGCCCGCTGTTGTTGGGCCATCAATGGATAAAGCAACAAACGGATCAGCACGGTCAGGGCCACGATCGCCAGCACGAAATTCTGGCCCAGGGCCGCATAAAGCACCAGCAGGAGGTTCACCAGCGGTTGAAAGAACAAAAGGTTCGTCACCAGCGTGATCGGATTCATCCAACCTCCTTTAAGCCTCGCGCTGCCGAAAGAGGAAATCGAACGATTTTAGGGTGGATGGGCCGCTTTCCAGCGGCCCCATCCACCCTAAAATCCCCGGATGGAGACACGCCGCTCAACGCCCTAACTTCCACGCCTCCGTCAAATCCGAACGGAACGCCACCAGCCGGAACGGTCCGCCGGTCGGGGCGACCACGATCTGACCCGCGATCGTCATCGGTGGGGTGAGGAGGCGCCCCGGGGCGAGGTTGACGGACTTCACCTTCGTTCCATCCTCCAAATTCACCAGATGAAGCCAGCCCGCCTCATCCGCGATGTAAACCCGGTCCTCCACCACCAGGGGTCGGGCGCGAACGGGGCCGTTGGCCTGGAAGGGGCGGGGCCAAAGCGGCTTCCCCTGTCGATCGAGGGCGAAGACCCGCCCGCTCATATCGCCCACGATCAGGCGTTCCCCCGCCACCGCCGGCCCGTCCCAGACCCAGTGATTCGCCTTAAAGCGCCATCGCTCTTGGCCCGTGGTTGGATCCACCGCGTAGAGGTGATCATCGAAGGCTCCCGCGTAAAGCGTATCCCCGTCCAGCGTCAACGCGCCCGCGATGGCCCCTTGGGCCTGGAACGGCGCCGCCCACCGCAGCGTGCCATCCTTCCCATCCAACGCCAGCAGGCGATGGTCCATGGTCCCGACGATCAGCGTGGTTCCGAAGAGGGCCGGGGTGGCCCAAACCCGGGCGGCCCCTCGCCCGGCCTCCGGCAGCCGGGTCTGCCAAAGGACCTGGCCGGTTTCCGGGTTCAGCGCCAACACCCAGCCATCCCCTGTCCCTACGAAGACCTGCGTCCCATCCGAGACCAGGCCGGCGAAGATCGGGCCCAGCGGGCGCTGATCCGCTGGAGGATACACCCATTGGAGCGCCCCGCTCCCCCGGTCCAGCCCACAGAGGCGGCTTTCGCCGGTCCCAGGGTTTTCCGCAGCGATCACGATTCGGTTCTCCAGCACGGCCGGGGATGCGTGATAAGCCCCCGAGCAAGCCCCGGCGTTCCCATTCTTCGGGGGAAACCGCCAGAGCTCCTGGCCGGAGCGCCCATCCACTGCGAACACAGCGTCCAGATCCGCCACGTAAATCACCTCGCCGCTCACCTGCATCCCAGGCCAGCTGGATCCTGCCCCGCTGCAACCGACCAGGAGAATCACCGAAAGGATCCCGATCCCCGCGAAAAGCCTCCATGGCATCGCTGTTGCTTGGATCAACCTCTCCTCCCTCCTCGTAGCCTAGAAAACGTGCCTGCGCCTTGTGCCGTTCGCCTCTCAAAGCCCGGATCCCTTTCCCTAGGGCACAGGATCGTATCCCCCGGGGTGGAAAGGATGACACCGGGCGATTCGCCGAATCCCCAACCATCCCCCCCGGAGCAGCCCATAGCGAGCGATGGCCTCATAGGTGTATTGGGAACAACTTGGGTAGAACCGACAGCTAGGCGGCAACAATGGGGAGATCAGCCGCTGGTAGAGACGGATCAGCCCCAGCGCGCTCCATGCAGGCCAACGCGTCCAGTTCCGTTCAGGTCCCTTCATCCCGGATTCCCCTGTTGAGAGGACTGCGGCCGGCAGCGGACGGGACTTCTCCCCTCGCCCCTGGGGGCTGTGGGGAGAAGGGATCGGATTGCGTTTAGATAGCGCCGAGGAGCCGGACCGGGCCGTTCGGAGCACAAGCCCAACGCGTCGGACCCTTGCTCTGGCACCTGTCTCTTCGCAAAGACTTTTAGGAGCCAGGCGGGCTCCCGGAAGTTCCACGAGGCAGCCCGGAGTTTCATGAGGGCGGAGACCCTCCTTCCCGCAACAGCCCTAACCGGGCCAACCCTTCCAGCAACGCCGCCTCCGCATCCTGCCGCTTGCGCCCGATCAAACCCGGCCGGGCGATCAGGACCAGATCCCATCCCGGCCGGATCTCATGGAGATGCAAGCGGGCCGCCTCCCGAAGCAGACGCTTGGCTCGGTTTCGCTGGACCGCCTTGCCGATGGCGCGACGTCCGGCGATCACCGCCACCCGGATGACCCCCCCATCGTTCGGAGCCGCCTTCAACTTTAGGAGGGCATTGGACCAGGATCGACCCTCTTGCAGGACCCGCTCGATCGCTTTCCGATGGCGCAACCGAACCAGCGAGGCCACCGCACCCCTAACGTTCAGTCTTTATCGCCTGAGGGACCTCGATACTTTCCTTTCCAATTGATCCGCTTGGCCCCTTCGGGTTGAGGTGTCAACCGCCAGCGTCCCTTCAACCGCCGCGCTTTCAGCACGCGCCGTCCGCTCTTCGTGCGCATGCGAGCGAGGAAGCCATGCGTCTTCAACCGCTTGCGTCGCTTCGGCTGGTAAGTCCGCTTCGGCATATGGGTTGAACCTCCTGAATGAAGCTGCGCAATGGGTAATTATAACACACCAGACTTTATACACAATCCGATGCGCCCAGCCTCACCCCGCTGGATATCCTGAGGGGATCTTTGTGGGTGAGGAACCGTTTCCCTCACCCCGCAGCCCCTTTGGCTTTCTGACCTTTGGGGGCTCGCCACTGCTGAGGAGGGCAACTACCCACGAATTGTGCGCAAAATCCAAGCTTTTTATACTCTACAGCAACCAGGGTCCCCAGACCATTCCCACCCGAGCGACGGCGGGAAAAGGCGGTCCGGGATCTGAGTTCCAAGGCTTCGCTCGGGCTGTTCCCACTGCCGGAGATCACCGAAACGCGCTTTCCAGCCGTTGCCATCCGGGATCTTCGGAGGCTGGGGGTCGTTTGTAATAGGGCGCTTTTGCAGCTTGAAATCAGACCGTTTCCCCTAGGGGTCTTCAGGGGTTGAGGACCACCGAAGGCGGTCCTCAACTTCTATCCCTCCCCGCAGCCCTCTGGGCTGCGGGGATGTATAGACCAGACACATGGGTAACACTTGTTCAGAGACATGGGTGACATCGGGTGACTCACATATGGCGACTCGTTCCGTGGTGCAGATCAATCCGCGCGATGGGCTGTTGACAGAAGAATACAACGTATTCCCCATCCT
>NZ_JBHOQJ010000011.1:0-3524 GCF_042408365.1 Thermoflexus sp.
GGGCGCCTTCGGCGCCCGGCTCGCCCCTAAATTTTTATTCCCCCTTCCCGCGGTCCGAAGGGCCGCGGGAAGGGGGAATCAAGGGGGGACTCCCACTCCCCACAGTGTATCCTTCGCACGGAATGTTTTTTAAATCTCATCAATCAGCGCAAGGAAAAAAGTTTCTATCGCCGCAAACCAAATTAAAATGGAAATGGGGTGAGGGGAAGGCAGGAATCTCCGATGGCCTGGAAGCGCCGCCCTCGTTCGGGATCGGTTACGGAAACGGATAGGTGCAAACGGTGCGGTTCATCGGCACGGCCAGTGAGTCAGGCGATTGGGGTGTGTTTAGATTGCATCCGCGCACACCCCGCGGAGGCCCTCGCCATCGCCCGGGAAGCCCACCGGAGCGTCCGACAAGCTTTCAATATGCCAACGCAAGCTCCCCGAACACCCGGAGGGATCCGGTGTGGGCTGTGCGCTTGGGAGTGCACCCTGGGGGAAGGGGAACGCGGCTATTGCGGTCTCCGACTGGCTCGAAACGGTCGGCTGGTTCATCTGGCGGGGACCCCCGAGAAAGGCCTCCTGCACTGGTATCGGGATCCCCTCCCTACCAACTGCGTGGCGGACTGGGTATGCGAGGGACATTACCGGCGGGGCGATCACAATCTCGCTGTGTTTTACGGCTCCTGCACCTTCAATTGCCTTTTCTGCCAGAACTGGCATTATCGCGAGCTCTCCCCTCAGGAGAGCCGGTTGATCTCCGCCCAGGAACTCGCCGAGGTCGCAAACCCACGCACTTTCTGTGTATGCTTCTTCGGCGGCGATCCATCTTCTCAAATGCCCCATGCGCTGGCCGCCGGCCGGCTCCTGGCCCGCAAGGGGGTCCGGATATGCTGGGAGACCAACGGGATGATGCATCCCAAGCTGCTCGATCAGGCGGTCCAGCTCTCGCTGGAGACTGGCGGCTGCATCAAGTTTGACCTCAAGGCCTTCGATGAGAATCTGCACATCGCGCTCACCAGCGCCAGCAACCGCCGCACGTTAGAGAACTTTCGGCGGGCTGCCGCGCGCATCCCGGAGCGTCCCCAACCGCCCCTGGTAGTGGCCAGCACCCTCCTGATCCCCGGCTACGTGGATGCGGAAGAGGTATACCGGATCGCCCAGTTCATCGCCGCCATCGATCCGAGCATCCCTTACACCCTGCTGGCTTTCGCCCCGCATTTCATGATGGCTGACCTCCCATGCACTCCCTCATCCCAAGCCCGGGAAGCGGTGGAAGCCGCCCGCGCCGCAGGCCTGGTCCGCATCCGAGTGGGAAATGTTTTTCTCCTCGATATGCCTCCACTTCTCGCTTTGTCTACCTGAATTCTGGGGAGGAAGGGAGCCATCTGCCTTCCCCGCTTTCCCTCCCTGCGGCCCAAAGGACTGCAAGGAGGGAAAGAAAAAACCTCGCAGATTGGGAGCCATCTTCGACGCCCTCCAACCCAGAAAGATCCCTGCTGAGAGCGAGGCCGAGAAGTGATCAGGACCCACTCGCCATCTCTATTCAGAATGAGCTAACCACCTGGATAACCCGGGGCTTCCCGGCCTTTGACGGGGTCGTCGCTCCATGCCAGAATGAGTCAAACCTTGAATCCCCGGAGGATGGATGGCGTTTGCCGCTTCGGTTCAGGCCTGAAGAGGAAAGCGCCTAAACTGAGAGAAAGAGGAAACTACAGGAGAAGCGATCTCTTCACCTGTTTTGCAGCTCTCCTTTCGGAGAAAGGAGTTCTCACGTGGACGATCGAATTATCCGGTTCATCCGAGCTCTCCGGGCGACGGGGGTTCGAGTTTCGGTGGCGGAATCAGCGGACGCGCTCCGGGCCGTTGAGCAGGTCGGCGTGATGGACCGCGAGGCTTTCAAAGTCGCCCTTCGAGCAGCTCTGGTGAAGGAGGCGCGGGCGATCCCTATCTTTGAAGAGCTCTTCCCGCTTTTCTTCGGCCTTCATAATCCCCCGATGACACCCGCCACAAGTGGGCTCTCACCTCAGGATGAGCGCCGCCTCCAGGCCGCCCTGCAGGCCCTCGCCCAGCAATTCGGCCCCCAACTCGCGTCCTTGATGCGCCGACTGCTGGAGGGACGCCCTCTCACCCCGGAGGAATTGGAGGCCCTGGCCCGCTACGCGGGAAGCCGCCGGGTTCAGGAGTGGGCGGATCGGACGGCCCTCGCACGCTGGATGCAGCGAAGCGCTGGCCTCGATGATCGCCTGGAGCAAATGATCCGCGCGTTGCTGCGGATGCTGGCGGAAGCGGGGATGGACGCAAAGACCCTTCAGCAGTTGGAAGAACAGATTCGCGCCAACCGGGGAGCAATGGCCCGCCAGATCCAACAGGCGGCAGGGATGGCGACCTTGGAGCGACTGGCTGAGCGCCCTCCGGAGCCCGGCGAGGCTGAATTAATGGAACGGCCTTTCCACGCCCTCACCCCGACGGATCTTCAGCGCATGCGTCAGATGATCGCCCGCTTGGCTGCCCGTTTGCGCACCCGGGCGGCCCTGCGCCTGAAGCGGGGCGATGGGCGCCGTCTGGACGCCAAAACCACCATGCGGATCAACCTGCGCCACGCCGGCGTCCCCTTCGATCTGCGCTTCCGCCGGCGTCATCTCAAGCCCCGGCTGGTCGTCCTGTGCGATCTCAGCACATCAGTGCGTCATTGTTCCGAGTTCTTCCTGCATCTGATCTACCTACTTCAAGATCAGATCAGCCGAACCCGTAGCTTTGTTTTCATCGACGATCTGGTGGAGATCACCCCCATCTTCGCAGAGCATCGACCGGACGAAGCGGTGCGTCAGGTGTTGCTGGAGAACCCTCCGGGGCATTACAACACCGATCTGGGGAACAGCCTGGCCACCTTCTGTCGGGATTATCTGGACGCCCTGGACCGACGGACCACAGTGATCGTGGTAGGGGACGCGCGAAACAATTACAATGACCCGCGGCTGGATTGCTTCGAGGCCATCCGCCGCCGGGCCAAACGCATTCTGTGGTTGAATCCGGAACCCCGTTCGCTCTGGGGCACCGGTGATAGCGATATGCCTCTCTATGCCCCCCTCTGCGCCGCGATCCACCAGGTTCAGAACCTGGCCGAGCTGGCGGAGGCCATCGACCGCCTGTTCGAACGGGGTGGGGTTTAGATCCCGGTAACCAGCGATGTGAGCGTGCGCTCCACACCCTCGATGGTCTGGATCTTCTCGGTGATCACCCGGCCGAGGGCGTTCAGATCATCGGCCTCCACCAAGGCGATCACATCGTAGGGGCCGGTGACCACCACGGCGGATTTCACCTCAGGGAGCCGCCGCAGGGCCTCAGCGACCGAGCTGGGCTTTCCCATCGCTGCCTGAATAAACACATATGCCTGAACCATCGCCGCCTCCTGATCCTCTTAGAAGGAACACTTGGGGAATCCACGTGAGCCCCAAAGGCTGGTGCCTTAGTGCTTCATCCATTTTGAGATATGGAATGGTGCAGGCCGACGCCTCCCTCCCCGCGGCCCAAAGGGCCGC
>NZ_JBHOQJ010000013.1:0-17040 GCF_042408365.1 Thermoflexus sp.
GGCTGGGCGCCTTTGGCGCCCAGCCCACCCCAAGGAACCACAACCATTCGGGCGATGGAACTTCCGACTCGCTCCGGACGTCTTATTCGATGAGGATGAGACAGATGACCCTTAAGTTTAGGAGATGATGATGAAAAATTGGCGAAGGTTTCTATGGTTCGGTGGGATCGTTGGGGTGCTGCTGAGCAGCGCATGCCGTCCCACTTCCACTCCTTCCAGTGCCGGAGTCCCCCGGGCGTCGGAGGTGCGTGCCGCGTCCTCTCCGGTCTCGGAGGGGACATCCACCGGGATCACCGTGATCGGCGTCGGAACGGTGCGGGCCCGGCCGGATCAGGCAGTGGTTACGCTGGGGGTGGAAACGCAGGGCGAGGCCCTGGCCGATGCCCTGGCCGAGAATAACCGTCGGGCGTCGGCGGTGCTGGCCGCGCTGAAAGCGCGTGGGGTGGCCGAGGAGGATATCCAGACCGCCTCCTTTCAGATTCAAATCGAAGAGCCCCGGGATCCGCAGACGGGCCGACCGACCGGTCCTCCGATCTATCATGTGTTCCACGTGTATACGGTCATCTTCCGGGACCTGGATCGCGTCGGCGAGGGGGTCGATGCGGCCGTGGCGGCGGGTGCTAATCGGGTGGATGCAATCGCTTTTCGGATCGGAAATCCAGAGCGCCTGGCGATGGAGGCGCGGCGGATGGCGGCGGAGGACGCCAAAGCCCGCGCCCAGGCGTTGGCCAGTGCCCTCGGCACCCAGCTGGGTCGCGTCCTCAGCGTCACCGAAACCGCACTTCCCCCACCGGTCCCGATGTTCGCGCGAGCTGCCCCCGCCGAAGCGGCCGCTGTTCCTGTGGCAGCAGGGGAGCTGGAGATCACCGTGCAGATCCAGGTGACATGGGAATTGAGGTGAAATGAGAAAGGTGCTCTATCCCTGATAGAAAGTTTAGGGGCGGGGCAAGCCACCTTCAAGGGCCTGCCCCGCCCCTAAGCCCCTCGCATGAGAAGCTCGAGGGTGAATTCACTGCTTCGAGGACTGGCTCTGAGAGCTAGCCTCTTCTTCCTCGTCCTCCCAGCTGATGATCCACACGCAGAGCCCGGCCAGCACGATGGTCGCGATCACCAAGGCCAGAAGTTGGGAAGGGGTCAGCCCCACATCCCGAGCGGACCACAAAAGGATCGCCACCATCCCGATCGCCAGGGCGATCCACGCGGTCAGGCGAGGATGCCGTTCCGCAAATCCTTTAATGGCTGTCCACATCGCACACTGCCTCCTGACGGGAATCCGTGCTGCGTCTTACTCGCCTCATAGATCCTGGAGGGCGGGGGCACCTTTCGTCTCCCCACACGGCCCTTGACTGTGCAACCCCCAACGATTAAATCGGATGCGTGACACGCTCCGCGCGGATCTGCTTGATCAGCGCCACACGGCCGAAGGCGTCGAACTCATGGGCGGCCTCCCGCCATGGTTCCGTCAGACTTTCCTCCGGCCATCGGGTATATCCCAGACTGATATAAAAGGCAAGCGCTTCAGAGGACATCTCCGGGGAGACGTAGATCATACAGGCCTCGCATTCCAGACCCCGAGCTTCCTCTTCAACCGCTTCGATGAGCTGCCGTCCTATGGTGGGCCGAAGATCCAACGGGTGGACCACGAAATCCAGGATGCGGGCGACCAGGTTCTCCACCCGCCAGCTGATCAGCCCCACCGGCTCCCGCTCCGGGCTGAGGGCCAGCAGCATCCCCCGCTCCGCCATGCGGTCAAACACCTCATCCGGGGAGGGATTCAGACGCCCCCGCGTGGCCCGGCGGATCAGATCGCAGATCCCGTCGACATCCGCAGGTCGAGCGCGCCGGATTGTGGCTTTCATAATCCCTCCAGAACCCAGGATCGTCCCGTTCTGATGCTTTTGGGGGTTGGGGGCCGCCTTCGGCGGCCTCCAACCCCAAACCCCCCACGCTGTATAACTCAATGTGGAAGAAGCACTAGACGAAGCACTGGGATCCATCTCAAAACCAATATAGCGCTCTCAAAATCCCTCAGATGGTCCCTCGTTCCACCCATTGGTGCCATGCTTGTTCGACCTGACGACGGGTGGCCTCCAGATCGCCGCTGTTATCGATCACCACATCGGCCTGCCGGATCTTCTCCTCCTGAGGGGGTTGAGCGCGGATCCGAACACGCGCTTCCTCTTCGGTGAGCTTCCGATCATTCATCAAACGGCGAATCTGCTCGGGTTCTGAACAGGTAACCACCCATAATGTATCGCAGGCCCGGGCGAAACCGGATTCGATCAGCTTGATCGCCTCGATCACAATGGCAGGCGCCTCCAAACCGGACTGAATCCGTTGCTGAATCTCTATGAGCACCGCCGGATGGACAATGGATTCCAGATCCCGTAGGGCGGCCGGATCCCTGAAAACGATCTCGCCGAGACGCCGACGATCGATCTCGCCATCCGGCCCTAAGATCCCCTCCCCGAAGCGCTGGAGGATCGCCTCATAAGCCGGGGTTCCCTTCCGGATCACCTCATGGGCGATGGCGTCGGCATCGATCACGTAAGCTCCCTTCTCGGCCAGCATGCGAGCCACCGTGCTCTTGCCGCAGGCGATATTCCCGGTCAGGCCGATCAAAACCGGCCGCTTCCTCATGACACGCACCCCAGCGTTTCGCCAGGCTCATGCAATGATTCAGGGATCGTCCGTGTTGGGGGGCAACGGGCCACGCCTCTGCCATGCAACGCTTCTGTCTACGTAGTTTACAGGATTTACGGTATTTATTGGAACGCCAACTTGAATCCCGCTAAACTTAGGTAGGAGTTGCGCGATTCGGAGCCCGCCACGTAGCCGTCAGGCCACCGGTAGTCCCATGAGAGTTGGGCGATCGTCTGCCCCATAGATGATTTAGGATGTCTCATAGTTGGGCGCTGAGGCGCCTCGGCTGGTCACAGGGCTTTTCAAAGTCCTAACAAAGGCAGCGTAATGGTGAGGAGGGGGCGGGTCCCTCCCCCGAAAACCCCAGCAGTACCTTGCCAATGCTAGAGCTCCAAAAAGCCCTGGCTTGTTAATCGCCTGGTGAACGAACGCATCCCTTGACTCAAGGGGGAAACCCATGTGGAAAGCCTACTACACCCCGACGTCTCTGGAGGAGGCTTTGAGCCTGCTGGCGGAACACGGCAGCCAGGCGCGGATCATCGCTGGTGGCACGGATCTTATCTTAGAGCTGGAGCGTGGCCAGCGCCCGGCCGTGGAAACCCTCATCGATATCACCCGGATCCCCGGTCTCGATCGCATCACGACGGATGAGGATGGGCGATTGCACCTAGGGCCTTTAGTGACCCATAATCAAGTGGTTGCTTCCACGCTCTGCCGTCAGCGGGCCTTCCCACTGGCCCAGGCCTGCTGGGAGGTAGGATCTCCCCAAATCCGGAACCGGGGCACAGTGGCCGGCAACCTGATCACTGCTTCCCCAGCGAACGACACCATCGTGCCTCTGTGGGCGATGGATGCCACGGTGACCCTCCGGAGCGTGCGGGGCCAGCGCACCCTCGCTTTCGAGGAGTTCTACCTGGGGGTCCGCCAAACGGCGATGGCCCCTGACGAGATGCTGGTGGACATCGCGTTCGAGCCCTTGAAGCCCAACGAGCGAGGGGTGTTCCTGAAGCTCGGATTGCGTCGGTTCCAGGCGATCTCGGTGGTCAGCGTCGCCGCGGTGATCGCCTTTGATGGGGAGCGGGTGGCCCGCGCCCGCATCGCGCTGGGGGCGGTGGCGCCGACCATCGTCCGGGCGCGGGAGGCGGAGGCGTTCCTGCAAGGACAGCGCCTCACGGATGAGGTGATCGCCCAGGCTGGGGAGCTCGCCCGCGCCGCTGCTCGCCCCATCGACGACATCCGCGCACCAGCCTGGTATCGCGCGGAGATGGTCCGGGTGCTCACCATGCGAGCCCTGCGTCAGCTGCGCGGCGGGACAGAGCGCGCCGGTTTCCCGCAGCGCCCCGTGCTGCTCTGGAAGCGCCCCGATGGGCCATCTCGCCCGTGGGCTCAGGTTCCAGCGGAGCTGGTCACATGGAACAATCGGGTTCGTCACCACGCGGATGGCTCGGAGCCGATCATCACCGTGGTGAACGGACGTCGGTATGTGGTGCATGGTGCAGGTGGAAAGACCCTCCTGCGCATGCTGCGGGAGGATCTCCATCTGGTGGGCACCAAGGAGGGATGCGCGGAGGGGGAGTGCGGGGCGTGCACGGTGATCCTGGATGGCATGGCGGTGATGTCCTGCCTGGTCCCGGCGCCCCGGGCGCATGGGGCGGAGATCGTGACTGTAGAAGGGGTGGCCTCGGGGAAGGCCCTCCATCCGCTCCAGACGGCCTTCATTCGCCAGGGAGCGGTGCAATGCGGGTATTGCACTCCGGGTTTTATCATGTCAGGGGTCGTGTTGTTGGAGGAAGTTCCCCGGCCGGGCCGGGAGGAGATCCGTCAGGCCTTCGCGGGCAATCTGTGCCGATGCACCGGCTATTACAGCATCATCCGGGCGGTGGAGGAGGCTGCGGAGAGCCTGCGGTGATCACCGGACGGTTCAAAGAGAAGAGGACCCTTTCGTGAGCCCAGGAGGAAGCAAGGAACATTGAAGGGTGGCCCGCTGGGGTTGCCGCCCTCATCGGCACGCCGGCATGTTGTATATAGATCCAGCGCCGCTCGACGTGGCCCTTAGGGATTCTCAGGGGAGGAACGCGCTATGGCCATCGGGGTTTCCATCCCGCGGATCGACGCAGAAGGCAAGGTCACGGGTCGGACCCCTTATCCGGGGGATCTGGATTTGCCCGGGCAGCTTTACCTGAAGGTGAAGTGGGCTGGCCGGGCTCCTGCCCGCATCCGCCGGATCGGCACTAGCCGGGCGGAGGCGCTGCCTGGAGTGGTGGCGGTGTTCACGGCAAAGGATGTGCCGGTCAACGAATACGGTTTGATCTACTTCGATCAGCCGGTCATCTGCGGCCCGGGCAGCAAGCCAGGCGCCGATGTGGTCCGTTATGAGGGCGATGTGGTGGCCCTGGTGGCGGCGGAGAGCGAGCGCATCGCTCAGCGGGCTGTGGAGCTCATCGAGGTGGAATATGAAGATCTCCCTGGCGTCTACGATCCGGAGGAAGCGCTGCGCCCAGGCGCCCCACAAGTCCATCCGGATTACCCCGGGAACCTGCTCTGCCATTACCGGATCCGTCGAGGGGATGTGGAGGCAGCCTTCCGGGAGGCGGCGGTGGTTGTGGAGGGCACTTACCGAACGCCGTTCCAGGAGCATGCGTATCTTCAGCCCGAGGCAGGGGTGGCCTACATCGACGAGGAAGGGCGGATCACGGTGGTCACCGCTGGGCAATGGGTTCATGAAGATCGCCATCAAATCGCTCACGCCCTGGGGCTCCCGGAAGATCGAATCCGAGTGATTTACGCGGCGATCGGTGGGGCGTTCGGCGGACGGGAAGACATGTCGGTGCAGATCCTTCTCGCCCTGGCGGCGTGGAAGCTGGGTCGCCCGGTGAAGATCATCTGGAGCCGCGAGGAGTCGATCATCGGCCACCACAAGCGCCATCCGGTGATCGCCAGGGTGCGCTGGGCGGCCAACCGGGAGGGGCGGCTGTTGGCGGTAGAGGCCGATGTGATCGCTGACGTCGGTGCTTACGCGTACACCTCCACGAAGGTGTTAGGCAACATCACCATGTCCATCTGCGGCCCCTACGAAGTTCCCAACGTCCGGGCGGACATTCGGGGGGCGCTGACGAACAACCCGCCGACCGGGGCCTTTCGAGGCTTCGGCGCCCCCCAAGCTCTCTTCATCGCCGAGAGCCAGATGAACAAGCTCGCCCAGGCGCTGGGGATGGACCCGGTGGAGATCCGTTTGAAGAACGTGTGGCGGGAGGGCTCCCATATGGCGACCGGCGGGGTCGTCCCAGAAGGGGTGAGCATCGCCGAAGTGATCGAGGCATGCGCCCAAGCAGCGGGCTGGCGCCGGACCGAGAAGGGCTGGATCCGGCCGGAGGTCCCCTCCCCTGCAGATCCGACGAAGCGATATGGCTGGGGGTTCGCCTGCGGTTTTAAGAACATCGCCTATAGCTTTGGCTTCCCCGAACATTGCTGGGCGCGCGTGGAGCTCTATGGGGATGCCCACATTGAGAAAGCGATCGTCTACCATGCGGGCGCTGATGTGGGGCAAGGGGCACACACGGTGATGGTGCAGATGGCCGCCGAGGCGCTCGGGATGCCGCCGGAGAAGATCGAGCTGCGCGCCTCAGACACCGCGTTCAGCGAGAGTTCGGGGAGCTCATCCGCTTCCCGCATGACCTTTATGGCCGGGAATGCGATCAAAGGCGCAGCGGAACAAGCCCTGACCGCCTGGCGCAACGAGGAGCGCCCCGCGGTTGGCGAGTTCATCTACCGGCCGGTGCGCACTTTCCCCTTCGACCCGGAGACCGGTTTCTCCGAACGCCCAAACGTGACCTACGGCTACGTTGCCGAGGCGGTCCTGGTGGAGGTGGATACGGAGACGGGCCAGGTGCGACCAGTGAAAGTCATTTGCGCCGATGATGTGGGTCGGGCTGTGAACCCGATCAATGTCCGAGGCCAGGTTGAGGGCGGAGTGGTACAGGCGGTGGGATATGCCATTACCGAGCACTTCATCGTGCAGCAGGGCCGCATTCTCACCCGCCATCTCAGCACCTATCTCATCCCGGGGATCTATGATATCCCTGAGGAGATGGAGAGCCTGATCCTAGAACACCCGGATCCCCTGGGGCCATGGGGCGTGCGGGGGATGGCGGAGATGCCCTTCCTGCCCCTGGCTCCGGCCCTCATCGCCGCGGTCCACGACGCGACCGGGGTCTGGTTCCACGAGCTCCCGTTGATGCCCGATCGGGTCTACAAGGGATTGCATCCCGACCGAGCCCCTAGGTGAAAAGTGATCCACGAATAAGGGCACGAATGGCGCCCGACTCGCCCCAAAACCCCTATGAGGGAACCAGGGGAAGGGGAGTGTATGGGAGCTAGACCGCGTTCCGAGGCTTTCACCCGAGGTGGATTCCCGACCGACGGATCGCGATGGCTCTGGAGATCGCTGTCCTGGCCGCTGGAGCATCTTACGCTGGCGGCGTCTTTACATATGAGGAGCCCGTGGGGGCGCACGAGCGCGCGCCCTTGCGGCCTGGGCATCTCGTGTTGGTGCCGTTCGGACGAAGCGGGCGGCCTGAGCCAGGGATCGTGTTGCGCCGGATCGCGGGACCGTCGAAGAAGCCAGTTTCCCTCGAAGCGCCTCTCGAGTCTTCGGTAAGGCATCGGGTTCAGAGCGGCCGTCCCCTAAAAGCCGTGTTGCGTCCGCTGGAGGCAGAGCCTGTTCTGGACCCCCTTCGCTTGGAATGGGCGGGCTGGCTCAGCCGGACTTATCTCGTCCCGATCAATGAGTGCCTGCGCCTGATGATCCCGGCGGGGCTGATCCCCCGTCGGGAGCCGATTTATGAGCGGATCTCGGGCCCCTCCGGCGGCCAGCTGGAACAGGCAGTGGCCGTGTCGTTCGCCGAACAGGTCCTGCTCGCCGCCCTGGCGGAGGGGCCGCTCACCCATAGTGAGGCGCATGCGGTCTTGCGGGATTTCCCATTGACTGAACGGCGGCGGGCCCTCCAGCGGTTGCTTCAGCGCGGGTGGATCCGGAAAGGCTGGCGGATCGGCGAACGTCGGCCCCCCATGCTCCGCTGGGTTCGCTTGAGGACTTTGCCGGATCCCACCTTTCGTCTGGGGCGGAACCGCGCGGTGGTGGAACGGCGGCGGCGGTTGTTCGAGCGCCTCCAGGCGATGGAGCGGCCACTGCCAGCGGACTGGCTGCAGGCCGAGACCGGTTGTACCGCCCAAGACCTGCGGCAACTGGCCCGCTGGGGGTTTCTGGAGCTCTTCGAGCAGCCGGCCTGGGAGATCATCGATCCGTATCCGGTGCCGGAAGATCCGCCGAATCTGACGCCGGATCAGGCGCTGGCGTGGCGCTCGATCGCCCGGGCTTTAGAGGCCGGTCGGTTCCACGCCTTTCTACTCCATGGGATCACCGGCAGTGGGAAGACGGAGCTTTATCTGCGGGCCGTGGCGGAGGTTTTGCGTCGGGGGAAGGGAGCGATCGTCCTGGTTCCCGAGCTGGCCCTCACCCCGCAAACCGCTCGGCGCTTTGAAGCCCGCTTCCCAGGTCAGGTGGTCGTGTGGACGGGAGGGATGGCTCCGACCCAAGAGCGGGCCCTATGGGAGCGGGTGCGCCGCCGTCAGGCCCGCGTGATCGTGGGCACCCGATCCGCCCTCTTCGTCCCGGTGCCGGACCTCGGGTTGATCGTCATCGATGAGGCGCATGACCCGAGCTACAAGCAGGGCATCCAGCCGGAAATCCCCTATCTCCTCCCGGCCTACCACGCAGTGGACGCTGCGCTGGCGTTGGCCCGCCTGGCGGATGCGGTGGTGATCCTAGGGACAGCGACCCCCGGGGTGGAGCTGCGGGATCTGGCGGAGCGAGGGGTGCTGGAGGAACTGAGTCTCCCCCGACGCCTGCGCGGATATCGTCAGCGCCTGGCCGAGCAGGCCCGAGCGTTCGGGGCCTCGCTGGATCGCTTTGTAGAGATCGAGACGGAGGTCCTGGAGACCGGCCTGCCGTCGGTGGAAGTGGTCGATATGCGGCAGGAGCTGAAGGCCGGGAACACGGGGATCTTCAGCCGGACGCTGGAGAGGGCCCTCGACCAGGTGCTCCGCCATGGCCAGCAGGCGATCCTGTTCCTGAACCGCCGGGGAGCCGCACCCTTCCTGTTTTGCCGGGACTGCGGCCATCTGATCCGGTGTGCCCATTGCGATCTCCCGCTGGCGGAGCACCTCCATCCCACCCGATGGGTCTGCCATCACTGCGGCGCGGTGGAGAAGCCCACCGCTCGCTGTCCTCGGTGTGGATCCCGACGGTTAAAGGGGATGGGCATCGGCACCCAGGCGGTGGAAGAAGCCGTGCGGAAGCGCTGGCCGGAGGCCCGTGTGCTACGCTGGGATTTGGATACGGCTCCCACACGGGCCGCGCACGCCCTGATTTGGCAGCGCTTTGCAAACGGCGAGGCCGATGTGCTCATCGGGACACAGGTGCTGACCAAGGGATTGGATCTCCCCCTCGTGACCCTGGTGGGGGTGATCCTGGCCGATGTCGGGTTGGGGCTCCCGGATTTCCGAGCGGCCGAGCGGACGTTCCAGCTGCTGGTTCAGGTGGCCGGTCGGGCCGGGCGGGGGCTCTTCGGGGGGCGGGTGATCCTGCAGACCTACCGGCCGGACCATCCGGCGATCGCGATGGCCGCACGGTATGATTTCGATGGCTTCTACCGCAAAGAGTTGACCTTCCGGAAGGCCCACGGCTACCCGCCGTTCCAGCGCTTGGTCCGCCTGCTCTATTGGCACGCGGATCCCGAGCGGGCTCGTGAGGCGGCGGAGCGAGTGGGGGAAGCGCTACGACAGCATCTCGAGCGGAAAGGGATTCCTCCGACGGCCATGATCGGCCCGGCCCCATGTTACTTCAGCCGCCTGCGGGGCCTCTACCGGTGGCATATTCTGCTGCGTGGGCCGGATCCGGTGGCCTGGCTGCGGGATTTTCCTCTCCCGCCCGCGTGGCGGGTGGATGTGGATCCGCTGGACGTCCTGTGAGGTGGGGCCGTCAAGGGACCGTTCTCTCCCCACGTTTCACAGCCCCAAAAGCTGGAGGAGAGGTGATCCGCCTCCCAATGTGTATTCCATTACGCTAAAATCATCTTTGCCGGGAACGAACCGGTCTCGTGATGATCTTGAGCGGAGTGGGACAATGCCTCGGACTTCGACATCGGGCAAGCGCTATCATCTCATCACCCTGGGCTGTGCGAAGAATGTGGTGGACTCATCTAGCATGGCGCAGCTGCTGGACGAAGCCGGGTATGAAGCGGTGGATCGTCCGGCCCGGGCCGATGTGCTGATCGTGAACACCTGCGGCTTCATTGAAGCCGCCCGACAGGAATCCCTCCAGGCGCTGCGGGAGCTGGCGGCGCGGAAAAAGAAGGGGCAGCTGCTCATCGCCGCTGGATGCCTGGCCCAGCGCTGGGGGGGCCGCTTGGTGGAGGAGGTGCCCGGGATCGACGGTGTGATTGGCACCCGGCGGTGGATGGATATCCTGGAGTTCATCGAGCGGCTGCGGGGGCGCATGGCCCCGGACCCTCTCTTTCACATCCCGGAAGACGGTCCCATCCGCCCGGAGGATCGGGGGGTGTTGCGGGCCGCGGTGCAAGGGGTCAGCGCCTACCTCAAGATCGCCGACGGCTGTCGACGCCCGTGTGCCTTCTGCGCCATCCCCATCATCAAAGGCCCCGCGGTCAGCCGTCCCCCGGAGGCCATCTGGGCGGAAGCCCGTTGCCTGGTCGATCAGGGGGTGCGGGAGCTCATCCTCATCGCCCAAGACACCACGGACTACGGCCATGATCTGGGGATCCGGGATGGGCTGCCGCTGCTGATCGAGGGGCTCGTGCAGCGCGTCCCTGAGGTGAAGTGGATCCGCATCATGTACGCCTACCCGGGCGCGGTCTCGGACCGCTTGATCGAGGTGATGGCCAGCCACCCTCAGGTGGTGCATTACCTGGATCTGCCGCTTCAGCACGGCCATCCGGCGGTGCTGCGGCGGATGCGCCGCCCGGCGAACATCGAGTGGGTCTATCGCACCGTTGAGAAGCTCCGTCGGGCCATGCCCGACATCGCTATCCGCACCACGTTCATCGTGGGCTATCCGGGGGAGACGGAGGAGGAGTTCGAGGCGCTGCTCCAATTCATCCGGGATCTGGAGTTCGATCGGGTTGGGTGCTTCACCTATTCGTATGAGCCGGAGACGCTATCTGCTCAGCAGCCCGGCCATCTCCCGGAGGAGGTGAAGCGTGAGCGCTATGAGCGGCTCATGGCGGCCCAGCAGCCGATCTCCCTACGCAAGAACCAAGCGCTGGTCGGGAAAACACTGGAGGTGCTGATCGAAGGGGCTGGGGATGGGTTGAGCGTGGGGCGGACCTATCGGGATGCCCCGGAGATCGATGGGCTGGTGCTGGTGGAAGGGGAATGGCCGGTCGGCCAGTTCCTCTCCGTGCGCATCACCGGGGCGATGACCTACGATTTGGTCGGCGTGGTGGAAACGTCTTCCGCCCATGCAGGAACCCTGTTCGCCTCTCCGGGCAGCCTTGAACGGAGTAACTATAAAGTTCCTCGCAGGGCCTTTGGGGATGGGTAAGCGCTTTCGGCAGTTTTCCCATCCCAATACCGTCTCCGCTTCCTCCATGAGCACCCCCAGTGATTCGGCCTTTGAATTTTTGCCAAAGGCCGAATTCGCGTTAAACTAAACATCCCCTTGGGGGAAGCATGATAGGGGTGAGCGTGCCATGGGCGGCCCCCGGTTGCGTTATCTGATTCTCGATCTGGATGATACACTGTATCCGCGACGCTCCGGGTTGATGGATCTCATCAGCGAGCGGATCGGCCGCTACATGGTGGAGCGCCTGGGGTTCTCCCCCGCGGAGGCCGAGGCGCTGCGGCAGCGTTACTATGCCCAGTATGGAACCACCCTCCGGGGGCTGATGGAGGAACACCGAATCGACCCGGAGGATTACCTCGCCTACGTCCACGATGTGCCGTTGGACGCCTACATCCAGCCCAACCCTGCTCTCGATCGAATGCTGAGCCGGATTCCTTTGACGAAGGTGATCTTCACCAACGCCAGCGAGGAGCATGCCCGCCGGGTGATCGAGCGCCTGGGGATCGCCCATCATTTCCCCATCATCCTGGATGTGCGCCGTCTGGAGTATTACAATAAGCCGGACCCCGAGGCGTATCGGCGGATTCTTCAGCACCTTCGTGCCCAGGGACCGGAGTGCATTTTCGTGGATGACTCCGCTCGTAATCTCCGCCCGGCGCGGGCGCTGGGTATGATCACCATCCTCGTGGATGGCCATCCGGAGGACGGGGTGGATTTCCACGTCCCCGATATCCTGGGGATCGAGCCTGTGGTCCAGCGCCTGCTTTTGGAGCGCAATGGGGACATCAAAAGGTAACAATTCAGCCTGACCCCATCCGTTCAGAGCTCCCGCGAAGGCGCGCGGCTCTGCCCCCAAAAGCCTCTGGGAGCGACTTGCAGTGAAACGCCCATAGTGCGTGAGAGCGGGCGCATCGTTACGGTAAAAGACCGGGGGCGGCGAAGCCGCCGCCCCCGGTCTTTTACCCCTCTTTTCGGCCTCGCGCTTCCTCCAGGTGCCGCAACCACGTGCGGCCATGCTGGGCCGCTCCCCAATCGACCAAACGGGGGAAGGCCCGATTGATCCAGATCGCCGGGAGGTAGCGGGCGGGGATGACGATCTCGGGCACTGGCCGTTGCAGCGCCCGCCTGATCGCTCGGGCAACCGCCTCGGGGTCCAAGCCGCCCGGCACCGTGTTGGGATCCACGTCGAGACCGCTGGCCGCCCGTCCGAACTCCGTACGGACCGGCCCTGGGCTGATCACCGTGACATGGATACCGTGCGGCGCTAATTCGCGGCGCAGTCCCTCGCTGAACCCCACGACGGCGAATTTGGTGGCAGCGTATACCGTGAGGGGTGGTGCAGCGATGTGCCCGGCCACCGAGGCGATGTTGACGATATGCCCACGTCCCAACTGCCGCATGCCCGGCACTACCAGCTGAACGAGATGGATCATCGCCAGGATGTTCACAGCGAACATCCGCTCGATCACCTCCCACGGGGTCTCCTGAACGGTGCCGTAATAGCCGAAACCGGCGTTGTTGATCAGGACCTCCACAGGACCCCACGCCGCCTCCGCTTGGCACACCAAAGCTTGACGGGCGGAGGGATCCGCGAGATCCGCTGGGATTGCCATCGCTGTGCCCCCCCGTGCGCGGATCTCCTGAGCGAGAGCTTCCAGGCGATCCTGGCGCCGGGCAGTGAGGACCACCCGCATCCCATGGCGTGCCAGCCATCGGGCGGTGGCCGCCCCGATCCCGCTGCTGGCCCCGGTGATCAGCACCACGCGTCCCTCCATATATTGCCTCCTTTCGCCTGGTTAGGGAGCCAATCTGCACCTTGTTGGCGGCAGCGAAGCTACAGCAACGCGAAATTTTTCTACCTTACCGACCGGTGGGATCGAGAGGCCGGAGGATCTCGACGGTGAAGGCAGCCAGGTGGCCGTCTGCTCCTCCGCTCAAGTGGACCATGGCTTTGCAATGTTCTAACCATTGGCAAGATGCTGCTTTCAATTTGGGGTTTTCGGGGGCCATCCCCTTCCTCACCGTTATACCGTCTTGGTTAGAACTTTGAAGAGCCCTACAAGTTGACGACCTTTACCCGCCTCCGTAAAATGCGTGCTGTGGGTTGAAAACCCAGCGCAAGTCTCATCCCGATGAGTTCCCTGGCCTGCGCCTACCCGTTTCCAGGCGCTTTATCCGCTTTCGTTTTCCGTTTTGGGGAAATGCGGTAGAGAGGGAGTAGCCATCCCTCCCACCAGCCTTTTGCGCTGATCTTGCGATTCGCGGAATTTCT
Source organism: Thermoflexus sp. (assembly GCF_042408365.1). Taxonomy (GTDB): domain Bacteria; phylum Chloroflexota; class Anaerolineae; order Thermoflexales; family Thermoflexaceae; genus Thermoflexus. The sequence goes on from NZ_JBHOQJ010000013.1 coordinate 13,557, forward strand.
ATGTGGGGCAGGCTGCATAAGCGGATCGCCCCCCACACCAAGTTTTCTTCCATCTCAGCGAAGCGCAGACAAAGCATTGGACCTTCATTGAATTACGAGGAGAGCTTGCGCCCATGCAACGGGATCGGATTACTGATGATATCTACGTTCTCACCAGCGACTTATACGCCCAGGTCAACGCTGGGGTGATCCTCGCCTCCGACGGGGTTGTGGTGATCGATACGCTTCCCTTCCCGGAAGAGACCCGGGAGATCGTCGCGTTGGTGGAGAAGGAGGCTGAGGGACGCCCGATCTACCTGGTTCTCACCCATTATCACACCGATCATACCTTCGGCGCCTGCCTTTTCCCAAACGTGATCGCCATCGCCCACGCCCTTTGTCGGAAGCGCCTCGAGGAGCATGGAGAGCAGGCCCTCCAAGAGGCGAAAGCCCATGATCCGGCTTTCGCGCCGTTGACGCTCCGCCTGCCGGAAGTGGTGGTGGAGGAAGGCGACCTCCTGTTACGGTTGGGGAACAAAACGCTCCACGTATTCCACGCCCCGGGCCATTCCCCGGACGGGTTGGCCATCTACGTTCGTGAAGATCGCATTCTGTTCACTGGGGATGTGATGATGCCCATCCCGTACATCGTAGATGGCGATGTGGAGCAGACCATCGCGACCCTTCAGCGTTTCCGGGATCTCCCCATCGAAACCATGGTTCCCGGCCATGGCGAGCCGATCCTCCGAGGGGAGGTTCCCGATGCGATCCAGGCGAACATCAATTACCTGAACACCATCGTGCGCGAAGTTCGGCGCTATCTCCAGCAGGGGAAGCCCCGCGAGGCGCTGCGGGAGATCGATGTGGAGAGCTGCGGGATCCCTCGCATCGCTCTGAACGGCCTGGCTCCCCAGTTGCACCATCGCAACCTGATCGCGCTGTATCAGCGCCTCAGCGCGGAGGTTCAGCCTGTGCGCAGGGCGCGGGCAACCCGAACCTCTTCACGATCCTCCAAGGCCTCATGAGCGTCTGGGAACGAGCCCGGCGGCGTGGCCGCTTCTTAGAGCTGATCCTGGAGGATAAGCGAAGGGAGCTGGCGCGACGGCGTCGGGTGCTGGATGAGGGCGTGCTGCGCCTGCAGGTCCGATTGTGGCCCGCGCCGCTCCCCCTTCAGACCCTCCTGCCCGATCCCCAAGGCCGGCTCCGACCGGTGATCGCTCTGATGCGGGCTGCTCCCTTCCGGGGGTTGTTGCGCCCTTCATATGACCCGGTCAGCCTCGCGTGCTCTCTGGCGACCCACGAGATCGCCGCCCTGGCCGTGATGACGGATGCTCGCTATTATCAGGGTCGTCTGGAACATCTCGCCGCGGTGAAACAGGCCCTGCTTCGCCGGCGGTTGACCATTCCCGTGATCCGCCATGATTTTTTCCTCGATCCCTTCCAAGTGCTGGAGGCCCGGGCCTTCGGGGCGGATGCGATCTGGATCAGCATCGGCATGCTGAGCCCATCCGCCCTCCAGGCCATCCTGGAGGCCGCCGCCGAATACGGCCTGGACGTGCTGGCGGAGGTCCGCACGGAGGCCGAGGTGGAGGCTGCTCTAAGGGCCGGCGTGAAGGCTCTAATCGTCCAGCGCCGGGACTGGCGGACTTTTGAGGTGGACCCCGCTTTGCCGGCGCGGTTGCGCCCGGTGCTCCCTGAGACCTCCATCCGGATGGTGGCGGGAGGGATTTCAACCGTTGAGGAGATCGAAGAGGCTCGGACACTGGGCTTCCATGCGGTGGTTCTGGAAGAGGCGCTGCTCAGCGCTCGCGATCCCCTGGCTCGATTGGATGAGCTGGGTTTTACCTAACGCATAGGGTATGGTAGGGGGCACCCACAAGGGGTGCCCCTACAGAACGATGCGAATCCCGATGGTAGGGGCAGGCCTCGTGCCTGCCCGTAGGGGGCGCCCACAAGGGGTGTCCACACATTACCCGATCGCGATGGCATACACAATGGCACAGCGCATTCGTTTGGAGCGATCAGCTCCAGAGGCCATCCAACGGCTCCCCCGCGCGTTCTTCGAGCGGCCCACCTTGGAGGTCGCACGCGATCTCCTGGGCCGACGCCTGGTGCGCCTGGTCCGTGGGCGGCGGGTCTCGGGGCGTATCGTAGAGGTAGAAGCCTACATTGGGGAGGAAGACCAGGCCTCGCACGCCTCCGTTGGCCGCACCGCCCGCAACGCCGTCATGTATGGTCCTCCTGGCCATGCCTATGTCTATATGATCTACGGCCAGCATTATTGTCTGAACATCGTCACCGAACCGGAGGGCTTCCCGGCCGCGATTTTGATTCGGGCCCTGGAGCCGGAGGAAGGGCTCTCATGGATCGCCCGGCGACGTCCTGGGATCCCGATGCGGGATTGGTTGCGCGGCCCGGGACGGGTTTGCGCGGGCTTGGGCATCGATCGGTCATTCAACGGACACGATTTGTGCGCCCCCGATGCCCAACTCTGGGTCGAGGCAGGGGAGCCGATTCCGGACGATCAAGTGGCTACAGGCCCCCGCGTTCGGGTGCGAGGCGACATCCTCGCACGCACCCGTCCGTGGCGGTTCTATATTCGGGCTCACCCGTGTGTATCCGATTAGTGCGGGGAAACAGCTTCTTGAGGCCCATGAGGCTGTGGAGGGAAGGTGAATCATTCGCCCTTCAAAGCACTGAGTGAAGGGAATATGAGCCCGCGACGCGCCTGGTGGGTAGTCGCCAGCGCCTCGGTTGGGGCGTGGCATTGGCGCGATTTCTTCCAGAACCCTGTCGAGGAAGGGCGAAACTGGGGAGGGCGCGAGTGGATCCGGTCCCCGGTTTCATGGGCCCGGATCCGGGAGATGCGGAAAGGGGACATCGTGATCGCCTATCAAGCGGGGGAGGGGATTATCGGCCTCGCTCGCCTGGCCTCCGACGGGTACCCCGAGGTCCCCGGGGGGCCTTATGACACATTCGATTTAGCCCCTGACCCCATCGTATGGCTCCGCGAGCCGGTCCCGCTCTTCCTGGTGCGCCAGATCCCTCAGGCTCGCACGCACTTCGAGTTCCTCCGGGTTCGCCACGGCACGGTCTTCCGGATCACCCCGGAGGGGTTCGAGGCCCTGATCCGATTGATCCAGGCCATTAACCCTGAGCAAATCAAGGCCCTTCAGGCGTTCTTGAGGGGTTCTGGGGATGATCTGTGAAGGTTTGCCTACCCGACACGTGGGGAATTTCAGCGGTTCTTTGGTTCCCCTCGGCATCCGATGACGGAAAAGGGCCCTTCGCACGCCATTCGGTTGATGGAGGCTCGTTCTTCGCCCGACGCTTACAGCGGGCACTGAAGTGTCTTACTACGAACAGGGTTTTCGTTCGTAAGGATATGGATAAGGTACGGGCCGACGGCCCCACCCTCCTTTATCCCCCCTCCCCACAGCCCTTTGGGCCGTGGGGAGGGGGGATAAAAGATATTTTGGGGGCGAGCCGGGCGCCGAAGGCGCCC
>NZ_JBHOQJ010000014.1:0-22148 GCF_042408365.1 Thermoflexus sp.
GCACATACTCCGCTAACCCCTTGAACGATAACACCTTCGTAATCGCCGACGTCAACGTCGTCTTCCCATGATCAATATGCCCAATCGTCCCCACATTCACATGCGGCTTCGCCCGCACAAACATCGCCTTCCCCATCGCTGCACCTCCGCTCGTTTGTCTGAGTGTAACGGAAATGACCAGACACGCCTTCTGATTATCGTCCAACGGGCCTCTTCTCGCCCGCGCGGATGAGGGGCTCGGCAATATAAGCCGGCACCTCCGCGTAGTGATCGAACTCCATCGAGAACGTCCCCCGACCCTGGGTGATGGAACGCAAGGTGGTCGCGTAGCCGAACATCTCCGCCAGAGGCACCAGCGCCCGAATGGCCTGGACCCCTTTCCCCCGGCTTTCAATCCCCTGGATCTGAGCCCGACGGGAGGAGAGATCGCCTACCACATCCCCGGTATAGATCTCCGGGACGATGATCTCCACCCGCATGATGGGCTCCAGCAGCACCGGAGAGGCCTTCTCCGCCGCGTTTCGCAGGGCCAGCGAAGCGGCCACCTTAAAGGCCATCTCCGAGGAATCCACCTCGTGGTAGGAGCCGCCGACCAGGATGGCCCGAATGTCGGTCAGCGGGTAGCCCGCCAGCACCCCGGCCTCCATCGCCTCGATCAAGCCCTTCTCGATGGCCGGGATGAACTCCTTGGGGATGACCCCGCCGACGGTGGCGTCGATGAACTCAAAGCCCTTGCCCCGCTCCATGGGCTCGAAATCGATGATCACATGGCCATACTGCCCCCGGCCGCCCGTCTGGCGCACAAAGCGACCCTCCACCCCCTTCACGGGCCGGGTGAAGGTCTCCCGGTACGCCACCCGCGGGCGCCCCACATTGGCCTGCACCCGGAACTCCCGCTTCATCCGTTCGATCAGGACCTCCAGGTGCAATTCCCCCATCCCGGAGATGATCGTCTGGCCCGTCTCCGGATCCATACGGACCCGGAAGGTGGGATCCTCCTCGGACAGCTTGCGCAGCGCGTCGCTCAAACGGTCCTGATCGGCCAGCGTCTTGGGCTCGATGGCCACGGAGACCACCGGCTCCGGGAAGGTGATGCTCTCCAGGACGATGGGAGCATCCGAGTCGCAGAGGGTGTCGCCGGTAAAGGTGTCCTTCAAGCCCAGGGTGGCCGCGATGTCCCCTGCATACACCTCCCGGATCTCCTCCCGGCGATCCGCGTGCATCCGGAGGACCCGGCCCACCCGCTCGCGCTTGTTGCCGCGGGTGGAATTGGTGATTTGTTGGCCGGCGGTGATCTTCCCGGAATAGACCCGGAAGTAAACCAGACGGCCGACATAAGGATCGGTCACCACCTTGAAGACCAGCGCGGCCAGGGGGGCGTCATCCGAGGCCGGCCGCGTTTCCTCCTGGCCCGTGATCGGGTTCACCCCCTTCACCGGCGGGATATCCGCCGGGGAAGGCAGGTAATCGACGATCGCGTCCAGAAGCGGTTGGATCCCTTTGTTGCGCAAGGCCGAGCCACACAGTACGGGGACCAGCTTTCCGGCAATGGTAGCCCGACGCAGAGCAGCTCGGAGCTCCTCCGCGGAGATCGGCTCTCCCTCCAGATATTTCATCGTTAACTCATCGTCGGTCTCAGCGACCCGCTCCACCAGAAGCTCATGGACCCGTCGGGCCTCCTCCTCCATATCCGGGGGGATCGGCTCATAAACCATCTGGGTCCCCAATTCATCCACCCAATAAACGGCTCGCATCTCCAGGAGATCGACCACCCCCCGGAAATCCGCCTCCGCCCCGATCGGGATCTGAATCGGAACCGGGTTGGCGCCCAAACGGTCCCGGATCATTTGGATCGTGTTCCAGAAATCCGCCCCCACCCGGTCCATCTTGTTCACAAAACAGATCCGGGGGACCCCGTAACGGTCCGCCTGACGCCAGACCGTCTCAGACTGCGGCTCCACCCCGTGGACGGCGTCGAAAACAACGACACCCCCGTCCAGCACACGCAGGCTCCGTTGGACCTCCGCGGTGAAGTCGATGTGCCCGGGGGTGTCAATGATGTTGATCTGGTGTTCCCGCCAGTAACAGGCCACCGTCGCTGCAGTGATCGTGATCCCCCGCTCGCGCTCCAGCTCCATGTAGTCCGTAACGGTGGTCCCCTCGTCTACGGAGCCCAACTTATACGTCTTGCCGGTGTAGAACAGGATGCGCTCAGTGGTCGTAGTCTTGCCAGCATCGATATGGGCGATGATTCCAATATTTCGGATTTTATCGATGGGAACTTCCCGCGGCATCTCTTTTCTCCTATCTCCTATTGACTAGCCCGTGTGGCGAGTTGGCAGGTCATCTTTCCCGATAAAGGCTTTGCCTTCCCCTAAATTTTCCAAACCCGTTTGACCTTCAGGTCCATCTAGGAGCTACGCCGCTCGAGGCCCGCGAGAGGAGGCAGAAGGCCCCCTTTCATCCTCCTCCCCGCGGCCTTTTGGGCCGCGGGGAGGAGGATGAAGTTGTTCTTCGGTGGGGAGCCAACTGCGTAACTCCTATATCCGTTGGCGGGAAAACCAGCCGGTTGTTCAGCGACCGGGTTACGGCCTTCCGCCGTCGCGCCTGTCGCGAAAAACCCTTCCAAGGACAGGAATGAATAAATCGGGGGCCTTTTCAGGGTTTCCCAGCGCTGGCTCACCACCGATAGTGAGCGAAGGCCCGGTTGGCCTCTGCCATCCGGTGCGTGTCTTCGCGCTTCTTGACCGCCACCCCCGTCCCATTGGCTGCGTCGATCAACTCGGCAGCCAACTTCTCGATCATCGATTTCCCAGGACGCTCCCGGGCGGCGTTCACAATCCAGCGCAAGGCCAAGCTCACCTGGCGGTCCGGCGGGACCTCCAGGGGGATCTGATAGGTGGCCCCGCCGACCCGGCGCGGCCGAACCTCCAGAAGCGGCTTGGTGTTGGCCAGCGCTTTCTCAAAGATCTCCATAGCCGGCCGCCCCGTGCGGCGTTCGATCAAATCAAAGGCGCCGTAGACAATCCGCATCGCCAAGCTTTTCTTGCCGTTCATCATGACCTTGTTGATCAACTTGGCGACCAGAACGCTGTTATAGCGAATATCCGGCGCGATCTCGCGCTTTGGCGCACGACTCCGTCGCATGGGTCTCCTTCCTGCCAGCCGGGATTCCTTCGCCTGCCATCGGGAGGACACAGGGTCGATACCCGATCCTGGAAGCTTCAGGCGCCCAAGAAGTAGGCTATCTCATCCTGCTGGATCTGCAGATCTGCGGAACGCCACCCGCAGCCCTGCAGCAGGAAGAGGGTCCGGTGGAAGTCCTGCCCGGCAGACGCGATCACACATTATAACGGCAAAATGAAAACCTGTCAAACCGCCCTCTTTTTTACACCGCCGCCTTTTAACCATCACGCCGGGCAAGGCCACCACAGGCAAGCCGACTTCCCTGACCAACCAGCCCGCCTACGTGACCAAGACCCCGCGCCACAGCGGAAGGACTTTGCCATCTAGCCCACTTGCCAGCCCACGCACCCTGACCCACCGGTCCCACGCCAGGCCAATCATGCCAAGGCGAGAGAAGCATTCAAGATCAGTAGCGGGTGGCAACGGCAGGCCAGGCGCCCCGGCTGTAGCGTCCACTGCTAACCACGACCCCGCCAGGCAGCACCCACAGGCGGGCGACACGCCACGGCAGGCACGCGGCGCTCAGCACTTGATAAAGTTTAAACTACTTGTGCCCGACGTTCAGCAGCATCAGCGGCGCGCAGCGCCGTCCGCTGCATGGCTATTGTCGGACAGCATGATGGAGCGGGGGTCTCTGAATCTTGCTGTCTCTGCGCACAGGATGATTGAATACAGCAACACCATCAGCCGTGCACGCCCTTGTAGAACCAGCGTTTCGCCAACTCCGCGCTCACAACGTAACCCATGACGATCAATCCCATCAGCCCGAGAAAGAGCGGGGGCAACGGGACGAAGCCGAAGGCCGCACCGAGCGGGGTGTAGGGGATCACTAGCGTCGTGGCTGCCACCGCGAGCGTCGCGCTCAACAGCGCGCGCCCTGGCTGACTGCGAAGGAAATTCCCGCGTGTGCGCACCACGAGCACGATCAGCGTCGCCGATACCACAGACTCAACGAACCATCCGGTCTGGAACTCCGCCGGCCCCGCATGCAGCAGCCAGAGCAACACACCGAACGTCAGGTAGTCGAACACAGAGCTGACGAGCCCGAACGCAAGCATGAACCTGCGAATGAAGCCGATGTCCCAGCGGCGTGGCCGCTCAATCCAGTCAGCATCCACCCGATCGGACGAGATCGTCAGCTCTGGAACATCCGTCAGGAGATTGGTCAGCAAGATCTGCTTCGGCAACAGTGGGAGGAATGGAAGCAGAAGGGAGGCACCGGACATACTGAACATGTTGCCGAAATTGGCGCTGGTCGCCATGAACACGTACTTGAGTGTGTTGGCGAACGTACGACGTCCCTCGCGCACCCCGGCCTCCAGCACTGCGAGGTCCGGCTCGAGGAGGACGATATCGGCCGCCTCCTTCGCCACGTCCACCGCCTCCTGCACCGAGATGGAGACGTCCGCCGCGTGCAGCGCCGGGGCGTCATTGATTCCGTCACCCATATAGCCCACCACGTGCCCGGCCTTGCGCAGCGCACGGATGATCCGCTCTTTCTGATTGGGCTCCACCTCGGCAAAGATATCCGTCTCTGCCGCGGCGACCGGCAATGCATTGTCGCTTAGCGCGCGCACCTCAGAGCCGGTCAGGACCCGGGGATTGGGCAGCCCGACCTGCGCGCCCACGTGGGCGGCGACGAGCGCGTTATCCCCAGTGATCACCTTCAGTCGCACACCCAGCCGAGCCAGCGCCGCCAGCGTGGCCTCGATGCCCTGCTTTGGCGGATCCTCGAGCACGAGAAAGCCCAGGAAGGTCATGTCGTGCTCGGAATCACGGTCGGTCGTTTCCGCCGCTCCGATCTCGCGCAGTGCGACACCAAGCGTGCGGTATCCTTCGGCGCTGAGTGCTACAAAACGACGTTCAATCTCCGGCCGCACTTTAGCGATCGGGACGACCGTGCCGTCTCCCTGCTCGGCTAAGGTGCAGACATCAAGCACATTCATCAACGCGCCCTTCGTGATCAGGACAACGCGCCCGTTGTGCTCAGCGAGCACGCTCAAGCGCTTGCGCTCGAAGTCATAAGGCACTTCGGCGAGCTTGCGCCATCCGTCGAGCGAGAAGGCCCGATGGGCGCGGATTGCCGAATCGATCGGATTGCTGAATGCTGTCTGGTAAGAGGCATTCACGAAGGCATGCAGCAGCACGCGCTCACTCTCGCTGCCCGTCGCATCGAGCGCGGCATGGACGCGTACCCGGCCCTCGGTAAGCGTGCCCGTCTTGTCGGAACAGAGGACGTCCATGCTGCCGAAGTTCTCGATCGCGGCCAGCCGCTTAACGATGACGCGCTGTTTCGCCATCCGACGGGCGCCACTCGCCAGATTCACGCTGATGATGGCAGGCAACAACTGCGGCGTGAGCCCCACCGCGAGCGCCAGTGCGAAGAGGAAGGAGTCGAGGACTGGCCGATGGAGGTAGACGTTGAAGGCAAAAATGAGGATCACCAACACCTGCGTAAGTTCCATCAAGAAGTAGCCGAAGTGGCGCACACCCCGCTCGAACTCCGTTTCAGGTGGGCGCAGACGCAGCCGCGCGGCGATCGCGGCGAATTCGGTCGACTTCCCGGTATGCACAACCAGAGCCCGTCCGCTGCCGCTGACCACGTGGGTTCCCATAAAGAGGACGTTGTGGCGCCGAGCGAGCGGTGCATCTGCAGGCACCGTGCCGGGAGTCTTGGCCACCGGGAAGCTCTCTCCGGTGAGTGATGCCTCGTCCACAAACAGGTCCTGCGCTTCGAGCAGCAGGCAGTCCGCCGGGATGCTCGAGCCCGCAGAGAGAAGCACCACGTCGCCCGGTACCAATTCGTCAACAGCAATCTCGGTCTGACGTCCATCACGCAGAACGGAGGCCTTCACCGCGACTGTCGCCAACAGCTTCTCGACCGCCCTGGCAGCGCCACGTTCCTGCCAGAAGCCGAGGAGCGCACTCACTCCCACAATGCCCAGGATGATGGTCCCATCCGTGGGGTCGTGCAGCGCGAAGGACAGCACCGCTGCGGCGATCAGCAACAGGACGAGAGGGCTCGTGATCTGCCGAAGCAGCAACGTCGGTGTGTCGGAGCGCTTGCGCTCGCTGAGCACGTTTGGCCCAGTGCGGACGAGACGTTCGGCAGCGACGTCCGCCGCGAGACCACTGGACGACGATTGCAGTGCGGCGAGCACGTCCGCAGTCGGCATGCTCCAAAACGAGCGCAACTCATCCGGCCCCTTTAACGACATCATCCTGGATCACCGAACTTGGAGACTTTTAATGCCGGCATGGAGGTTTCCTCGCATCTCCGTGAGGACATAATGCCGCCCAACCCGCTGCTCAGCCGCGCCGCCGAAGGCAGCGGCGGCTGGAGGCGCCTGCTAGCCCGAGCCCTTTGCCCTAAGTATCGTACTTTTACGATAACACATTCAGGATAGCAAACAAACCAAACGCTGTGATGATTGCGCCTGAAATTCTGTTGACCCATTGCAATCTGCGAGGGTTGAACTTTGCCCGAAATACGCCAACACCACCACTCAGAATGAGCCACCACAGGGCTGAGCCAACAAAAACGCCCAAGACCAAAACTCCCGCTGACACATAGTTCCTACTTGTGCTTGCTAAACCCAAGCCAGCAAATATCGCTGCAAAGGAAATGATTGTTATCGGATTTGTGAGCATTAGAAAAAACGTTGAAGCATAAGCACCAACGAGACCGTTTCCTTTGGCTAAGGCTGCTTGTTCTGCGGGTTTTGCCAGCAAGGTTTTGAGACCCAAATAACAAAGAAACACACCACCGATAAGGTGTAGCCATACTTATTGACTGACCAGGAAGTTTGAAATGAAAGTCAGACCGAATTCAGCAATGCATCCATAGATTGCGTCGGAAGTCGCAGCGCCCAGACCAGAAATGAAACCAGATTTGCTCCCTTCAGCCAATGTGCGACGTATGCATAACACGCCGATTGGTCCGACAGGCACAGCAATCGAGAAGCCCATGATAAGACCCCGAAGCAAGAAACTGATGTCCACTTGCCTTTCCCGAATGATGAGTGATACAATAGCAAGCGGGCTAACTATTGATTATACGAACGCCGTTTTTACGCTTCTATGAAGGGATCATCCAGACGCTGTATAACCCTTTGTGAGGCCTACTTTTGCAACATAGACGGTGTATTATGAAGACATCACAAACCTGACCACAGTATAACGCCAGGAGCTTCCTATGTCGATCCCTTCGTATCGTAAAAATCAGAGCCAACCCCTTCTTCGCCTCAGCTCCTGGACCGCGTGCGGCAAACCCTGCGCCGAAAACACTACTCTTACCGCACCGAGCAAGCCTGCAGCCACTAGATCAAACGCTTCATCCTCTTCCACAATAAACAACACCCGCAGGAAATGGGTGTGCCAGAGATCGAGGGTTTCCGCACCCACCCGACCATCCACGAACACATCGCTGCCTCTACTCAGAACCAAGCCTTGCAGGCCATCCTCTTTCCCTGAGGTCCTAGCTTAGGAGATCACCGAGCTCATCCACCCCGCGAGCGGAACAGCCCAAGCATCTTCCGGTTGTTCTCACCCGCCAGGGGGTTCTAGCGCTCCTCTCTCGTCTCCCCGGTACGCATCAGCCTATGGCACGCCTTTTCTACGGCGGCGGACTCCGCCTCGTGGAATGTTTCCGCCTACGGGTCCAGGACCTGGACTTTGACTATCGCACTATCACTGTCCGCGATGGGAAAGGCAAGAAAGACCGTGTCACTATCCGGCCGGCGTCCCTCAGCGGTCCCCTCCAAAAGCACCTGAAAGAGGTCAAACGGCTCTGTCCGCAGGACCTGGCCTCCCTTCAACGCGCCATCCGCAACGCTGCCCAGGCCGCCAGCCTTTCCAAGCCCCCACACCCTTCGCCATTCATTCGCCACCCACCTCCTGGAAAGCGGCTACAATATCCGCACTGTCCAGGAGTTACCGGGCCCCAAAGATGTGCGGACAACGACGATCTACATCCATGTCCTTCAACAAGACGGCCTGGCGGTGCGCTCTCCACTGGATATGTAATATGTAAAAGGTAACGATTCAGCCTGGCAACATTCGGTTCCGAGCTCCCGCGAAGAGGCGGAAGGACCCCACCCTCCCCACACACTGGGGGCGTGGGATGGTGGGGAGCAAGAGCCTCCTGCCACCGTTCCTCCCAAAGGGTTGCCGGCAGTTCCCTTATTTTTTATTATCCTTTCCGCCCGGAAGCGCCCCGACGGGGGCTGCCCGCCGGGGCGACAGATGGCGGTTTCTCCAAGCTTCTTGCCCGGCTCCTGAGAAATGGGTAAATTCCCCGTGGCGGACGAGTGGGTTCTCGTCCGCCACGGGTCGGACGACCCCCGCCCGCCAAGGCCCAACCGCTCGGCCCGCCGACGGGCTCGGAAGGCGCTGGAGGCTTTCCCATGCGGGTGACCCAAGCCTTTCGCTTTGAGCTCGCCCCTAACGTTGAGCAGCGCATCGCCCTCGCGAAGCACGTGGGGGCCGCCCGCTTCGCTTACCACGGGGGCCTGAGCCGCTCCCGGGAGGCCCTGGAACCGGGGAGACGCCCCCGCCGCTCAGAAGCTCCACAAGGCGTGGAACCGCTGGAAGCGGGCGAACGCCCCCTGGTGGGTGGAGGTCTCCCAGTGCGCCCCCCAGGAGGCCTTCCGGGACCTCGAGCGGGCCTTCCGGAACTGGCGCGCGGGGCGAGCGGGCAGACCCCGTTTCAAGCGGAAGAAATCCCTGGATGACCACAAGGCCCGCCTGACTGGTTCCATCCGGGTGTCCCCTCGCCACGTGCCGCTGCCCCGCATCGGGAGGATCCACACCCAGGAGCGGATGGAGAAGCTCCTCGCTCTTCTTCAAGAGAAAAAGGCCCGGATCCTTTCGGCCACCATTTCCCGAGAGGCCGACCGCTGGTTTGTCAGCCTCACCTGTGAGGTGGAGCGCCCGGATCCCGTCCCCCGGGAAGGGGAGCCGGTGGGGGTGGATCTGGGGTTGATGTTCTTCCTCGTGTTGTCGGACGGGACGCGGATCGAAGCCCCCAAACCCTTGGCGAAGGCCCTGCGGCGGCTGTGCTGTCTCTCGCGGCAGCTTTCCCGCAAGCAGAAGGGATCCCGCAACGACGCCAAGACTTCTTTGCGGTTGGCCCGGTGGCACCGTCGGATCCGGAACCTCCGCCGCGATGGCCTGCCTCCGGTCCCCACCGGACGGGCGAAAACCCAGCCGGTGTTGGTGGTGGAGGCGCTGAACGTGCGGGGGATGGTCCGGGGCCGGCTTGCTCGGTCGATCGCCGACGTGGGGTGGGGGATGTTCCTTCGGTTCCTGGCCTACAAGGCCCAATGGTATGGGGCGACGTTGATCATTGCCCCGTCGGATTTCCCGTCCACCCGGCGTTGTTCGGGGTGTGGGTGGGTGGAGCCGAAGGTGCCCCTGTCGGTGCGCGTGTTTCGGTGTGCGAGGTGCGGGCTGGAGATCGACCGAGATCTGAATGCCGCCTGGAACTTGAAACCATATGGGCTGACCGTCCTCAACGGTCCTACCGGGAGTTCCATGGGGCGTTGGGGTCCCCACGCGATCCATCGGATCGCGTGGGGACCCCGTTGGCCTGTGGTGATCGGCGCTGCAGCGGAACGGTAGGCGACCACCGGTCAACGAGCCACGGGTCGATGAAGCAGGAAGTGGCCGGTTATCTAGGACACCCATCGGGGTGAAATAGATGACAATGAGTCACGGAACGGCTGGCCGTGGTTCTCTACCTGCCGGCGGTGGCATTGTTCTGGAAGGAGTCGCTCCGCAGTGATAGTCGTTTTGCTTGTGGAATTGCTGTGAGGGGCGGGCTACGCAAGCGACCCGCCCCTCTGAAGGTGGCTTGCGGCTTGTTTCTTCACTTCATAGAGAGAATCCCCTCAGCATGAGCCAGAGGATCCCCAACAGCAGCGTCCCTGCTCCTGAGAGAACAACGGAGGCCCGAACCCCGGGGTAGGGTAATGGAAGACGAGCCGGTTCTGGACGGCCCATCCACATCGCGACGACCACGCGCAGGTAGAAATAGGCGGAGATCACGGTCGTGATCACCCCGATCAGCACCAGGGCGATCCAACCCGCCTGCCAAGCGGCGGCGAACAACGCCAGCTTGGCAAAGAACCCTGCGGTAGGGGGGACCCCGATCAAAGAGAGCATGAACACGACCATCGCCGCCCCCATCCCCGGGGCCTGCTGGGCCACTCCCGCATAGGCTCCGAACGATTGATCTTCCTGCGCCGGACTTGCCATGCCGACAGCTACCGCGAAGGCCCCCAGGGTGGCCGTCGCATAAGCTAACAGATAGAACATTACACCGGGCAACGCCAGGGACGGATCCCCCAGCAGGCCCATCAGGAGATATCCGGCGTGGGCGATGCTGGAGTAAGCCATCATACGTTTGAAGTTGGATTGCATCAGGGCCGCCCCGTTCCCCACCAGCATCGTGGCTGCCGCGATGACGGCGATCGGCCCAGCCCAGAGATCCATCGCCGGCCCCATACCAATCAGGAAGACCCGGATCAGCGCCGCGACCGCGGCCGTCTTCGTGGCTGCCGCCATGAAGGCCGTGACCGGCGTCGGCGCCCCCTCATAGACATCGGGGGTCCAGAGGTGGAAGGGAACCGCCGCCACTTTAAACCCCAGAGCCACCAACAACAGCGCACCGCCCATCCATACCAGCGGCTGCGTCGCCGGATCCGGATGCCTCAGCCAGGCCGCGAGATCGTTCAAATTCGTCAACCCGGTCCCCGCCAAAATCAATGCGATCCCGAACACCAGGAACGCCGAGGCGAAGGCTCCCAGCAGGAAGTATTTCAACGCCGCCTCCTCGGATTCCAGCCGGGGGCGGGCGAAGCCGGCCAGCACATACAGGGGGAACGAGAGCCACTCCAGGGCTAAGAAGACGATCAAAAGATCTGCCGCTACGGTCATTAGCAGCATCCCGGCGGCGGCCAGAAGCAGAAACACGTAATACTCTCCCCGCTCGATCCCCTGATCCGCCAGATAACGCCACGACAACAAGACCGCGATCCAGGTCCCCACCAGGATCGTGAGGCTCAGCCAAAAGGCAACATGATCCCAGAGGACCATGCGCTGGATCCCCTCGATCGGCCCCTGGCCGGCCAGGGCGCCGGTCGCCCCCAACCCCAAGGTGGTGACCCCTAAGGCGCCCCACGCCACCCCAGCCGCCGACCCGGGGCGACGGAACGCCTCCGCCAACAGCAGCCCCAGCGCGCCGGCGGTCAAAACCAACGTTGGCAGCAACGGCAGCCAGATCATCGTTCCGATCGCTCCTCCCGAGAAGGATCTTTGGTGCGGGTTGCGCACCTTCGAGGCCCGCCCATCCTCGACGGATTCAGCGCGCCGCCCAGGCGGCTTGGGCAAGGGCGGCCACGCCCTGCTGCACCGAGGCCTCCATCGCCGTGAAGAACGGCGATGGGTAAAGGCCGATGAACAGGATCAGGATGAACAGTGGGGCCATGATCGCCAGCTCCCGGCCGTTCAAATCCGGTAGCCCACGCCATCGCTCCGGCAAGGGGCCGTGGAGCACCCGCATGAGCATCGTCAGGATATAGATCGCCGCCAGCACCACGCCGAACGCCGCAACCGCGGTCAACCCCCGGGCCGCCGGCCCGAAAGCCGCCGATCCAAAGGCCCCCAACAGGATCAGGAACTCGCCCACAAATCCGTTCAACCCTGGGAGCCCCATGGAGGAGAGGCCGACCACGATCAGGATCCCGCCATACAAGGGCAACGCCTTCCACAGCCCGCCCAGCTCCCGGAAATCCCGCGTGTGGGTCCGCTCATACAACATCCCCACCAGCAGGAACAACCCTCCCGTGCTCAAGCCATGGTTGACCATCTGCAGCAGCGCAGCCTGAATCCCCAGAGGGTTCAGCGCGGAAAGCCCCAGCATCACGAACCCCATGTGGGAGACGCTGGAGAACGCCACCAGGCGTTTGAAATCGTCCTGCGCATAGGAAGCCATCGCCCCGTATAGAATCGCCACAACGGCAAGGGCCGCTATGGGAAGGGCCAGATCCCGCGCGGCCGTGGGGAACAGCGAGAAATTGAACCTCAGGAACCCATAGGCGCCCATTTTCAGCAACAGGGCGGCCAAGATCACCGAGCCGGCGGTAGAGGCTTCCACATGCGCATCCGGCAGCCACGAATGGAACGGCCACATCGGCACCTTGATGGCGAAAGCCAGCCCGAAGGCGATGAACAGCCAGCGCTGGACCTCTGGGGAAAGGAGCGGGCTCAGATGCGCAGCCATCCAAAGCGGATCAAAGGTCCCCGTTCCTGTCAGCGGGCGCGCGAGGAGCCAGAGGGCAATGATGGCCACCAGCATAAACACCGACCCGGCCATTGTGTACAAGAAGAACTTCACCGCCGCATAAACCCGTCGTGGGCCGCCCCAGATCCCGATGAGAAGGGTCATGGGGACCAAGGTGAATTCCCAGAAAATGTAAAAGAGCAGCAGGTCGAGGGCGGTGAACACCCCCAGCACGCCCGTCTCCAGCAACAGCATCAAGGCCATGTATTCTTTCACCCGCTCCTCGATGGGCCATGAGGCGGCCAAGGCGAGCGGGAAGATCAGGGCCGTCAGCAGAACCAACCACAGGCTGATCCCATCCACCCCCACCGCATAGGCCGCCCCAATGGAGGGCGCCCAAACCCAGCGCTGGACGAACTGGGGGCCGGGCTGAGCGGAGTTAAACCCAGCCAAGAGCCCCAACGCCAGCCCCAGAACCCCAACGCTCGCCGCCAGCGCTGTCCAGCGGATCAGACCCACGCGATCCCGAGGGATCCCCAGGATCAACAGGGCTCCGCCCAGAGGCAGGACGAGCATCCATGTCAGGATAGGGAAATCCGCCACGTCCTCACTCCTTAAACTTGTGGTACATCCCAGAGCTTTTCACATCCTTACCATACTTTCCACCGGCAAATTCCCTCGAACCTCAGCGCAAGATCCAGAGAACGTAGAAGACTAGGAGTACCGCGCCGATCAACACGGAGAGGCCATACTGGCGCACGTAACCGCTGCTCCAACGACGGGCCACCTCCGCAGCGGACTGCACCAGACGGGCCAGACCGTGGACCGCCCCATCGATCCCATACGGCTCCACCACCCGCGCCACCGCGCGCGCCAGACCCTCGAAAGGCCGGACAAAGAGGGCATCGTAGAACTCATCGACATACAGTTTGCGGTTCAGGGCGGTGAAAACGGCCCTCAGAGCTGCCTGCAAGGGGTCCTCCACGCCCTTCGGCCACGCCTGCGGACGATAGATCGCCCACGCGGCTCCCACCCCGGCGAAAGCGACCAGGGTGGCTCCCAGGGCCTGTTCGGGGTGGAAGACCAGAGGATGCTCAGGCTCCAGCCAAGCGCTGAGCACGCCTAGGCCGGGGGCGTTGATCCAGCCCGCTGTAATCGCGAAGAAAGCAAAAAGCCCCAGCGGGACGGTCATCACCGCCGGGCTCTCTTTCGCATGGGCGGCCGCATGGCTTCGCGGCGCTCCGGCGAACACCATGACGACCTGGCGGGTCATATAGAACGCGGTGAGGAAGGCCGTTGCCAACAGGAGTCCATAGGCCAGGGTGGCCCACCCGCCCGTCTCCCTCAAGGCGGCCAGGATCTCATCCTTGCTCCAGAAGCCCGCCAAGGGCGGCAACCCGGCCAGGGCCGCCGCCCCAATCCCATACGTCCATGCCGTTACCGGCATCCGCCGGGCCAGCCCTCCCATCTGGCGCATATCATTGGGATCGAGAGGGTCGCGACGGCCATGGTGGCGATGGGCGTGCTCCAGGGCGTGGATGACCGAGCCCGCCCCCAGGAAGAGCAGCGCCTTAAAGAACGCATGGGTGCCCAAATGGAAGATCGCCGCCCCGGAGGCCCCTGCCCCGGCCGCCGCCACCATGTAGCCCAGCTGGGAGATCGTCGAGAAGGCCAGCACCCGCTTGATGTCGAACTGGCCGATGGCGATCAGGGCCGCCCATAGGGCGGTGGCCGCCCCGACGAAAATGACCACTGCCTGGGTGAGCGGCGCCATCGCGAACAGCGGATGGGCGCGGGCGATCAGGTAAACCCCGGCGGTGACCATTGTCGCGGCGTGGATGAGGGCGGAGACCGGCGTGGGGCCGGCCATCGCATCCGGCAGCCAGACGTACAGCGGGATCTGCGCGCTCTTGCCGGTCACGCCAGCGAAGAGAAGCAGGGTGATCACCGCAATCACACCGGCCTCCACCGCCCCACGCTCCGCTGCCTGAAAGATCGGCTCGTAGCGGAACGTCCCGAAGGTCCAGAACAGCAGCAACAGGCCCAGGGTGAAGCCGAAATCCCCGAGGCGGTTCACAATGAACGCCTTGCGGCCCGCCCACGCGTTATACGGCGTCTCAAACCAGAAGCCGATCAGAAGATACGAACAAAGCCCCACCAGCTCCCAGCCCACGAAGAGGACCAGGAAATTGTCGGCCAGGACCAATAGGAGCATGGAAGCCAGGAATAAGTTCAGGAACATGAAGAAACGGCGGATGTGGGGGTCGCCGGCCATGTAGCCGATGGAATAGACATGGATCAGCGTCCCCACAAGCGTCACGATCAACGCCATGGTGGCGGAGAGGGGATCGATCCGCAGTCCGACCTCCACCGCGAGCGGCGGGACAGCTGCCCAGTGATACAGGCTGACCTCCACCAGCCGAGCCTCCGGCGGCCGGGCCGCCAAGGCCAGGAAGACCATCGCCGACATCATGAACGATGCCGCTGCAGCCCCGGAGGCCACGATCCCGACTGCCCGCTCTCGGGTCCGCCCCGTTGTGGTCAGATTGATCAAGAAACCCAGCAAGGGAAAAGCGATGATCAGCCAGGACCACCCGAACAGCGCTTCCATTCTTTAGCTCCTGGAAGATGCTTGGTTGCAACGATAAAGTTTTCTGTGGTGGGGTGGGTCGCATCAGCGGCCCACCCCACCACAGAAACCCCCCGAACGACCTCGGTTCGCGCCAGAGGAAAGGAAGGTCGGTGTTCCGGGAACTGGGGTTCCATCCGCCCGTGGGGAGGGCCGCGTGACGCCTTACCTGCGCAGGCCGCTTAACTCATCCACGTTCGTCGTCTGCTTGGTGCGGAAAATGGCGACCATTAGGGCGAGGCCCACGGCCACCTCGGCGGCCGCCACCGTTAATACAAAAAAGACCGCCAGCTGTCCCTCCAGCAAGCCACGATATCGGGAAGCGGCCACGAAAGCCAAGGCCGCCGCGTTCAGCATCAGCTCCACACACATAAAGATGATCAACGCGTTGCGGCGGATCAGGAACCCCACCGCGCCGATCCCGAAGAGGATGGCGCTGAGGGCCAGGTAATGGGTGAGGGTGATCATCATTTCCCCTCCGAGCGGGAATCCCGGGCCAGCACCACAACGCCCACCATCGCGATGAGCAGGAGGATCGATGTGATCTCAAAGGGAAGCACATGGGTTGTCAGCAGCCGCGCCCCGATCGCAGACGGATCCCCCAGCGGGGCGGGAGGGCTCCCCGCAGGCGCCAGGCCCGCTGGGGCGCGGAGGAAGGCGAGCAGCGCGCCGATGATCAGCGCCGCCCCAAAAATCCCCGCCAGCGGGGCCTGCCAGCGAAGCCCTGCCGCCCCGCCGACGCGCTCCGCCCCCAGCATCATGATCACGAACAGGAAAAGCACCATCACCGCCCCCGCGTAAACGGCAATCTGCACCATCGTCACAAAGGGGGCGCTCAGGAGCAGATAGAAGACCGCCACCGTGAGCAGGTTCAGCACCAGGAACAGGGCACTGTGGACCGCGTTCCGCGTGCTCACCATCGCCAGGGCGGTCGCGATGGCGATCCCTGAAAGCAAATAGAACACCATCAGCTCTTCCAAGAGGACCTCCAACGCGAGCCTGATTGGATGGAGAGGCATTGCGTTTATACCGGTTCGCTCACCAACCCTTCTTCCCAAATCGAGCGCGTGCGCAGGGCCGGGTCGGTGGTCCGCTGGGGGGTGCCGGGCACCCCGGGCGGCGGGGGCACCAGCAGCTGCGCTTTGGTGACGATAAAGGATTCCCGCGTATAACCGACCGGCGGGATCTTATCCGTCAGGACGATCGCGTTGGTGGGACATGCGTCTTCGCAGTATCCGCAGAAAATGCAGCGCAGCAGGTTGATCTCATAGACTTTCGCGTAGCGCTCGCCCGGGGAATAGCGCTCCTCATCCGTGTTCTCACCGGCCTCCACATAAATGGCATCCGCTGGGCAGGCAGCGGCGCACAGAGCGCATCCGATACACCGTTCGAGCCCGTTGCTGTAGCGGCGCAGCTCATGAACCCCCTTGAACCGCATCCGCAGCGGCCGCTTGACCTCCGGGTAGGGATAGGTCACCGGCCCACGCAGGTTCGTCTGGATGAACTCCTGCAATGTGGTCAACAACCCTCGGAACAATTCCACCACCATTGGATCACCTCGCGCTCAAGGCATCAGGGCAATGACCGCCGCCGTCGCCATCACATTCGCCAGGGAGAGCGGGAGCAACACCTTCCATCCCAGGCCCATCAGCTGATCGTAACGGATCCGAGGCAGCGTGGCCCGGATCCAAATCATCACGAAGATCAAGAGCGCCACCTTGACGGTGAAGTAAACAACCCCTAGCGCAGGATAGAGGTCCACGAAGGGCCCGAGGTACCCGCCCAGGAAAAGAGTGGTCAGCAAGGCGCTGAAGCCGATCATCTTGATGTATTCGGCCATGAAGAAAAGGGCGAACTTCATACTGCTGTATTCCGTGAGATAACCGGCCGTCAACTCCTGCTCCGCTTCCACCAAGTCAAAGGGCGCCCGCTTGATCTCCGCCAGACCGGTGACGAAGAAAATGATCGCCGCCAGGGGCTGGAGGAAAATCAGCCATCCCCCCCGCTGGGCCTCCACGATCCCGCCGACCTGGAGAGTCCCTGCGGTCAGCACCACGCTCACGATCGCCAGCCCCATCGCCAACTCGTAGCTGATCATCTGGGCCGCGGCCCGAATGCCTCCCAGCAGCGCGTATTTGTTGTTCGATGCCCATCCGGCCAGGGCGATCCCATAGACGCTGATCGAGGTGATGGCCACGATGTAGAGGACCCCCACATTGACATCCGTTAGCTGCAGGCGGGTTCGATAGCCGAACAACGTGAGCTCCGGCCCGAAGGGGATCACCGCGAAGATCAGAACGGCAGGGATCAAGGTGATCAGTGGGGCCAACACAAACAAGACCCGATCCGCATAAGTCGGGACGAAATCCTCTTTGAAAAACAGCTTCACGGCATCCGCCAGGGGCTGGAGCAACCCATACGGCCCCGCCCGGTTTGGGCCGATCCGGGCCTGAAAATCCGCCACCAGCTTGCGTTCGGCCAAGGTGAGATAGGCGAAGCCGGTCAACAGCACCAGAACCAGGATCGCGCTTTTGATGGCGGCTTCAACGAGAAAAGGTGCCATCTCCGACCTCCACCCGGAACTCAACCGGAAACGCCTCCAGAACACCCGCGCGGGGCACCAGGCTCGCCGGAAGCCAAAGGACCTGCGGCGGGACGGCCGGGTCGATGTGCACCGGGAGGCGGACTTCTTGACCGTTCACCCGGATGGTCACCATCCGGCCTACCTCCAATTGCAGGCCGCGGGCGGTCTCCGGATGGACCCTCGCGGCCAGTGGGATCGCCCGGTTGCGCAAGTGGGGCGTGCGCGCGATCAAAGTCCCCTCGTGGTAGAGCCGGCGAACCGGGACAGCCAGCACCGCCCCTTCCGGAGGGATCTTGGGGGCTTTCCAAGCCAGCGGCCAGCGCGCCTCCGGAGCCTCGGCCTCGGAAGGCCAAGCCCGGCCCAGCCCTCCGGTGTTCGGCCGCGCCGTCCCTCCGAAATAGAGATCCCGTGAGGTTCCCACCGGCGGCCACTGGGGCTGCGTCCACGACAACGCCCCATAATCCATCCCGGCGTAGCGCGGGATCGTCCGGGCGATCTCATCCATGACCGCCTCCGGGGAGAGATAAAACCACTGCCGGCCCAGGCGCAGCGCCAAAGCGATGAAGATCTCCCAATCCCCGCGCGCCTCCCCCACCGCGGGGATCGCCTTGTAAAACCGTTGCACCCGGCGATCGGCGCTGGTGAAGGTGCCGTCCCGCTCCGCCCAGGACTGGGCGGGCAACACGACATCGGCCGCGCGGGCAGTTTCCGTGAGGAAGAGATCCTGCACGACCAGGAAGCCCGCCCGGGGCATCGGCCGCCCGTCGCCAAGGGGGTCCGCCCCGACCACATAGAGAGCCGGAACTTCCTCCGGAAGGGAACGGACGCCGATGAAGTCCAGGGCTCCTTGGGTGTTGCCGTGGGGCCAGAGGGGGAGCAACCCGTTGTTCGGACGACCCACGTGGCCGGTGAGGGCCAGAAGGTTCGCCGCCATCCCCACAAAGGCCTCTCCATCCATCACGCCTTCCCGGCCGAAGAGGAACACCACCTCCCGGGCCTCAGCCACGGCGCGGGCGAGCTCCCGTAACGACTCCGCCGGCACGCCGGTCTGACGGCTGATCTGTTCCAAGGAATATCGCCGCAGGGCGTCCTGTAAGGCCTCGAGCCCCTCCAGCCGGGGCAAGGCTTCGGGGGCCACCCGGCCCTCCTCGAGCAACGCCCGTAGGGCTCCGATCAGCACCAAGGCCTCCGTTCCGAAGCGATATCGGAGGATGGGGTTCGCGTAGCGCTCGGCCTTCTGAGGTTTGCCCCCGGCCACGATCAGCCGGGCGCCCCGCCGCACGGCCCCGCGAACCCGTAGGAACCAAACCGGGGCCTCTTCCTCCAGGTCGCCTGCCATCACCACGATCAGGCTTCCCGGCCCCATGCGCCCGAAGTCGGTGCCGACCCCCACGCCGTAACGGGCCACCCATTCGCCGCCGAAGACCGGGGGATCCATCGTAATCCAAGAGGACTCCAATGCCTCCTCGAACAGGCGTCGGAACAGATAGAGATCCTCATTCGGGAGGCGATCGCCGATGATGCCGGCCGCGCGAGCGCCGGCCTCCCGCAGCGCCTCGGCCACCCGATCGAGCGCCTCCTCCCAGGAAACCGGGACCAGCTCGCCGTTCCGACGCATCAAGGGCTGCCGCAGGCGGTCCTCCGCGGTGGCGAAGTGATGCACTAAACGGCCTTTATCGCAGATCCAGATCTCGTTGACCTGTTCGTGCTGGCGCGGCATCACCCGGAGGATGTCCCACCCGCCCTTGTGGGCCGAGAACCGCACATCCAGGGTGATGTTGCAGCCCACCGGGCAGTGCGGACAGATGCTGGGGATCGGCGTCATCTCCCATGGCCGGGCCCGGAACCGGAAGTCCGTGGTGGTCAGGGCGCCCACCGGACAGATGTCGGTGGTGTTCCCCGAGAAGTAACTGGCGAAGGGGGGATCGGAGAAGGTGATGATCTCCATGCCCCGCCCGCGATCGGAGAACCCCAGCACCGGATCATCGGCGATCTCTTCCTGGAACCGGATGCACCGGCCGCAGAGGATGCACCGCTCCCGATCCAGGATGATCAGGTCCCCCAGGGGCACCCGCTTCTCCTGGCGCATCTTATCCTGGTAATCGAAACGGGATTCCGCCGGGCCGTAACGCAGCGTGAGGTTTTGGAGCGGGCACTCCCCACCCTTGTCGCAGATCGGGCAATCCAGCGGGTGGCTGGTCAACAGGAACTCCAAGATCGCCCGCTGGGCCTCCTGGACCTGGAGGGTGTGGGTCCGCACCACCATGCCCTCCGCCACCCGGGTGGTGCATGCCGTCTGCAGGCGGGGCATCCATTGCACGACCGGGCGTCCCTCTTCGTCCAGCACGGGCTGGCGGGTCTGAGGATCCAGCTTAATGGTTCCCACCTCCACCAAGCACATCCGGCACATCCCGGCCGGCTCCAACTTCGGGTGATAGCAGAACACCGGGATGTCGATCCCCGCCTGCTTGGCGACGTCCACCACCAGCGCGCCAGCCGGCGCCTCGATGGGGCGATCGTTGATCACCACTCGCACCGTTCCTGCCATCCGAACACCTCAGTTGAAAGAGGTTGACTGATCGTTGGCCCGGGGTCGAAGAGAAGTGTTTCCGCACCACCTCTGATTGCGAGGGAGGGATCATCTGCCTCCCCCTTCCTCCCTTCCCCCCATCGGCGAGGCGCTACACGCGAGAAGCCTGCACTTCCACCGGAATCCCAGCGGCCTGTCGAAGGTAGGCCTCATATTCCTTCCGGAAATGCTTCAGGCTGGACAACACCGGGCTGGTCGCAAAGTCCCCCAGTGGGCACAGCGTCTTGCCTGCCATCTGGCGGGCAATGCTTTCCAAGAGTTCAGGGTCATGGGGCCGCCCCCGCCCGGCCACCAGCCGCTCGTAAACCCGGCGCAGCCAATAAGTTCCCTCCCGGCACGGCGTGCATTTGCCGCACGACTCATGCTGGAAGAACCGCACCATCTTGTAAGCTGCCCACACGATGTCCACGGTGTCGTCCAGAACGATGATGGAGGCGGACCCGAGCATCGATCCGGCCGCCTGGACCGATTCATAATCCAGCGGCGTATCCAGGGCGGCGGCGGGCAACATGGGCGCCGATGCGCCCGCCGGGAGAATCGCCTTGACCGTCCGCCCCTCCTCCAGCAGGCCCTGGCCGTAGTCCTCTCCGAAGATCAGGTCCCGGAAGGTGATCTTCCCCAGCTCCGCCTCATAATTGCCCGGCCGGCGCACCCGGCCGCTCAGGCAGAAGATCTTCGGGCCTGGGCTCCGCTCCGTCCCCATCGTCCGATACCACGAGGCGCCATTTTGGATAATGGGGGGCACGTTGGCCAAGGTCTCCACATTGTTCACCACCGTCGGCTTGCCGTAGAGGCCATGGGTCGCCGGGAACGGTGGGCGTACCCGCGGATGTCCGATCTTCCCCTCCAGGGATTCGAGAAGCGCGGTCTCCTCCCCGCAGATGTAGGCCCCGGCCCCCAGATGGACGAACATCTCTACGGAGTACGATGTGCCCAGCACGTTCCGGCCGATGAACCCGGCGGCGTAGGCCTCAGCGATGGCGGCCTCCAGGCGGCGAGCCACTGACCGGTATTCCCCTCGGACGTAGATATAAACGCGCTCGGCTTGGATGGCGTAGGCCGCCAGGAGGGCCCCCTCAATCAATTGATGGGGGTTCCCCTCCATGATCTCGCGATCCTTGAAGGTCCCTGGCTCCGATTCGTCGGCGTTGACCACCACGTATTTCGGGAAGACGTCCTTCGGCACGAAGGACCATTTCATCCCTGTGGGGAAGCCCGCACCGCCCCGCCCCCGCAGGCCGGAGGCTTTCACCTCCTCGATCACCTGATCCGGGGTCATCGCGGTGAGGGCCTTCCGCCAGGCTTCATAGCCGCCGTGGCGGACATAAACCTCCAGCCGGTGGAGATCCGGGATCTCCCGATGCCGCAACAGGATATAGCGCCCCATCACGCTCCGTCCCGAGAAAGATCCTCGATGATGCGATCGAAGAGCTCAGGGGTGACGTTTTCCACAAACTCCAGATCCACCTGCATCGCCGGCGCCCGATGGCAGGCCCCGATGCACATAACGGTTTCCAGCGTGAAGCGGCCGTCGGGCGTGGTCTCCCCCGGCCGCACCTTCAGGCGCCGAACCGCATGGGCGACGAGCTCCTCCGCCCCTCGCAGGGCGCAGGGGAGATCATCGCAGATCTGGATCAGGTGGCGGCCGATGGGGCGATCGTAAAAAAGCGTGTAAAAGCCTACCACCTCCCGAACCTCCGTGGGGCTCGTGCCGGTGATCTCCGCGACCTCCTGAATGCCCTCCTCCGTGCAGTAGCCGTATTCCCGCTGCACCAGGTAGAGCAAGGGAAGGATCGCCGAGCGCTTCACCGGATATTTCGAAAGGATCGCCTCGATCTCCTGAGCGTATTTTTCCTTGAGCATCCTCAGCCCTCAG
>NZ_JBHOQJ010000015.1:0-12625 GCF_042408365.1 Thermoflexus sp.
TCTTGCCATCCTGCAGGCGTGCGAGTTGTGCCTGGTGCAACTCCTGGCCATCGTTCTCCAGCCTGACCGAGATCAGGCCCGCGTTCACCTGCGCCGGAGCGTCAAAGGCGTAGTCGGTGGCCTTGATGACGATCCGGGGAATGGTCACCGCGGCTGGCGTGGTAGCACAGCCGGTCAGGACCAGCCCGAGGGCAGCCAATGCGGTCAACAAGAAAGCGATCAAACGCAAACGTTGAGCTGACATTCAATGTGCCTCCTTTGGTCGGAGTAGGACAAATTGGTGGGTAGGTATGCGCTGAAGCTTGGTCTGGTGACCCATTGCGCCCTCAATCTGTGCAGGGCGACTGAAGGTCTTGCCACAGAGGGTGCATCGGTGGAGCCGGTCTTTCCGGCTGTGGAGGACGATGGGGCCTTGGCCTACCTGTTCCCTGGCCGGGCCATCCGGATGGTGGCCAAACGCTTTGTGCGGGCCCATGGCTTTCCACCTCCTGAGCGTAGGTTGGGGTGGAAGCCCATCGGGACCCGTTCCTCTTGTCGTCATCCGGTGTCGTCCAAGTTTAAGCGCATCGCTGCCAGCGTAATTAACCGGGGTGAGGAAAAGGGGGATATATGGTTTAGAAAAAGTCAACAAGAGAGCTATCAGGCAGCGATGCGCAGAACCGTGAGGAAGGGACGGGGGGCGGACCCACCAGGCGGGCCCCATGGGAGTCTTTCCGGAGATCGGAGCGGAGCCGAGGGAGGCGTTGATGGACCCGCTGCGGGCGTTCGGCTCCCATCCCGGCTGTCCGGCCGGGGCCCGGTGGGCAGCGGTCCCATCCGCGTTCATTGTCGGAAAGGGCGAAGCGATGGTTGCCACATGGGCGGTAAGTCCTTCCGTGCACATCGGGGGACACCGCTCGATCGCCACCACGCGGCGGGCCGGACAGCACAGTCCCTCTCGCTCCTGCGATGGCCGGACGGGGCGAACCCTTCTTCGAACTCGTCCAACATTCAGCCCGTGGGGGATCGAAACCGCTGGGGCTGCTGTCAGAGGATCTTCACGCGAAACACGGCTGGCCCTCCACGAGGAGAGGTCTGAACGTGAAGCATCCCCCAGCCGATTTGTGCGACAGGTCTATTGACCGCCAGGACTGCGACCAAGCGGGCCAGTACGTCTTCGACCGGAAGCGCCGATGTGAACCCCCAGCGCTCGGTTGGTGGGATCCTCGCGATCCACGGCCGGCTCGCCCCATCGTGGAAGGGTCGCCTCGCTCCAGGCCGTGCTATACTTGCGGTTGGATTTCGGAAAGCGGAGCGCGCTGCGATGGGACGATGGACGCTTCGAACTCTGATGGTGGGGATATGGCTGATGGCCGCCTGCGGGCCCCGTCCGACCTCGGAAGGGCCGCGGCCCCCCACCCCGACGATGCCGCCGCCCCTGGCGGTCGATGAGAGGGCTGCCACACCCACACCCCTACCTCCGCCAACCCCCACGGTCCATGCGGCGGAAACGATGGAGGAATTCCCGCCCGACGTGAACCCGTTGACCGGGCTCCGGGTGCCGGATCCCTCGGTGCTCAACCGGCGCCCGTTGGCCATCAAGATCTCGAACTATCCGCCCGTGGTCCGGCCGCAATCCGGGGTGGATCTGGCGGACATCGTCTTCGAGCATTACGCCGAGGGCGGGGTGACGCGCTTCACGGCGATCTACCTGAGCCAGGACGCGGAGCCGGTGGGCTCGGTCCGCAGCGCCCGGTTGATCGACCTGGAGATCCCGGCCATGTTCAAGGCGATCCTCGCCTACTCCGGCGCCAGCGCCGGGGTCAACGCGCGGATCCGCGCCTCGGACTTCATCGAGCGCGCCCTGAGCCCAGACTTCGGGGTGGGCGCACCGGTCTTCTGGCGCATCCCTCGGGAGGGGGTGGCCTTGGAGCATACTTTGTTCACCAGCACCCGTCGGCTCTGGGCGGAGGCCACCCGCCGCGGGATCAACGGGCGGCAGGACCTACGGGGGATGGTGTTCGCGGAACAGCCCCCGGCGGGCGGCCGGCCGGTCTCGACCTTGATCATCCCCTACCGCGTGGAGCCGGTCACCTGGCGCTACGACCCGGGGTCCGGCCGCTGGCTCCGCTGGACGGCCGGACAGCCCCATATGGACGCCCTCACCGGCCGCCAGCTCTCCGCGGCGAACGTGGTCGTGGTCTACGCGCACCATCAGACCACCGACATCGTGGAGGACCGGCTGGGAAGCCTCTCCATCGAGATCCAGATCTGGGGAAGCGGCCGGGTTCAGGTCTTCCGGGACGGCCGGATGTTTGAAGGGCAATGGCAGCGCTTCCGGCGGGAGGATATGCTCCGCTTCGTCGACGCCAACGGGAAACCCATCCCGTTGAAGCCCGGCAACACCTGGTTCCAGATGGCTCCGCTGGATATGCAGGCCCAGTTCTCTCCTTGAGGTCATCTCAAGGCTTGTTGCTTTGTCTAGCGAGCGTCCGGGGCTATGGGTGACCCGACTCCACGAATAGATATCAAGCGACGGAACTCCTGAGGACGAAGGCCCTATCGCCCTGCTGTTCCGAGGATCCTATGGATACCCGGACCCTGATCCGCAAGACGTTGATCCAGATGGCCCTTCAGCGGGCCCGCCCGGGGACGGGAAGTCGTTGGGAGCTGATCCGGAGGAGGCCTTCTATGCCCTCCCTTCCCAACCTCGCGGCGATCCTAGGCCCGATCCCATGGGCCGTGGTCGGCGCCCTGGCGGCCCGCCACTACATGCCGGAGCGGGCCACCCAAGATCTGGACATCGCCGTTCTGGAGAAAGACGCATCCGAGGTCCGTGGCCGTCTGCAGCAGGCGGGGTTCCGGTATGTCGGTGCCGCTTGGGTTTCCCCAGAAGGGGTGAGCGTGGACGTTTTGGAGCTCAATGCTCCATGGGCGGAGCCCGCTTTGCAAGCGGCTCAGGGGAACCGGGATGCGGCCGGGTTTCCGATCCTGCCTTTGCCCTACTTAATCCTGATGAAGTTCGAGGCGGGACGAATGCAGGACCTGGCGGACATCGCCCGCATGCTGGGTATGGCCGCTTCCGATCAGGTGGATGCGGTTCGAGAGGTGTTCCGACGGTATCGCCCCGAGGATCTAGAGGATCTGGAGAGCCTGCTGACGCTGGGGCGGCTGGAGTGGATGGGGCCCGAAGGCGCATCGTCGCCATCCATCGATGAGCGCGTTGATCCCGACGATCAGGAGCTCGCTTGAAGGCCCAACGGGTTGCAATGGGAGTCGGCAGATGGTGGTCACCGAGCGCTTGACGGTACGGACGAACGGGAATAACCACGTCGTGGACTTAACGGAACAGGTGGCGGAGGCGGTGGCCCGCTCCGGCCTGAAGGCGGGCATCGTGGCGGTTTTCGTCCCGGGCTCCACCGCTGGGGTCACCACGATGGAGTTCGAGCCGGGGGCGGTGGAGGACCTCCAGCGTTGGTTCGAGGAGGCGATCCCCGCCGCGCGGGAGTACCGTCATAATCTTCGGTGGGGGGATCAAAACGGGCATTCCCACCTTCGGGCCTCGCTGCTCGGTCCCTCCCTGACCGTTCCGTTTCAGGATCGCCGGTTGTTGCTTGGGACCTGGCAGCAGATCGTCCTGGTGGATTTCGATGTCCGCCCCCGCCGGCGGGAGATCATCGTTCAAATCATCGGGGAGTGAGGGCGCATGCGGACCTGGAAGCTCATCGAGCAGAACGGGATGTTGGATCCCCAGCGCGTCCGGGAGTGGGTGGACGCCCGGATGCGGATCGATCCGGACCTGGTGCGCGGGGTGCTGGTCCGCTTCATCCGGGATGAGATCACCAAGTTCGGGATGAAGCGGGCGGTGATCGGCCTCTCGGGCGGGGTCGACTCCTCGCTGACCTGTTTCCTGGCCGCCGAGGCGCTGGGCCCGGAGAACGTCCTGGCGGTGCGCATGCCCTATCGCACCTCCTCCCCCGACAGCCTGCTCCACGCCCATCTGGTCATCGAGCAGCTGGGGGTGCCCTCGGAGACGGTGGAGATCACCCCTATGGTGGAGCCGCTCTTCGAGCGGTTCCCCGATATGGACGCCCGGCGGCGGGGCAACGTGATGGCCCGGATGCGGATGATCATCCTCTACGACCTCTCCGCCGCTTGGGGCGGGATGGTGGTGGGCACCAGCAACAAGACCGAGATCCTGTTGGGCTACTTCACCCTCTACGGCGACGGCGCGTACGCCCTGGCCCCCTTAGGGGACCTGTACAAAAACCAGGTCCGCCAGCTGGCCCGGGCCGTCGGGGTGCCGGAGGAGATCGTCCGCAAACCCCCCACGGCGGACCTCTGGTTGGGCCAGACCGATGAGGGGGAGC
This sequence comes from Thermoflexus sp., assembly GCF_042408365.1. Classification (GTDB taxonomy): domain Bacteria; phylum Chloroflexota; class Anaerolineae; order Thermoflexales; family Thermoflexaceae; genus Thermoflexus. Next base: position 4,350 of record NZ_JBHOQJ010000015.1, read on the forward strand.
TGGGGGTGACGTACGATGAGGCCGATCGCATCCTCTACTTGTTGGTGGAAGAGCGGATGACCTTGGAGCAGGTCATCGCGCTGGGGTTTGACGGGGAGACCGTGCGCCGCCTGTGGCAGATGGTCCGCGACACCCAGTTCAAACGCCGGACGCCGATCATCGCGAAACTGACCTCCCGCACGGTGGGGATCGATTTCCGGTACCTTCGGGACTGGGGGCATTGATGCGGGTGATCTCGGGCTCCGCGAAGGGCCGCCGGCTGAAGAGCCTCCCGGGCCCCGGCACCCGACCGATCACCGATCGCGTGAAGACGGCCCTTTTCGACATCCTCGGGCCAGCGGTGGCCGGGGCTCGGGTGCTCGATCTGTTCGCGGGAACCGGCAGCGTGGGCATCGAAGCCCTGAGCCGCGGGGCCGCGGAGGCGGTGTTCGTGGACAAGGATCCCCGGGCGATCCGGGTGCTCCGGGAGAACCTGCAGGGGACCGGCCTGGCGGACCGGGCCCGGGTGGTGCGGGCGGACGTGTTCGCCTTCCTGCGTTCGGGGCCTCCCCACCCCTTCGATCTGATCTACATCGCCCCGCCCCAGTACCGGGGCTGGTGGCGCCGCACCCTGGAGCTCCTGGATGAGCGGCCGGGATGGCTCGCCCCGGAGGGGACCGCGGTGGTCCAGATCCACCCGCGGGAGTTCGAGGAGGTCCCGCTCCGCCATCTGCGGTTGGCGGATCGCCGGGATTACGGGAGCACGCACCTCCTCTTTTATCGACGGCACGAGGGAGAACCGCCTCCGGCTTCGGGGCCGTGAAAGGGGGTGGCGGATGCCGCGCACGGGTTTTGCGGATCTTCCTTTGCATACCGGTCGGGCTCCCCGCTGGCTGTTCGTGCGGATGACCGCCCTGGCCCGGGAGATCGTGACCGTTCTGGTGGACGAGTTCGGGACGGCCGAGGTGCTCCGCCGCCTGAGCGACCCGTATTGGTTCCAGGCCTTCGGGTGCCTCCTGGGCTACGACTGGCACTCCAGCGGGGTGACCACGGTGGTCTGCGGCGCCCTGAAGGAGGCGATGAAAGACGTCGGCCGGGACCTGGGCCTTTTCGTTGCGGGCGGGAAGGGGAAGGTCTCCCGTCGGACGCCGGAGGAGATCGAGGCGGCCTCCCGGCACCTCCAGGCCGATCCGGCCCCGCTGATCCACGCCAGCCGGATGGCCGCGAAGGTCGACAACCACGCGCTGCAGGACGGCTATCAGATTTATCACCACGTGATGGTCTTCGACCGCGAGGGGCGGTGGGCGGTGATCCAGCAGGGGATGAACCCGGGCAACCGCTACGCCCGCCGGTATCACTGGCTGAGCGAAACGCTGGTCGATTTCGTCCGCGAGCCCCACGCGGCGGTCTGCTGCGATGAACAAACGCACCCCCTGAACATGGTGGCCGCGGAGGCGGAGGAGGCCCGCCGGGCGGTGGCCGAGCTCTCCCGCGAGAAGCCGTGGCGCCTGCTTCAGGAGCTCAAGCGTCTCCAACGCTTGCGCCTCCCACCCCACCACGAGATCCTGCTCCGGGACATCCATCCGGACCACCTCGCCTCGATCTTCGTGAAGACCTACGAGGCCCAGCCCGCTTCGTTCTCGGAGCTCCTGGGCCTTCCGCAGGTGGGCGCCAAGACCATCCGCGCCCTGGCCCTGCTGGCGGAGCTGCTTTATGGGACGCCGCTCTCCTTCCGCGACCCCGCGCGTTTCGCCTTCGCCCATGGGGGGAAAGATCGGCATCCCTTCCCCGTGGACCGCGCGCTGTACGATCGCTCCATCCGGATCCTTCACGAGGCCGTGGAGCGGGCCCGCTTGGGGGATCGGGAGCGGCTGGAAGCCCTGCGACGCCTTGCGGAATGGCAACGACGATGGTCCCAGCACCCGGAAGATGCGCCAACGAACGTCTGACCCTCGATCCGCTCTCGGGGATGGCGGTGCGCTCCGTCCGGATCCATCCCATCGAGGTGGCCCATGCCGAGCTCCCTGCATCCAGCTTGGATCCCTCTCCTCGTTCTGCTCTATCAATGTCTCGTCGTCGTTGCGAACATCGGGTTCAAACGATCGGCGGAGAGCGGGACGGCCTTGGCCTTTCTGGCATGGCAGATCCTGGGCAACCTCTCCGGCTTCCTCAGCGTGTTGACCTATACAGCCCTTCTCCGTTGGCTCCCCGTGCACGTCGCCGTGAGCCTCACGATGGGGCTGGGCTTCGCCAGCGTTCAGGTCTTCACCGCCTGGCTGATCTTCCATGAGCCGATCGGGCTCTGGAAATGGGTGGGGACGGCGCTGGTGGTCCTCGGCGTCACCCTGATCGCGAGGGGACGCTGAGCTATGCAATCCCTCATCGAGGCCTTCGTCCATCGGCTGGACCCCGTGCTTCGGAGGGCCCATCGGGTCCAGGAGTTCACGGCGGATGAGCGATGCCTGCTTCGCGCGGCGCTGGGTTTTGCCGAACAGGATCTCCTGCTCTCCGACGGAACGTGGATCCGGAGAGGGGACCCGATCATCGAGCTCCATCTATGGAACGAGCGGATCCCCCGCATGCCCCCGGAAGGTCCTGACCTGGCGTGGAGCCTTCGGTTTTATCGGCGCCTGGTGGCCTCCCTCCGGCTGATGGCCCGATGGCTGGAGGATCACCCGGAGCTCTCACGAATCCGAGCCCTTCGGGGGGAGACCTCCATGGCGGATCCAACGCGGAAACTGATCCGCGATTTGGGGTTTGATCTGGTCCTCCTGGAGCGGGAAGCCCGTGGGTGGCGGCGGTTGCGTTATCAGGCGGATGACTTCTATGTCTGGTTGCTCATGCGAACGTATAACCCGTCCAGTTTGCGGGGAAAGCGCTTCGATCGCCTGGAGCGGGTTCAGTTCTGGATCTCACGGGAGGCGTTTTTGAGGCGCTATGGTGGATTTGGCGGCTCCTCCATTTCGATCGCAGAGCCATAATCCGAATTGGTAAAATAAGAGGCAAAGCCTGAGTGGAGCGAATGATCTAGCGATGTCGCGCTACGTTCTCCGTCGGCTGGCGGCGATGGTCCCGGTCCTCTTCGGGATCCTCCTGGTGGTGTTCGTGATGGTCCGGCTGATCCCGGGGGATCCCTGCCTCGTGATGCTGGGGGAGCGGGCGACCAAGGCCCAGTGCGAGGCCTTCAAGCAGCGCTTCGGCCTCGATGACCCCCTGCCGGTTCAATTCGCCCGCTATGCGATCCAGATCCTCCAGGGGGATCTGGGGACCTCCATCAGCACCGGGCGGCCGGTGGCGGTGATCCTGGCCGAGCGGCTGCCCATGACCATCGAGCTGACCATCGGGGCGATCCTCTTCGCCACCACCCTCGGGATCGCCTTGGGGATCCTCTCCGCCATCCATCAGAACTCCCCCATCGACGTGGTGACGATGGTCCTGGCCAACATCGGGGTTTCCATGCCGGTGTTCTGGCTGGGCCTGATGCTGGCGTATGTGTTCGCGTTGGTGTTCAAAGACACGCCGTTGTTCCTCCCACCCTCCGGGCGCCTCTCCCCTGGGCTGACGCTGCCGCCCCTCGCTCGGACCTGGGGCCTGGAGGACATCGAGGGGTTTCCGCGCGTGATGCTGATCTTCCTGTCGAACTCAGCGCTGTTGAACAGCCTGGTCACTGGGAACCTCGCCGCCTTCTGGGACGCCTTGCGCCATCTCATCCTTCCCTCCGTGGCGGTGGGAACCATCCCGCTTTCCATCATCGCGCGGATGACCCGTTCCAGCTTGCTGGAGGTGTTGGGGGAAGATTATATCCGGACGGCGCGGGCGAAGGGGCTGGGGGAGCGCATCGTGCTGGCCCGCCACGCGATGCGCAACGCCATGATCCCGATCGTCACCGTGGTCGGCTTGCAGGCCGGCAGCCTCCTCTCGGGGGCGGTGCTCACGGAGACGGTGTTCGCCTTGCCGGGGGTGGGCACCCAGCTGGTCTCGGCCATCCTCGCCCGGGATTATCCGGTGGTGCAGGGGTTCACCCTGGCGGTGGCGATCATGTTCGCCCTGGTGAACCTGGTGGTGGATCTCTCTTACGCCTATCTGGATCCCCGGATCCGGTTGGATTAAGGGGCGAAGCGCTGGGCCGTGGGGGCGCCCCTACAATATCCGGTTTTTCGAGGGATAAGAGACGATGAGTGCGATTGCGCCGCCCTTGACCCGAGAGCTGGTCGCACCCCGGCGTTCGCCGACGATCGAGGCGCTGCGCCGCCTGATCCGCCATCGGTCCGCGCAGGTGGGCCTTTTCCTGCTGGGCCTGATGGTCTTCGCGGCGGTCTTCGCGGATGTCATCGCGCCTTACGACCCGATCAAGCCGTTGCCGAACGTGCAGCGTCGGGCCCCGCCCTGCATTCACCTGTTGGGTTGCCCGCCGGATCAGCCGCAGCATCTCTTCGGGATCGACGGCAACAACCGGGACCTGTTCTCCCGGGTGATCTACGGCTCCCGGCTGTCGTTGCAGATCGGTTTCGCCACCATCACCTTCGCGATCATCGTGGGAGGGCTGCTGGGGGCGATCGCGGGGTACGCGGGGGGGTGGTTGGACAATGCGATCATGCGGGTGATGGATGTGATCCTGGCCTTCCCCAGCCTGTTGTTGGCGATCGCCATCGTCAGCGTGTTGGGGCCGGGGCTCATCAACGCGCTGCTGGCCATCGGTTTCGTCTCCATCCCCGTTTATGCGCGAATCCTCCGGGCGAGCGTGTTGACGGTCAAGGAGCTGGATTACGTGATGGCGGCCCGGGCGGTGGGGGCCTCCCCGGTCCGGGTGCTCTTCGTTCACATCCTCCCCAACGCCCTGACCCCCTTGATCGTCCAGGGCACCCTGGGGATCGCCACCGCCATCCTCGACGCGGCGGCGCTCTCCTTCCTGGGGCTTGGGGCGGAGGTGCCGAAGCCGGAATGGGGGCTGATGCTCGGGGAGGAGCGGAACAGCGTCTTCAACGCGCCGCATCTGGTGTTCTTCCCCGGCCTGGCCATCATGCTCACGGTGTTGTCCTTCAACCTCCTGGGGGACGGCCTGCGGGATGCCCTGGATCCCCGCTTGAGCCACCGCGGCTACGAAAAACGCGTGTGAGCGTTCGGTGCAGGGAGAGGATCGCCCCCACCCCTTCGGGGGCGCGGGGCCGCCGGGAGATCGAGCGTTGAAGCCCCCGTTCCCCGGTCGCGCTCTGATCGCGAACACCGGTCGCGGCTCTCCGGTTCGTCCTGGTGTCCGATGGGTGAGAGGGGGCTTTCGTATACTGTCCGATGGATGGGGGCTCGTTCTTCGTCTGACGCTTATGACGGGCGCTGAAGTGCTCTACTACGAACGAGGTTTTTGTTCGTGGTCGGGCGCTTGAGCGCCCGTTTTGTTCTTGGGAACAGCGGTCCTGATCCTTTCGTTTCCTCCTGGCCTCTGAGGGTTGGGAAGGCTCACGGGCCCGACGGCGAACAGCGCTGCGGCGGGGGCGCGTCTTGCGCTCGTTTGTTTTTACATCGAACCGGATCGAATGCTATAAAATTTAGAGATACAGCACAGCAGGTTAGAAAGAGGGGATGGGGACGTCCCGCCTGACCGAACGAACCTCCACTTGGGGAGATGGGAAGGCTATGGAAAAGCGGAATCCGATCCGGATGAGCGGCGGGCAGATCCGCCAGGCTTTCCTCGATTTCTTCGCCGCCCGGGGCCACACGGTTGTCCCCAGCTCGTCGCTGGTGCCCGTGGGGGATCCTACGTTGCTGTTCACCAACGCGGGGATGAACCAGTTCAAGAACGTTTTCCTGGGCCTGGAGACCCGCCCATACAAGCGGGCGGCCTCCGTCCAGAAATGCATGCGGGTCTCCGGGAAGCACAACGACCTGGAGAACGTCGGCCCCAGCCCGCGCCACCACACGTTCTTCGAGATGATGGGCAACTTCTCCTTCGGCGATTACTTCAAGCGGGAGGCCATCCATTACGCCTTCGAGTGCCTGACCCAGGTCTACGGCCTGGACCCCGAGCGGTTGGTCTTCACGGTGCACCAGGACGACGACGAAGCCTACCGGGTGTGGGTGGAGGAGATCGGCGTCCCCCCGGAGCGGGTCTTCCGCATGGGCGATAAGACCAACTTCTGGATGATGGGGGACACCGGCCCCTGCGGGCCGACCTCGGAGATCCACTACGACTGGGGGCCGGAGTACTGCACCTGCGGGGACCCGAACTGCAGCGTGGCCCTGGACAACGGGTGCGATCGTTGGCTGGAGCTGTGGAACCTGGTGTTCATGCAGTTCGATCAGCGGGCCGACGGCACGCGGGTCCCGCTCCCCCGGCCCGGGGTGGACACGGGGATGGGCCTGGAGCGCCTGGCGGCCGTGCTTCAGGGGGTCTTCTCCAATTACGAGACGGACCTCTTCGTCCCCATTATGGAGCGAACGCGGGAGGTGCGCGGCCATACCAGCGAGGAAATGAAGGCCCACATCGTCGCCTATCGGGTGATCGCCGACCACACCCGCGCGGCCTCCTTCCTGATCGCCGATGGGGTGTTGCCGGGGAACGTCGGCCGGGGCTACGTGCTGCGGATGATCATCCGCCGCGCCGCCCGCTTCGGCCGCAAGATCGGCTTCGAGGAGCCGTTCATGGCCCGCGTCGCCGAGGCGGTGATCGAGCAGATGGGCGGCCATTACCGGGAGCTGGTCGACCGTCGGGAGCACATCCTGCGCACCCTGACCCAAGAGGAGGAGCGCTTCCTGCGCACCCTGGACCTGGGGCTCGCGCGGCTGGAGGAGGTGTTGGAAGGGGTCGCCGCCCGGGGCGATCGGATCGTGCCCGGGGAGGAGGCCTTCCGGCTCTACGATTCGTACGGCCTGCCGCTGGAGATCACCCGGGACGTGGCCCGGGAGCGGGGCTTTGTGGTGGACGAGGCGGGGTTCCAGCGGGCGATGGCCCAGCAGCGGGAGCGGGCCCGGGCGGCGGAGCGCTTCGAGCTGGACACGGAGCAGCTCGCCCGGTACCGCCGGCTGCTGGCGGCCCTTCAGGACAAAGGCCTGGTGGGCGATCAGGGGGTGGAATACGATCCGTACAGCGGGACCGAACGGGAGACCACGGTCGCTGCCCTTCTGGTGAACGGGGAGATGGTGCAGGTCGCCCGTCCGGGGGACCGGGTGGAGGTGGTCCTCCCGGCCACCTGCTTCTACGTGGAGAGCGGCGGCCAGGTGAGCGACATCGGCCACATCGCCCGCTACCCGGAGGGCGGCGGCGACCCGCTATGGGAAATCGAGGTGGAGGACACCCGCCAGCCGATCCCCGGCCTCATCGTCCACGTCGGCCGGGTGAGGTCCGGCCATCCCCGGGTGGGGGATCCGGCGTGGGCGGTGGTGGATTTCGAGCGCCGCTGGGACATCATGCGCAACCACACCGCCACCCACCTCCTCCACGCGGAGCTGCGCTCCCTCCTGGGCTCCCACGTGGTCCAGGCGGGCTCCCTGGTGGCGCCCGACCGGCTCCGCTTCGACTTCACCCACGGCGCCATGCTCAGCCAGGATGAGCTGGACGCCATCGTCTACGACATCAACACGGCCATCCTGATGGATTACCCGGTGAACGTCAGCTACGAGCCCTATCAGCAGGCCATCGCCAGCGGCGCCATGGCCCTGTTCGGTGAAAAGTACGGCGAGATCGTGCGGGTGGTCCGCATCGGGTGGCCCGACGAGCCGCCCATCAGCGCGGAGCTGTGCGGCGGCACCCACGTCTACAACACTTCCCAGATCGGCGCCTTCGTGATCACCTACGAGGGCAGCGTGGGCTCGGGCGTCCGCCGGCTGGAGGTGGTCACCGGCCGCGAGGCCGTGCGCCTGATCCAGGATCGCATGCGGCGCCTCACCCACGCCGCCACCTACCTGGAGGTCCGGCCCGAGGAGGTGGACCGCAAGGTCCTGGACCTTCTGGATCGGATCCAGTCGCTGGAGAAGGAGCTGGCGCGGCTGCGCCGGGAGGTCGCCCGCCAGGAGTTCGAGGACATGTTCCGCCGCGCGGAGCGGGTGGGGGAGGTCACGGTGCTGGCCGCCCAGAGCCGGGTCGGGGACATCGAGCAGCTCCGGGAGATGACCGACTGGTTCCGGGAGCGGGTGCGGACCAACGGGGTGATCGTGCTGGCCTCGGTGATCGGCGGCCGGCCGAGCTTCGTGGCGGCGGTGACCCCCGACCTCGTCGAGCGGGGCTTGGATGCCGTGCGGGTGGTGCGGGCGGTCGCCCAGGTGGTCGGCGGGAGCGGCGGCGGCCGGCCGACCCTCGCCCAGGC
>NZ_JBHOQJ010000018.1:0-9244 GCF_042408365.1 Thermoflexus sp.
CCCCCGAAAACCCCCCATTGAAAGCAGTAGCTTGCCAATGGTTAGAACATGGAAAAGCCCTGCTGGCCTCCTGGACTCAGTGGACAGATCACATCATCGGAGAGACAATAGCTCTATCTATCCGATACTTTTAGGGGTTAGGGGTCACCTTCGGCAGCTTCCACCCCCGGAGGTTTCCCCTCTTCACCCCGCAGCCCTTTGAGCTGCAGGATGAGGAAGAAAAGACGAAGGAGCCATCCGCCCCTCCACCCAATATCTTCAACACTCAGGCGGATAAAGCAGTATTCTCTGGCCTGGAGAGCCTGATGCAAAGGTCGATGCTGTTCTGCGATCGAAACAGTTGCCGGGCCCACGGAGGCATATGGGTGCACCGAACGGGCCTGGAGGAATGGGTCGTGGAGTTCGAGGCGCAAGCTTTTCGCTTCATCGAGAGCGGCGTGTCGCCTATCTGCCCGCTCTGCGGCGGCCCCCTGTTGTGGCCCACCGAGTTGATTGAAGGGACGTCCCCGACCACACCCGAGGAGCGCGAGCGCCTGACCCTTTGGTTTTCCTCCTTGCCAGAATAAAACCTTGGCGGCCTCCGCTGGCTCCCAACAGTGCTCCTTCCACATTGAATTTAGGAGCGATGCCATTGGTTTTTTCGTGGGCGTTTGGGGTCGGGCCGGGCGTCAAAGGCCCCCGGCCCGACCCCAAACCGTTCTTTCTCCCCGTGCGGCCCTGCCGCACGGGGAGGAGGCAAATGGAGTGACCACCATGGCCTTCCTCAAAACCCTCCGCTCTTGACCCGCCCCAGGGACAGGAGTTACACCGCTCGGAGCCTGGGAGAGGAGGCGGAAGGGCCACAACCCCCTTCATCTCCCATTGAGGAAACCCACTGCCGAACTCCCATCAGGGATTTGACGCCCGCTCCCTTCCGTGCTAAGATGAGGTTGCCGATTAGAACAAATGTTCTAAGGAGGTTTTTATGGCTTGGCACTGGTTCCAGGCGGCTCGATCGGAAATCCAGACGACCCGGCCGGGCCGTGAGAGCGTGGATCTGGCAGCTCCTGTATGGAGCACTGAAATCGGGGTACCGCTGATCGTTGGGTTGATGATGACCGGAGGATGGCTGACGCTGGAATGGTTTAATTATTCCGCGTCCCAATACGCCATGACCACGCTCTTCGGCGACCTGATGGCCGACGGGATGACCTGGGGAACGTTGCTGGCTCTGGGCCTGTGGTTGGTGGATCTGTCAGGTTTGATCTATCTCTCAATCCCCAATGAACGGGAGAAGCCTGGCTTTTGGTATGTGTTGGTTGCCTGGCTTCTGGCTTCAGGAGCGAACGCGTTGCTGAAATGGTGGGCAGTGACGTTGGCGCTGATGGCCTCGCCGCTGGCCCAGCCTGCGACGCCGCGTGCGGCCTTCATTCACACGCTGATGCCCTACATCCCGACCGCTACCGCCTTCCTGGTCTGGACCGGACGGGTTCTCCTGATCAGCACGATCATGGGGCTTCTCATGCCAGCGCTGCACCGGCTGACCGGGCGCCTCCATGCGTGGGCAGATTCGCGCATCGCGCAGACCTCAGAAGGAACCGAAGAGGTGGAAGCAACCAGCCCAGGACCCCGTCTGATCACGCCGAACGATCGGGAGGCGCTCTCCCGACGGCGGATCGGACAGCGCTAAGCCATGGCGCGAGGCGATGGGGGGAAGAGAAATTGGGCCATCGAGCGGGCGGCCTCGCCGTCCCCGCAGCCCTTATCGTCCATGATCGTTGAGGATGCACCGCGCGTACTCAGGAGGTTCTCTCATGCTCGCTCTGGAAGCGCAACGCTGGGTCACGCGAGGTCTCCCGTTTGGGACTGCCGTGCTGGCGGCCCTCCTGCTGACTCCGCTGGCCGGGGTGGTCGCCATGGGCCTGAACCCAAACGAGGCAAGCACCTCCCAAAGGCCGATCACCGCCCCCAGCTCAGCGGTCGCCCCTTCAACAGAGGCGGGGGCCCTGGCCCCTTTATTCACCCCCGAAGTGCAACGATGGTCGACGCGCATCCTGGCCTGGGCTCAGGCCTACAACTTGGACCCCAATTTGATCGCCACAGTGATGCAAATCGAGTCCTGTGGGGATCCCCTGGCCCGATCCTCCAGCGGCGCCTTGGGGCTCTTCCAGGTCATGCCTTTCCACTTCGGCGCCGGGGATGACCCGCTGGATCCGGAGACCAATGCCCGCGCCGGGCTCTCCTATCTGGCGGAGGCGCTCCGCAAGGCGAACGGCGATGTCGCTCAAGCCCTGGCAGGCTACAACGGAGGTCATACGATCATTGGGCAACCGCAGCGCTGGACCGCGGAGACCCAACGCTACGTTTACTGGGGGGTTGGGATCTACGAGGATGCCCGCCGTGCGTCAGCCCGGAGCGACCGGCTTCAAGAGTGGCTGGAGGCCGGGGGGCGAAGCCTCTGCGAACAGGCAGCCCGACGCGTGATCCGTTGAGCTCCCACGCTTCGCGCGCTTGAAATGGCTGCTCCATTCCGCTCAGGGGTTTTGGAGAACGTCAGGAAGGCTGCGATTCCCCCTTGGAAATCCGCACGGGCGCCATAGGTTCAATAAAAACCGGGGTGGCGCTTCACGCGCCACCCCGGTGAGAGGCGGAGGGGGAGGGATTCGAACCCTCGAGGGAGGCTTTTCGCACCCCCCACCGCTTAGCAGGCGGTCCCGTTAGGCCTCTCCGGCACCCCTCCGGATATCGAGGCGGAGGGAGGGGGATTTGAACCCCCGAGGAGGCTCTCAGGCCTCCTAGCGGTTTTCAAGACCGCCGCCTTCAGCCGCTCGGCCATCCCTCCATAGGCAATTATGCCCGGCTCCTCGATCCCCGTCAAGCGAATTCGCCTTGGAAATCCAGGTTTCCCCATAAGGGACTTCGGGGCCGGTCCGGGCCTCGCAGGCACCTAGCCCCACCCGATCATCGCATCCGGAACATAACGCGCTGCCCCCATCTTACGGTTTTTTCCAAAAGAAGTATAATCAATTTGACCTTTTGCTCAGGAATCGCAGAATGATTCCCATCAGCGACAGCCCGCGAAGCAGGACGATTCCCATCGTCAACTGGACCTTGATCCTGCTCAATATCCTGATCTTCCTGTTCGAGATCTCGCTTCCTTCACGAACACTGGATCGGTTTCTGTTTACCTGGGGGGCGGTGCCGGTTCGGATCTGGGGAGCGCTGCTTGGACGGGCGGATCCATTCTGGCTGATCACCTTAATCACCAGCCAGTTCCTCCATGGCGGCTGGGCTCACATCCTGGGCAATATGCTTTACCTGTGGGTGTTTGGGGACAACGTGGAAGATCGTATGGGTCATCTGCGCTATCTGGTTTTCTACCTGCTGTGCGGCGTGATCGCCGGCCTGATCCAGACCCTGGTCCTCTTCGGCTCCCGCGTTCCCTTGATCGGGGCCAGCGGGGCGATCGCCGGGGTGCTGGGGGCCTATCTGGTGCTGTTCCCTGGGGCCCGGGTGACCGTGCTGGCCCCCTACTTCTTTTTTGGCCTGGGCTTCTTCGAGGTACCGGCTGCAGTATTGCTGGTGATGTGGTTCCTGCTTCAGTTTGTCAATGGAATGGCCGCGATCACTGCTGCCAGCCCCTCGGTGGGCGGCATCGGATGGTGGGCTCACATCGGCGGGTTCGTGGCGGGGTGGCTGCTGGTGCGTCTGTTCGCACGTCGCATCCGCCCCCGACCGGTGTTCCCTTATGAGTGGTATGAATAGCGCTTTTCGCCTCCCCCCGCAGTGCGAGGAGGGAGAAGAAAACCTTTTTGGGGGGCGAGGGCCGTTTTCGGCGGTCTCTAACCCCTAAAGGATCAAGCGCTCGCCATGAATTTTGGGGGTTTATGGCCAGTTGGGACAGCAAACACTCTCTGTTGAGGTAAAGGCAGCATATGATGAACGGAAAACCATTGATCCTGCTGATCGATGATGATGCGTTGTTGCGTGATCTGTTGACGCGAGCACTGATCCAGAGCGGTTATGAGGTGCTCGCCGCAGGTACGGGAAGCGAGGGGCTTTCCCTGCTCGACCTCCACAACCCGGACGTGGTGATCCTGGATATTCTGCTCCCTGACATGGAGGGTTGGGAGGTCTGCCGACGCATCCGCCGGGTCTCCACGGTGCCCATCCTCTTCCTGACCGCCCTGGATGAGATCCCGGACCGGGTGCGGGGGCTCGTTCTGGGCGGGGATGATTATATCGTGAAGCCCTTCGCTGTAGAGGAACTGCTCGCTCGGGTGGAGGCGATCCTCCGGCGGGTGCGCCAAGCTTCGGTGACCGCGCTCCCGATCCTGGAACTGGGTGAGGGCACGTTGGTCATCGATCGGGAGCACCGGCAAGTGAGGTTCCACGGCCAACCCTTAGATCTCACCCCGATTGAATACACGCTCCTGGTCTATCTGGCGGAACGGGCTGGGCGGGTGGTCTCGATCGATGAGCTGCTCACCGCCATATGGGGTGGACGGAAGGAGGGCTCCCTTCAGGCCCTCCGTTGGTATATTTGGAACCTCCGCCAGAAGATGGAAAAGGATCCCCGACGCCCGCGCTGGATTCAGACGGTGCGCCGCCAAGGCTATCGTCTGAATCCCTAACCGTACGGATGGGGTGTGTTGTGCACGCTTGCGGGTAGTCGCCCCAACTCCGTACTCGCAGGATTCCTGTGGATGTGGGCCGCTTGCGTGGCCCACACCCACAGAGAAGAATTTTTTTCTCCTATCCTTACCTCTTCACCGCCCCTTGAGCGGTGAAGAGGGGAAACCCTTCGTTGGGATCGAGCCCTTGTCTGATGTCCTGAATTGAGAGGGCGGCCGAAGGCCGCCCTCTCAATTGCTTAAGCTTATCCCTCCTCCAGCAGGGGAAGCAGGATCGGATGAACGTCGCACCACGGCTCTCCATCGCTGTATTCCAGCAGGCTCAGATTGGCCAAGAACTCGCGGGTCCGCTCGTTGTTCACAAAGGCCCGCGTGCGGTGATAATGTAACAGCTCCCCGTAATCCTCTGGCCGTAAAGTCCCTCGATAATCGTTCTGCAACTGGACCACGGCGCTTCTCATCTCAGCCAGGCCGATCCGATCCTGACCGGCAGCGAGCCCGTGCAGGATCGCCGATTGCATCAGCTGAATCAGCGTCAGGGGAATTCCCCCGCTCATCCGGACCGCGAGGTCGATGGCCTCGGGGTCGATGAGATAGGGCTCCACCCGGCGCTCCACGATCTCCCGCATCACTCGATAACCATCCGGCCGCAACTCTCCTTTCCGATCGTAGACCATCACGTTGGGGACCAGGAAGCGCTCGCTGAAATGGCTGCGGATCTGGAGGAACTCCCGGGCATAACGCAGGGCGATCGGGAAGGTGAACAGGATGTGCGCCCGCAGCTCCGCCAGCAAAGCGGCGTGGTTCAGGAAAAGCCCCAAGGCCCGTTCAAAGGAAAGCTTATCCAGATCCTCCACGATCACCAGAACAGGCCGTCGGGCGTTCGAGCGGATCTCCTCGATCAGCCGGTTGGTGCGGGAGACCAGCTCGAAAAGCCGCAGCTCCGCCCGCTCTCGAACCATCCGCCGGGTGCTGCTTTCGGTTTTGACCCGCCCTTCCAGCTTGAGGGCCAGAAGATTCAGCGCCGCCTCGGCCGAAGCCTCCCGGGAGGGGCTCACCATCTCCTCCTCCACGATCTCATGGGTGAGCCACCGGTAAAGGTCCTCCAGCATCCCCACCCCGACCAGGCCCCGCTTCCGCCCCTTGAGGATCCGCTCATCGGTGGCTTGCTGGAGCAGGCGCAAGGCGATGGCTAAGATGAGATCCACGTAGGTGAGATCGGTCAGATTCAGGATCTCCAGCACGGAGAAATGTACGATGAAAAACCGCCCCTTCAGGAGGCCCGTCAGGCGATTGAGCTCGGTGCTCTTGCCACTCCCCCGGTGGCCGGAGAACAGGATCTTCACCGGCTCGTCCATGGCCTCCAGATAGGCCTTCAACTCCTGGGTGGGGACATCGGGTCGCTCCACGTAATAGGCGGCCAAGGCCCGTCCGGATAGGGGGACACGGGGATCGAACAGGTTCAAAGCCTCTTTCAACGTGCGCGCTCGGATCGCCATTGAACCCTCCATTCATTGGGCGAGGAAGATCTCGGTACCGCAGTAGGGGCAACGGATGATCCCTTTCCCAGCCAGCTCGAGCGCCCCGCCGCAGTTCGGGCACTTCCCGGCATCTCGCAACGCCGCCGCCTCAGCGGAGTAGAGTAACCCCTCCGACCAGTTGATATACCCTGAGAAGAGCCCCAGATGCACCAGATCGTAAATCCACGCCCGGACTTGATCCCGGGTCGCTCGAAGCTCCAGGGCGAGATCCGGGATGGCCACCTTCCCCCGGGCCTGGATCATGCCGAGCAGCCGGCGCTGCTTCTCCGCCATCTCGGCCTCCTGGGCCTCCACTCCCCCTCGGCGCCAGAGGTAGATCCCGCCCCCGATCAGAGGGGAGAAGACCAGGAAGACCAGGAAGGCCCCCAGGGCACCCCCCCCGGGGGTCAGCTCCCCCCGAGCTGCTTGGATCGATAGGAAACCCAGGAAGGCCATCACCAGGAACACCCCTACTCCCACCAAAATCCCCCCCAGCAGCTGCATGGTGCGCGGGTGCATGGTTCCTCCTTGTGGGACGGCATGTCTTCGATTATCCGAACCCGCTTCGCCCACCTCCACCGCCCCGGCCGCCGAAGCTCCCGCCCCCGCTCCAACGACCGCCTCCGCCGCGCTCGGAGGGAGGGCGACTGATGAAAGCATCCGCAGCGGTGTTCAGCATCTCCGTCAGGCTCTCCGAAAACGCGTTCAGGCTCCCCGTTAACGAGGCGGCCATATCATCCAGGGAAGGCACCGCTGGGGCTTCGCCGGAGGGCGCCGGCGCGGCATGGCCCGGGGTCCTCCCCGGGGCGGCGGTTGGATACGGACGAACCCATGGGCGATACCAGGGTGGCGGTGGGAGATCCGGCGCCATTTCCTGCCATTGGCGCAGGAATCGCCGCTCCATCCCGAAGGCAATCGCATAGGGAAGATCACGCTCCAGCCGGGCGCGGGCCTCCTCCGTCGCCAGCGGCTGCAGGCGACGCAGGCCCTGAGCGAAGGCCCGCCAGCGGGCCGCCCGCTCGGTCCCCTCCCGGGTCTTCCGGGGCATGTGCGGAGCGATCAGAAACCACGCCAAGGCCGTCCCACCCAGTCCCACCGCAACCGCCCACATCCCCCAAAGCCCATCCTCGCTCCAGCTCGCCGCACCGATGCCGGCCAGGGCCGCCAGCCCCCCAAACAGAAAGGCCAGGAGTCGATACCCGCTCCGCACCCGGTCCGGACGGCCGGCGAACCACCCGGCCTGGGCGACCGCCTGGTAGAGAGCCGACTCGATCTCCGGAAGGCGTTGGAAGAAGCGATAACGGAGCTCCCTGAGGCGCCGCACGGACGCGCCGTTGAAAAGCGCCCGCAGCAGAACCGCCTCGAACGGCCGAAGATCCGCCTCCTGACCGGTCCGCCGGAGGATGAAATCGCGGGCGAAGCCCTCACGGACCTCCTCGATGGCCAGCACACCCCGGCGAGCCAGATCCACCACCGTCGCCAGGACATCCCGGAGATCCGCCTGCTCATCCAACAGCACCCCGACCATCGCAGGGGGATCCGCAGCGGGGGGCTCCGCCAGCATGTCGGGGATCACCCCAGCGTAGGGATCCCGCCCTCGCACCGCCCACACGATTAGGGCCAGGGCTGGCCCGCCGACCAGCAGCAGCAACCCCAGGGTCAACAAACCCAGGTTATATAGGGGGATCCGATCTTCCCGTTCCTGCCATCCCGGCGGCTCTGGAGGGATGATCCCATGGGGGAACTGCACCCGGATCTCGAAGGACTCATCGGGCTGGAGCGGACGCCGGGCCTGGAAGCGAACCACGTGCCCATCCTCCAGGATCTCTCCATCCGCCGGCCCATAAGCGGTGATTCGCTGAGCGGTCGCGCCAGGAGGGAGAAAGACCGTAATCGCACTGCGACGGATCTCATACGCATGTTCCGCCGGGAGCGGATTCCACCAGAGCTGATCCCCCTCCGCGTAACGTCGAACCGCGCCCCGCACCAGATAACGAAGGTGGAACGTCCGGACCGCGTTGGTGGTGGGGGGGAAGAACCAGCGTACGGTGATAGCCTCACCGTTTTGTTCGACGACATAGGTGAACGGCTGGCCGGAAGGCTCCTGACGGTAGACTCCTTCATCGTCCCGGAGATCCAGGATCGTGATCCCCTCGGTGCGCCGGAGAGGGATCTCCCGGAACCCACGACGGAAGGTCCCAACGAAATGGATCATCTGGTGCTCCGTGATCTCCAGCGTGCCATCGGCCAGCACCCGGATCTCCACATCCAGGCGCTCCGCCATCGCCGTAGGGGGCTGGGCATGGAGGATAGGGGCCCGCGTTACCCAGCCGATGAAGACAAGCCAGAACCCGATGCTCCAGAGAAGAACCTTTTTCATCGCTTTCCCTCACAAGGGGTTGGAAGCGGGGCCACCTCCAGCACCCCGCTCCTCCATGAGCCGTTCCGTGACGCATCGTCATCGATTTCACCCCGAAGGGCTCCATCGATGACCGGTCCCTTCCTGCTTCATCGACCCATAGCTCGTCGACCGGACCTGGAGGCCCGTTCCGCCGCCAGAGGGATCTCCACAGGCCAACGGGCACCCTGCGCGATCCAAAGGATCGCGCGAGGTGCCCCAAGTTCCCGGGGAACTCCCGGTAGGGCCTTTGCGGGCGGCCAACCTGTATTGCCTCAAGTTCAAGGCGGCGTTGAGATCCCGATCGATCTCCCGCCCACACTCCCGCCCCGAAACACGCGCACCGACCGGGGCCCCTTCGGCCCTACCCCCCACACCGCGAGCCACGCCGGGTGGACGGGAAATCCGGCGGGGCCACGAAGAGCGGTGCCCCATCCCATTGGGCCTTGGAGGCCAGGAGCCGAAGAAACATCCCCCACACGTTCAGCGCCTCCACCACCAACACCGGCTTGGTTTTCGCCCGCCCGGTGGGGACCGGAGGCAGGCCATCGCGGCGGAGGTTCCGGATCCGACGGTGCAGCCGCGCCAACCGCAACGAAGCCTGGGCGTAGTTGCGGGATCCCCGCTGCTTCCGGGAAAGCTGCCGCGAGCGGCGGCGCAGCCGCCGCAGGGCTTTCGCCAGGAACTTCGACGCCTCGATCCGTGTCCCATCG
>NZ_JBHOQJ010000021.1:0-2824 GCF_042408365.1 Thermoflexus sp.
TCGGCGCAGTTGTAGTCGCACTCCTGGGGGACCACCTTGTGCTTGAACTTGAGATCCTGGACGAACTGAAGCGCCCCGACCGTGCCCTCGTTGTCGAAGGTCGGCTTGTCGTTCTCATCCAGCGGCCAGGTCCCGAAGGCGCCCAGCCAGGGGGCGAGCCAGAAGGGCTCGTTCAGGTTGTAGGCGAAGCCCTGGATCTCCCCCTTAGTGAGCTCCTGGGCCATCCGGATCAGCTCGTCGGTGTCCTTGGGGGGCTCTTTGACCAGGTCCTTATTGTAAAGCAACATGAGGTGGTTGCCATAATTGTCGGGCACCCCCCAGATCTCCCCCTTG
Organism: Thermoflexus sp.; assembly: GCF_042408365.1. Taxonomy (GTDB): domain Bacteria; phylum Chloroflexota; class Anaerolineae; order Thermoflexales; family Thermoflexaceae; genus Thermoflexus. The sequence continues at coordinate 334 of NZ_JBHOQJ010000021.1, forward strand.
ACGCGGGTGGCGTTGAGGGCCTCAGGGATGAACTGATCCAGGAAGGCCTGGTCGAACACCTCGGTGGCCTTGGCAATGATGCCCAGAGCGCTGAAGGGGCCGGCGAAGTCGTTGGGCACCCGCACCAGCTCGGGGGCCGCCCCGGCCAGGCTGGCCGCCTGGAACTGATCCCGCAGCTCCTCGTTGCCGTAGTGCACCCGTTCGACGGTGATGTTCGGATGCGCTTTCATGAAGTCGGCGACCAGCTCATCCAGGAAGGCGTCGACCTCCTCGTTCTCCTGCTCCCAGTAGGTGATCTTGACCTTGGGGGCAGGGGTCGGGGTGGGGGCCGGCTGAGGGGATGGTGCCTGCGTGGGCGTCGCCGGCTGCGCACAGGCCGCCAACAGCAGGCCCAGCGCCACAAACACCGCTATCCACAAGGAGAAACGTCGCGGAACCATCTTCCACCTCCTACAATAAGTGTGGATCAGCTTCGGAGACCTCACGAAGAGGCCTCCGGAGCGTTCTCCCCCAAGATACGTTTCCTCACGGCTACCACTGCCAATTGTCCTGGAAGACCGCCTCACCCGAACACGGCAGCGTGCGCACGTGGTTGGAGTCGCCCTCCCAGATCACCGAGCCGTCCGGGTTCTTGACAACTATTAAGCGGTGTCCTTAATTTCCCAGGACATGGGGTAAAACTCTTCTTAGCCCTTCACGCTGTTCCAGACCTGAACCACTGCCCCGGTGGATATCGAAGCGACAGACCCGCAAGCGGAGGTGAGCGCTTTGTCCAGTGGGGACCGCCATAGTCGGGCTGCGGTAGAAGGGATCCCAGCTGTTGTGGCCCAGGCCATACCTTTCGATGTTGTTGTCGTTGCCCGCCGCACGAGCCCGCTGGGCCGGCAGGGGAAGGACCCGCACAAAAGCCACGATCAGAAGGCTGATTCCCGCGATTCGGTTTCTTCGCGCCCTCATGGCTCCCCTCTACTGGCGCTTTCGAAGGCGAGGGGATCTCCGAGCCTGGACTTCATTTCCCGATCCCTACAGGGCCCGTTGAACTCCGCACCACCAGCTGGGCCGGGATCAGGATGCGAGCCGGTGGGGCGTCTGGGTCCTGGAGCCGGCGGGCCAGGGTTTCCGCGGCGGCCTCGGCGATTTGAGACACATACAGGTTGATGGTCGTCAGCGGTGGGTCCGCCAGGGCCGCCAGCGGGGAGTCCGAGCAGCCGACCACCGAGACGTCCTCCGGGACCCGCAGGCCCCAGCTCTTCAGGGTCTGCAACACCGTCAGCGCAGGGATATCATGGGTGATGATCGCCGTGATCGGGCGTCCCTTGGCCCATAGCACCTCCAACGCCCGCACGGTCCCCGCCTCCGTCCCATCCGTTTCCGCCACCAGGTCCGCGTTCTCCTCCAGACCGTATTCCCTTAGGCAAGCGAGATAGGCCTGAAGGCGGATCGCGGAGTAGCCGAACTCCAAGGGTTCCGCCAGGTAAGCGATCCGCCGATGCCCCAAAGCGAGCAGGTGCTCCAGCGCCAGGCGGGCCGTTTGTTCGAAATCCGTGTCCACTACATCGATCCCTTCTACCTCATCCGGCCGGCCGATGGAAACGAAAGGAACACCCAACTCCTTCAGAAGGGCGATGCGCTCATCCTGACGACGGACCATCATCAGCATCCAGCCGTCGCAGATCCCGGTGGAGGCGAAGCGCTCGAAGGACTCGAGGTCATGGCTGATGTGGAGCAAGAAATTGAACCCAGAGCGGCTGATGGCTTGAGCGATGGCGCCGAAATACTGGAGGTTCAAGGGGTCGAAGGATCCGGGGGTGAGCAGCGCGGAGAGGGCCACCGTATTGGTCCGGCGAGCCGCCAGGCTCCGGGCGGCGAAGTTCGGGCGGTATTTCAGCCGCTCCACCGCCTCCAACACCCGGGCCACCGTCTCCGGCTTGAAGCGCCCCTTGTTGTTCAAGATGTTAGAGACGGTGGTGATGGAAACACCCGCTTCCCGCGCGATGTCGTAAATCGTGGGCATAGCCTCTCAACCCAGGAAAGATCCGCCCAGGCGGCCTGCGCTCGTCCCCATTCCAGGCGGAGGATCCTTTCGTGCTGGGTTAGTAAAGCGCTTTTGTAAAGCGCTTTTATTTTATTCGAATGGAGAATATCTGTCAAGTCAGAAGCAGGCAAGGCATTCGCAAGCGGCGAAATCCCAAGCCCTATCAGGAAGGCCCATTATGGTTCCTCCCTGTTTCCCAATGAGCTGCGGGGAGCGTACGATGGGATCAGGTGCTTTCGACGTCGGATTCCATGCGGATCCGCCCATGCTGGACAAGGCCTTTCAACGTGACGGTGAGGAAGGGGAGCGTCCCATCCTCCTCTCCACCGCTTTTGGGCCGCAGGGCGGAGGAGGAGGAAAAATTAGACTTGTCGCATAATCCGACGGAGAGTTTCCTACTCATGGCTCTTTGGGCGTGGGGAGGAAGAAAAACAAGTTTTTTGGGCTGGGAAGGCC
>NZ_JBHOQJ010000022.1:0-17278 GCF_042408365.1 Thermoflexus sp.
GGGGGGGCGGGGGGCGGGTGCCCTCAGCATTTCACCTGCCCCTAAACACCCCGGCGACGAGGGGCCTGAGAGGAGCAGAGTGAGAGACTCAGGCGATCGCGTCCTTACGTTTCATAGGATGCATCCCCTCGCAAGGCGGCCGCCGCCAGAGCGCGAAAGAACTCCGGGATCCCCGTTCCCGTGACGCAGGAGGTCTCAAAATACGGCGTGCCCCAGGCTCGGGCAAGGGATTCCGCCTCGGAGCGGGAGATCTCACGGGGGAGATCCGCTTTATTCCCCACCAGAAGCAATGGGATCTGTCCGATATGGCTCCGGAGCTCACGCCACCAGCCCAGGAGTTGATAGAACGAGAGGCGGTTGCTTAAATCGAAAACCAGCGCCCCTGCTGCCGCGCCTCGGTAAAAGAGGTCCCGAAGGGCTGCAAAGCGCCGCTGCCCACCCACGTCCCACACCACCAGACGCACGGCCATCCCCTCGATCTCCACCGGACATATGTGGATGTCTACCCCAATTGTCATCCGGCGGCGGGGATCGAAAGCGCGATGCAGGTAGGACATCACCAGGGAGGTTTTGCCGACAGTGGCTTCCCCAGCCAGCAACACCTTCCGCACCGGGACCTCCGGTTTTGGATCCCTAGAAGGGGTAAGGACGAGGAGAGACTCCAGATCCGGCCAGGGATGGGAGGCAGGAAGGATCCAATCCCACGGTCCTTCAGAGGCCCTACGAGCCATCGATGCATCCTCGCTGAACCGGACCAGGAGGGGGCGATCCTCTCGTCTCCAACCCTCCGCCCATCCCTCCGGCAAGTCCTTCGCGGCAACCAGGATCGCATCGAGAGGCTCCTGGTCGATCGGTTGCGAGAGGAACTCGGAAGGGGAAAGCGTCAGGATCTCCCAGCGCGAGGCCACGGATTCCAAGAGCGCGGAATAGCGGATCAAATCCGCTGCCTCGATCACCAGCAGGATCCGCCGACGAGGGGCCTCCATCTTCCACCTCAGAACAACATATCCGTGAGATCCCGCTCGCGAAGCAAGCGCCGGCGCCAGGAGTGGATCTGGGGCACGATGAAGGGAAGCAGCCGCATGCAGTAATACGGCGGGATGATGGGCAGGCCCACCAGATCCCCGAAAGTAATCAACAAGAAGAGATGCTCCATGGAGCCTCTCTGGCGCAGGTTCGCCCGCACGATGTCATGCAGGGCCATCCCGTATAGAATCTCTCCGATCGCTCGCCCCAAATGATGGATCCGCTCCCGCATGGTCATGCTGCCCCCTCCTCTCCAATCCATCCCGCCGGAAATAAACTGCCATCCTCTTCCCTCCGCCCGACTGCGGCGCCGGATAGAGGAATCCTCCCACCACGGCACAACACCGGAGAGCTTTTCATCCAAAGGCCATGTCCGGACGCGATCCCTCCTCGATCCGGATGGGGATCTGATACCAACGCACCGCCTCGCCCAGGCGGGCCCGCATCTGCCAACCCAGGCTCTTTGGGGCCGCCTCGATCGCCTGCCGCAGGCGCTCCAGACGACTACGGACGAGCTCGCGGTCCCCTCGCTCCCACCCCTCAATCAGCTGGGCCACCCGTTCCAGGTTCATGGTCGTCGTCCGATACCAGCCCCAATCATCGGCGCACAACCCGACGATCACCCGGAGGTCCACAGCCTCCGGCTGCTCCCCTTCAACCAGCTCGTGGTCCAGCAGGAGGACAGCGATCTCCGCAAGATCCGCCTCACCCGCCTCAACCACCTGGAGGCGAGAGAGCAGAAGCCAAGCGGGCGGCAGCGTTACATCCTCTCGGGTCAACACCGATGCGAATTCCACGCGGTGATACATCTCATAGGCGTCCAGGAACACATCCACATGCCGCCCCTTCTCCGGCCGATGGAAATGAAGCCGCCGGCTCCCGTAGAAGGCGTTGAAACGGGCGAAGGGCGCATACCCCTGTTCCTCGAGGAAGGTCACAATGGCCTTCCCATCGCGGGAGGCGGCGGCGAGTTCCAGGCCCAGACTGGAGGGGGCCGGCAAGTAACGGGCCGCGGAGGGGGAATGATAAGCGATGCCCGCGCTGCCCAGCAGCCGCAGGTTCAGCCCGCGGGCCCGCGCGGCCTCCACCAAGCCCTGGCCTTCCTTGACCAGGTCCTGCACGATCGTGGAGAGCCGGGGGGCGGCTGGACGGGGTTTGCGGGGGGCTGGCGAACGCTCCTTCAGTCCCGCACTAAGGGATCGGATCACCGGGCCGAGGGCCAGATCCAGCAACGGCCGATTAATGGCGCGGGCGCAGCTGATCCCCAGGATCCCCCCAGGGATCCGGCGGAGGATCAACCGCCCTTCGGCGAACACCCAATCCACCTCCTGGACCCGACGGCGAGAGGTCTCTAAGGCGCCCAAGGTCCGCGCAGCAATGCGGGCGATGGCCGCCAGGGCCTCCGGCGAATATCGCTCCGGCAGCGTGCTCCCCTGAAGGTTTCCCTCTTCATCGATCAAGAAACAGCCCTCGACGCCGGGAACGGTATGTGTCTCTTGCAACAGCTCCTCCCACGCCATGTCCCTTCCCCCTTGAATTCCGGAGGCTTCCATCGCACATCGTCGAAAAGGCATCCGCCCCATGTGGGGCGAAGTCGTCTCCGAATTCCCCGCTCCCCTCCCTCGAAGGCCTGGGTCATCCAGCCAGCCGGCGGAGGGCCTCGGAGAGGATCAAGGCCGGTGAGGCTTGAGGGGCAAGAACCAGGCCGATGATGAGGGGCGGATGACGGAGGATCAACATCCGCCGCTGCAGCTCCGAGATCACGGCGTGTTCGAAGGGGCCCAGAGGGAGGAGGTCGGCCATCGCCTCAGCGGCCGCCGCCAGATAGACCGTGATCGCCCCTTCCACCTCCCCTTTCCCATCGGGCACCTCTGCCGCCATCACCACCCCATCAGGGCCGCTCACCACCACGCCGAGGACGCCATCGATGGTTCGAAGCCGAGAGACCAGTTCGGAGGGAGAGAGCGAAGAGGGGCCAGCTGCATCCGGAGAGGATACCGCTCGCTGCATGCCCTCCAGCAGCAACTCTCTCCAGGGCCGATGGAGGGTGCGCTCCGGGCTGCGCACTTCATCCTCGAGGACAAAGGAGCCATCGGTCCATCCCAGCAATCGCCACAACGCCGGCTCCCCCTTCAGATCCCCGCACGTCGCGTGAACCATCTCCCCATCGGCGAAATAGATCTCCCCTTCCCATTCGCCGTGCCGAAGCCGAAGCCGAGCGAACGTCCGGGACCGGATGCTGGCTTCGATCAGCGCGGCCAGCGGGATCTCCCGGAGACTACCAGTGGTCGCCATCCGCCACCTCCATGATCATCAAACCGGGAAAGCCCGGTCTGTCCCTCTCCGCCGAAGCGCGCTTTCTAGTGGGAGTTACGCAATGGGTTTCCTCGCAGGGGCCTCAGAGGTGAGGCCCTTCCCATTCCTCTCGCATGCCACGAACGGCGCACCTCCTATTTTTATTTAATCAGAAAACCGCCCCCCTGAGAAGGAGGTTACGGAGATATCTCGGGGGGTGCCTGGCGCAACACCCACAGAAGCAACCCGGCCAGAAGGGCCAAGGCCAGGGCCTTGTAGAGCGCGGAAGGGATGAGCAGGGCGATCCCCCCAGCCCCAGCCGCGAAGCCGTAGTAGGCCAATCGGACCCGTTGTGGAGACCATCCGGCATCCAGCAAGCGGAAATGCAGGTGATCCCGCCCGCCTTGCGTCGGCCGCCGTCCCCGACGCCAGCGATAGGCGATCAGCCAAGCCACATCCGCGATCGGCAACGCCATGGCCATCACGACCGTGGCCACCTTGGCCCCGCCGATGACCGCCAGAACCCCTAGGGTGTAGCCCAGGAAGAGGGCGCCCGACGAGCCCAAGAACAGCCGGGCCGGCGTCCAATTGAAGGGGAGAAATCCCAGACACGCCCCCACCAGGGCTGCTGGCAGCAACGCCACGCTGTGTTGAGGGGGATCCAGGCGATAGCCGGCGTGCAGAAAGAGGACCAACGCCACAATGGCCACCACCCCACTGGCCAGCCCATCGACTCCATCCAGCCAGTTGACGGTGTTCATCATCCCTACCAGCCAGACAACGGTGAGCAGGACAACCATAGGCGGGGGGAAATACAACGGGCGGCCGGTCAGGGGGTTGTTCACATATTCAATGAAGATGAGAAAGGGAAGGGCCAGCAGCGCGATCAACACCTGGCCGATGAACTGGGGTCCAGGGGAAAGCTCCCGGCGATCGTCGACCAACCCCAGGATCAGGCTCAGGGTTCCCCCCAGCAATAAGCCCGCCAGGCGGATGACCTCTTTCGGGTCGAACCGGGGGATCGGGAGGATCTGGGCGAGGAGGACCGCTAAGGTGAACGCCAGCCAGAGGACCAGGCCTCCCGCGCGCGGGATCTCTCCCTGATGGCGCCGACGGCCCCCGGGCCGATCGACCATCCCCAGGCGATAGCCCAGACGCGCCGCCAAGGGTGCCATTCCCGCCGCCAGCAATGCAGCTGTCAGAAAGACCAGCAACGCCGCAAGCGTGAAAGCCATTCTTGCTCCATCCGGATCGCCCAAAGCGTCCTAAGCTGTTCTGGGCGGGCAGTCACCCCTTTCAAAGGAAAAATAATGCAGCGACCACTTCTGGGCCCTTTTTGGGACCGAGAGGGCTATGAGGGGCCCGCCGAACCTCGACTGACCCGTTCCGCGATCCGACGGATCTGCTGGAAGATCTCTCGGGCGTGGATCTTCTGATCCCTTGGGAATCCCACATGGATCTGCAGGTGATGAGGCTCCGCGCGCCGCACGGACAGCCGGGCCACATAGGGATACCAGCGGCTCAGCTCGCTTAAGCACTCCGTGATCACCTGTGGCGCCAGAGACCCCCGATATGCTAACCGTCCCCCGGCCAGATCCATGGTCTCCCACTCGCCCCAAACGATACGCTGAAGGATCTCCCGCCCTGTCCACATCGATGGATTGCCCCATTCTCCCTCAAAGGCCGGTGGTTGCCGCAGCCGCGCCCGCACGATCATCAGATCCCGCCGCCCGCGCCATCGGGAGAACAGCCAGAGGAAAGGCACATCGCGAGGCTCGAAGACCAGCAGGAGCTCCACCTCTCGGAAAGGCGCTTTCGCCTCGCGCATCCTTAACCGAACCAGTGAGGTCCCTACCCACTCCATGGTGGTCCGCTCACTGAGCAACGGCAACCCATCGCGCATCCAGCGCAGAAGACGCTGGCCCTTATACACGTTCCATTGCATGCCCAGGACAAACCACCCCACCACCAGGATGGCCCCAGTGATTAAGACCGGCACGCCCCAATCCATCCCCTGACCCCCGACATAGTTTGCTTCTATCATAATTCAAAGTGAAGCTGTTGAATAATTCCCCTCTTCCAGCAAGGGATCAGGAGGGTCCAAGCGCTGATGTCCCGGGTTCGTCTGGATCTTCTCCTCGTGGAACGCGGGCTCGCGGAGAGCCGGGAGCGAGCCCAGCGGCTGATCCGCGCCGGCCGGGTGCGAATCGGCGATCGGGTGGTGGACAAGCCGGGCGCGCTGGTTCCAGCGGACGCGCCGGTCACCGTGACCGAGCCCCTCCGCTATGTGAGCCGGGGCGGCCTCAAGCTGGCCGCCGCCCTGGCCCGCTTCCCGATCCCCGTCCAGGGGGCTGTCTGTGCGGATGTCGGTGCCTCCACCGGGGGGTTCACCGATTGCTTGCTCCAGCATGGCGCCGCACGGGTTTACGCCATCGATGTGGGCTACGGCCTTCTGGATTTGCGATTGCGTCAGGACCCTCGCGTGGTGGTGATGGAGCGGACGAACGCTCGTTACCTGGCTTCGCTCCCGGAGCCCGTCCATCTGGTGACGATGGATGTGTCTTTTATCTCGGTCCGGTTGATCCTCCCCAACGCCCATCGCTGGCTGGTCCCAGAAGGCCATGCGATCGTCCTGGTGAAGCCTCAGTTTGAGGCCGGTCGCTCCGAGGTCAAGCGAGGGGTTGTGCGAGATCGGGCGGTGCACGAACGGGTGTTGCGCACGCTGCTGGAGTGGAGCACGGACCACGGGTGGTGGCCTCGGGGGCTAATCCCCTCGCCGTTGCTCGGGCCGGCCGGCAACATCGAGTTCCTCCTATGGCTTCAAAAAGGAGAAGGAACGGCAGACCCAGAAGCGATGATCCAGGAGGCCTTCGCCGACTTGGAGGCACATCCTCCCTCGCGAGATTGATCCTTCCGGGGACAGCAGGGGGCCGCCGTGGGGATTGGGGTCCTTCCCATTTCCTCGCGGAAGTTCTAGGCCGAATGCGGCCAGGCTAAATAGCTACAGATCCCCTATAATGGGCAGATAAACACCTTGTTTCCGCAAGAAGGGCCGATGCTCAGACAAAAATCGAAAGCGCGCCTGGGGCAATGGGTCGCTATAGGGGTGGCGATGCTGGGCCTGATCGTGCTCTTCGGCCGGCTATCACGACCCTCCTTTCCCCTTTCCGAAACCCCCACCATAACGCCCACCGCCACGTGGACCCCCACCCCAACCCCTTCTCCAACGGCTACGCCTACCCCCACGCCTTCCCCCAGCGAGTGGTTGGAGCGGGCTCGGTTGGCCATGCGGGCTGGAGCTTTTGAGGAAGCGGCCGCTGCTTATGCGGCCGCGCTCCAAGGCCCGCTGTCCGCAGAGCAGGCGGGAGAGGCATGGGTCGGGCGAGGGCGAGCGCTGTTGGCCGCTGAGCAACCTGCGGAGGCCGCGCGGGCGCTCCGCGAAGCGCCGGTGGAGTCTTTGCCTCCGGAATGGGCCCGACAGGTCTGGGCGCTCTTGGGGGACGCTCAACGACAGGCGGGCGATCCGGCTGGGGCGGCAGAGGCCTACGCTCAGGCGCTTGCTTTAGGCTCCCCCCTCACGGTGGAGCTACGGATGCGGCGAGCGTCCGCCCTTCAAGAGGCTGGGCGATGGGAGGCAGCCGTGGCGGAGCTGCGGGCGGCGCTAGCGATCGCTCGTGACCGGAGCCAAGAGGCGAAGATTCGTGAGCAGCTCGCGGAAAATCTGGAGGCCCTTCAAGCCTATCCGGCCGCCCTGGAACAATACCAGGAGATCCTCTCCTTCTCTCAGAATCCGACCTATCGGGCCTACGTTGAGTGGCGGGCCGCCCAGGCCCTCCTGAGCGCCGGTCAACGGGCAGAAGCCCTGACCCGGCTCCAGCGGTTGATCCGCGAGGCCCCGGACACCATCGGGGCTTACAACGCCCTGGTTCGCCTGGTGGAAGCAGGGATCCCCGTTCCGGATGATCTGCGAGGCCAGATCGACTACGCCGCCGGACAATGTCTCCCGGCAGTCCAGGCCTTCGAACGCTCGATCGCCGCCCATCCAGAGCACGGCGATGAGCACTATTACGCCGCACTGTGCTATCGGAACTTGGGGAGCCCGAATGCCGCCCACGCCCACTTGGACGCCCTCCTCCAGGATCATCCAGAGGCCTCTCGCTGGGCGGAGGGATGGCTGGAGAAGGGACGGCTATGGATTCAGAGCGGTGCGGTAGATGCGGCCGTCGCCCTCTGGCGACGTTTCCTCACCCGCTTCCCCAACCATCCCTTCGTCCCCCGCCTGCTTTGGGAGGGCGGACGCCTCCTGGAACGGAACGGCGTGGAGGAGCCCGCGGCGGACTTCTATCGCCGGCTGGCTGAACGGTTCCCGGCCGACGCCCACGCGGCGGAAGCCTGGCACCGCGTCGGCGTTCTCGCCTACGCTCAGGGGGATCTGGCGGCGGCCGCCTCGGCATGGGAGGCCCTGCAGCGTCGGTATCCCGATTCGCCGTGGGCGTTGACCGCTCGATTCTGGTTAGGGAAAGTGGCCCAGGCCCGTGGGGATCGCGCCCGCGCCGAAGCCGAGTGGCGGGAGGTTGCCACCCAAGCCGCGGGCCGGTTCTTAGGGGAACGGGCCCGGATGCTCTTGAACAGCCAGGAGTCCCTCGAGGGAACGGCCCCCTGGATCATCCCCGATCCCGAAGCCGGACGGGCGGAAGCGGAATCTTGGCTGCTCTCCCGCTTGGGGATCACCGATACAGCGGTTCTACAGGCCCAGCGCTTTCGATCCGATCCCGATTGGGTGGCAGGCCAAGAAGCGTGGCAGATGGGATGGACGGCAGAGGCGCGGGAGCTCTGGACGAGGGTGCGCCAACGTCTGGACGGCGACCCCATCGCTCTCTATCAGCTGGCCCTGGCGTTCCGAGAGCGGGGGGCAGATGCCTTATCCCTGCAGGCGGCCGCTCGCCTCCTCGCCCGCCTGGGTGTCAGCCCGCGGGACGCCCCACCGTTCCTCGCCCGTCTGGCTTATCCGACCCCTCATCTGGAGCAGGTGCTGGCCGAAGCCCAGCGCTACCGCCTGGATCCTCTGCTCCTTTACGCGCTGATGCGCCAGGAGAGCCTCTTCGACCCCTATGCGGTTTCCTCCGCCCAGGCCCGCGGGCTCATGCAGATCATTCCCCCCACGGCCCAGGCCATCGCCGAGGCGCTGGATCAGCCCTATCGAGAGAGCTGGCTCCATCGACCGCGGGTGAACATCGCCTTTGGGGTCTATTACCTGGCCCGGCAACGCGATCGCTTCGGGGGGAATTTATGGGTCGCCCTGGCCGCCTATAACGGAGGTCCCGGGAACGCCGCGCGGTGGTGGGAGAGGGCGCGGGGGGACGTCGATCTTTTCTACGAGCGGATCACCTTTGAGGAAACCCGACGCTACCTGGAGCGCATCGTGGAGCATCTCAGCGTGTATCGAGTGCTCTATACCGCTCATTGAACTCGCAGGTGATGAGCCAAAGAGAGGTCCGAGCTGATGAAAAAGACGGTGCGGGGCACCAAGGGCGCCCCGCACCGTAAATGGGTCCACAGGATCCGAAGCGCGCTGATGGCCCCTACTCTTCCTCCTCTTCTTCCGCCGCCTTCTTCCCTCGGCCGATGACCTCCACCTCGGGAGCTTCTGCTGGCATCGCTGCTTCCTCTGCCATCTCAACCTCAGGCGCGGTCACCAAGGCGATCAACTCGTCAGGGTCGCTGACCACGGTGACGCCAGGAGGCACTTGGAGATCCCGCACGTAAATCGCCGCGTCCACACGATCCAGGGCACTCAAATCCACGGTGATGGCCTCGATGAGATCCTGCGGAAGGCACTCGATCTCCACGTGGGTGAGCCCATGCACCAAGACGCCTTCCCCCCGCTCTACAGCCGGCGAAGCGCCGGTGAAGACCACGGGGACTTCCACCCGGATCTTCTCGGTCATCTCCACGGCCTGGAAATCCACATGGAGGATTTGGCGCTGGATCGGCTCTCGCTGCACCTCACGGATCAGCGCGAGATAGGTCTCGCCGTCCACCTGAAGGGTGATCAGCCGGGCGCCACCGCGAGCCTGAGCCAAGACCCGTTGGAGTTCCTTGCTTTCGACCTGGAGGGGAAACGGCTGGATATGCCGACCGTAGAGCACCGCCGGGATCCACCCCTGACGGCGAAGGGCTTTCACCTGCTTCCCCACCACCGTCCGTACCTTCGCGTTCAACACCAGCTCCGCCATCGCTTCACCTCTTCAGGGAAATGTTCTTATAGGGACAAAGGGGGTCGCTGGAAAGGCGGTCCCCTTTCTAGAATTATCACCGGGATCGCCTCAGATGCCACCCCAGGAGCACACCGAGAACGAAACCCACCAGTAACCCGGCCCAGGAGGCCGAAAGCCCTGTGGCCCTCCCCTCCACCGAATAGGCCAGGACCAGACCGACACGTCCTCCTTCCATTTGGGCAGAGCGAGCGATCACCACCCCCGCCTGGCTTTCCCGAAGGATGGCTTCCCGCGGGAAGGCCAGGCCGACCGCCCCCCGCTGAAGTTCCAACTGCACGCTTCGGCCGATCCCAAGCGCCGAGCCTTGCGCGTGGATCTGGTTAGCTGCCAGATGGGAGACCACTGCGTTCTCGCAGATCGCCTCGTTCGCGATCAGAGATCCCAGCCGGACGCCAGAGAGATGAACCACCTTGGCCTCAGAGGCATCCACAGCTGGTTGTTCCAGTGTGTTCATGCTATGCCTCTTTCTGGAATCCGCGAAGGTTAAAGGCCGCGTTTGCCGGCCCCGCTCATCCAAATCTTTAACTCCCCCCTTTCCTGCGGACCCTTCGGGTCGCGGAAAGGGGAAGCGGCTTGCCCGGCACATGGGGAAGGCCAGAACGAGAAGTCAAGCTGTTCGTTTGTCCGAAGTCCAGCAACAAAGCGTGAGGGATTTTATAATAGAGAAGCAGTAATCGTCAAGGGGCGCTCGTTCGATCTTTCTCCCCCGTTGCTCCCGCAACGCAGAGCCCAGTAGAATATCCAAACAGTTGCCCAATCTGGCAGTATGAGACCCCAGGAGGCGATCGGTGACGGTTCGCGGCCCTCAGGAGGTGCAAACGTTCCTGGATCACCATTTGCCTGGAACGAGGGTCCATATTCTGGATCGAAGCACGGCGACGGCGGTGGAAGCAGCGACGGCGGTGGGATGTCCGTTGGGCGCGATCGTCAAATCCCTTCTCTTCATGGCCGATGAGGATCCCCGCCTGGTGCTGGTGGCTGGGGATCGTAAAGCCGACCAGCGCCTCTTGGCTGCCCTGTGGGGGATCTCTCGCAAACGCATTCGGATCGCGGATCCGGAAACCGTGTTGAGGGTGACCGGCTTTGAGATCGGCGGGGTGCCTCCGGTGGCCCACGCGACCTCCCTTGAGGTCTGGATCGACGCCTCCCTGGCCCGTTATGAAACCCTTTGGGCAGCGGCAGGCGCCCGCAACGCGCTGTTCCCCATCTCTTTTGCAGATTTGGTGCGGATCACAGGCGGCAGGGTGGCCGAGTTTACGACGGAGGCAACCCCTGAGGGACAGCAAGGATAATCGCCTGGAGCATGGGGCGCCCTAATCCATGGCGATGATCTTTTAACGCACAGAAGTTCTGCTCTTCGCCGGAGCCACTGCCGGAGAGTGGGTTCAATGCGGATCCTGGCGATTGAGACTTCGTGTGACGAAACGGCGGCGGCCGTGGTGGAAGATGGCCGTATCCTGCTTAGCCATGTGGTGGCCTCTCAGGCCGCCTTCCACGCGAAATACGGCGGCATCTTCCCGGAGATCGCCGCCCGAATGCACGTCGAAGCGATCGTGCCGGTGACCCGTGAGGCGATCGCGCAAGCCGGCCGATCGTGGGAGGACATCGATGCGATCGCGGTGACCTACGGGCCGGGGCTGCCGGGTTCCTTGGTCGTTGGCGTGAGCTTCGCCAAGGCCCTCGCCTTTGCCCGCCATAAGCCGCTGATCGCCGTGAATCACTTGGAAGGCCATCTCTATGCCCATCGCCTCCGCGTAGAGGGAAACCCCCCAGAAGATCTCCCATTTCCCTTTCTTGCGTTGATCGTCTCCGGCGGCCATACGGAGTTGATCTGGGTTCGGGATCTCTTGGATCATCGCCGGGTGGGATGGACGATCGATGACGCGGCGGGGGAGGCGTTCGATAAGGTGGCCCGTCTCCTGGGCTTGGGGTTCCCTGGCGGACCGGCGATTGAGCGGATCGCTCAGGAGGGAGATCCTGGCGCATTCCAGCTTCCTGCCCTTCCGAAGGTGGATGATCCCCTCTGGTTTAGCTTCAGCGGGCTCAAAACAGCGGTCCTTCGAATCGTGGAGCGATTCGATGGCCGATCTCTCCCGGTGGCGGATCTGGCGGCCTCTTTTCAGGCAGCAGTCATCGAGCAGTTGGTCATGAAAACGCTGGAGGCCCTGCGTCGCTACGAAGCTCGGGCCATCCTGATCTCCGGTGGGGTATCCGCCAACCGGCGGCTCCGGGAGGAAATGGCCCGCCGCGCACCGGTCCAGGTTTATGTCCCACCCCCCTGGCTATGCACGGATAACGCGGCCATGATCGGCGCCGCTGCCGACCTGCATGCCCGGGCAGGTCGTTTCGCATCGTTAGATCTGGATGTGGACCCGGATGCGAAGATCGGATAGATGTGCGCTATGACGCCCATGGGATTTTAAGGGATGGGCACCCCCTCGGCCGTGGCCCTTTGCTTGGAACGGGACACGGCCTTCAATTCTCCCCTCTCCCCATCGCCCTTCGGGCGGCGGGGAGGGGGAGGAAAACCCATAGGGGCTGGGGCCGCCGAAGGCGGTCCCTAATCCCCGCAGATCCCCAAGGACCCTAAAACCTCCAAAACGCTCGGGCGTTGAAAATCCCTGCCCTCCTGGCCCCCAGAGGGGCCATCTGTCCCTCCCCCGAACTCACGGGGACAAGGCGGTAGAGGTGAAATAGTTGACAGACCTGCCCTCCCCCGCTACACTAAATCCGGCACGCCAGGATATCATGCCACCCCGCAAGGCTGTCGATTAGATGATCAGCCCTGGAGACGGCGACCTCGATTGCGTAGTCGCACCTTCTTCCACAGGAAAAGCGCCCAATTCCCACAAGGTGCTGCACATGCCATTCGCGGAGCATCTCGCCCAACAAAGGACCGAAGGACCGTAGGAAGGGGAAAGAAAGCTCCCCGTGTCTAAAGTAAAGTAAGGAGGCAATCAAGGAGCCAATCCGCTATGGCCGCAATTCAGGAATGGGTGTCCGTCGATGAGGCCCGCCGGACAATTGTAGAGGAGTTCCGACCGCTCCCCTCGGAATCCGTGGCGCTTCCGAAAGCTCTCGGACGGGTCCTGGCGGAGGCCATCCGGGCTGAACACGACCTTCCGCCATTCCCCAATTCCGCGATGGATGGTTACGCGGTCCGCTCCGTCGACACAAGGGGTGCCGGAAGGGAACATCCTGTCCATCTCCGGGTGCTCGGGGAGGCGGCCGCCGGTCATCCGTTCATGGGTTCGATCGAACCCGGAACCGCCGTGCGGATCGCTACAGGAGCGCAGCTTCCCATGGGCGCGGACGCCGTTGTCCCTGTGGAGGATACGGACGACCAGGCGGGTCCCGGCCATCCGCTTCCCATCATCATCGCCGTCTTCCGGGCGGTCCAACCCGGCGAATTCGTCCGTCCGGCTGGGGAAGATGTGGCCCGCGGGACGATCGCTCTGGAGCCGGGGACGGTGCTCACGCCTGGCGCCTTAGCCTTGCTGGCGGCCCTCGGCCGCTTGGAGATCCCGGTTCATCGCCGCCCGCGAGTAGCCCTCCTGGCGATCGGCGATGAGCTGGTTGAGCCCGGCCGCCCGCTGCCGCCCGGCTGTATTTACGAAACCAATCGGACCGCCCTGGCCGCTCAGTCCCAGGAGGCCGGGGCGGAGCCTATTGTGCTGGGGATCGCCCGGGACGACCCGGAGGATCTACGACGGTTGCTGGACGAGGCGGCCGCGCACCATCCAGACCTGATCGTCTCTTCTGCTGGAGCTTCCGTCGGCGCTTATGATTGGGTCAAGGAAGTCGTCGGGCGCCACGGCGAGATCCGCCTTTGGAAAGTTCGGATCCGCCCTGGAAAGCCTTTCGCCTTCGGCCACTATCGAGGTATCCCCTTCTTCGGCCTGCCGGGCAATCCGGTCTCCGCCATGATCACCTTTGACCAGTTCGTTCGCCCTGCCCTGCGGCGGATGGGAGGCTATCCTCGTTGGGAGCGCCCGCGTGTCCCAGTGCGCCTGGCCGAGCCGGTTTCCAGCGATGGGCGAGAGACCTATTTCCGCGCGCAGATTGTTTATGAGGACGGCCAATTTCAGGCCCGCCTCAGCGGCCTTCAGGGCTCTCATATTTTGAGCGCCATGGCCCGGGCCAACGGCCTGGTGATCCTTCCGGAGGGCATTCGCTCCCTCCCGGCGGGCGCAGTGGTCATGGCCGAGGTCTGGGTTGATTTGCAGGATCTGATTGGACGATCGGAAGTTCTCCCATCCTCAGCCTTGGGGAGGGCTTTATGACCAAACGCGCGCCTCATGCCACCCGGGCTTCTTCCCCACAGCCGCTGCCGCTGCTGATCATCGTTGCCGCCGTGCTCGTCGTCGCTGCCCTGATCGGATACCAACTATGGGCCAATCGGCCCTCGAGGAAAGTGACGGCGATCGATTACCCGACCGGTCTCACGCCGGATGGATACCCCTATAAAGGGAATCCCGAGGCGAAGGTGGTCATCGAAGAGTATTCGGATTTCCAATGCCCAGTGTGCGCCCGCTATACCCATGAGGTGGCGCCGCGTCTGGATGAGAAATATGTAAAAACCGGAAAGGTCTATTATATTTTCCGGTATTTCCCCTTCCTGGGGCCGGAGTCGTTCCGGGCGGCAGAAGCTGCGGCATGCGCCGCGGAGCAGGGGAAGTTCTGGGAGTATGAGCAAACGATCTTCGCCAATCAACGCGGGGAGAACCTGGGCTGGTTTTCCGATGAGCGGCTGATCGGCTTCGCGGTCCGAGTCGGGCTGGATCGGGAAGCCTTCGGGAATTGTCTGCGCTCTGGGAAATACCGGGATTTCATTCGCGGCGCCGCGGAGGCCGGCCGCCAGCGAGGGGTGCGGGCTACCCCCACGCTCTTCATCAACGGCGAGAAGATCGAGGGGCTCTACGATCTGGCCTTTTACGAAACTTATATCGACACCCTGCTGCAGAAAAGCCAGTGACCGCTCAAGCTGTTAGCCCCTCATAGGGGAATCCTTATGACGCAGCACACCGCCACGGCATCGAGGGATACGCTCCCTCTCATTCAGTTGGCTCTGGCGACGGCCGGGGCCATGGTTGCGGGGTATCTCACATGGAGCAAGCTCCAAGGGGAAGGTCTAATCTGCATCGGGTTCCGGGGCTGTGACGTTGTGAACAGCAGCCCTTATGCGGAGTTGCTGGGCGTCCCCGTGGCTGCCTGGGGATTAGGCGCTTATCTGGTTCTCATGGCACTGGGGCTTCCATTTTGGAAAAATCATGCCCACCTTTATCCCTGGACGGTGGCCATCTCTTTTGCCATCGCCATGGGGGGATGGATCTTCTCCATGTATCTCACGGCCATCGAAGCCTTTGTCCTTCACGCGTGGTGCAGCTGGTGTGTCGCCTCGGCGATCCTGATCACCTCATTGCTAGGGGTGTGCGGCGCTCGTTTTTATCGAGTATTCTTCCAAGAGGTATGAGGGATAGGGACCACCGCTTCGTCCATTTTTAACTTTGGGGTTTTCGGGGGCTGGGCCAACCACCAAGAACGGGCGCTAAAGTGCCCTGCGCCAAACGACCCCCGGTCCAGCCCCCGAAAGATTTTGCCCCGCGGTCTCAAAAGGCCGCGGGGAGGGAGCGGGGGGCCATCCACTCCCTCCACCGCACATCCTCAAAACAAATGTGGATGAAGCACGACCCAAGGTGGCCCTTATCCCATCGAAATCATATCAAATCAGGAGGAGCCTATGCCTCGCATTCGATGTCACTATGTTGATTGCGTTTATCTCGAGGCTGGCTTATGCACAGCCGATGAAATCGAACTGGATCCGGAGATGGGTTGCCTGACCTATACGCAGGCGGAAGAGGAGGAATGGGAGGAAGAGGAGGAAGTCTTGGAGGAGGAAGAACTGGGTCTCGATGAGGAAGAGGAATGGGAGGAGGAACTTGCGCTCGAGGAAGACGAAGAAGAGGAAGAGGAATGGTAACTCAATCCTCGAGCCAAGGAAGGCGAGAAGGTTTTAAGCCTGAAAACGGAAAACAGGGGCGGCGACCGAGGGCTGCCGCCCCTATCCCTTTCCTCTTCCTCCCCCGCATGTTTGATCTCTCAGCGATGGAGAAGCTATGGCGAATCTACCGATTGTGATCCGGTTCTTCGCGCCGGTGATCGACAGCACCATTAACGCCCTCCTCAACACCATCGATCAAAAAATGCGGGAAGGACATCGGGACTTTATGCTGCTCCTCTCCTCCCCCGGAGGGAGCGTCTTCCACGGCCTGAGCGCATACAACTACCTCAAGGGGATCCCTGTTCGGATCACCACCTGTAATTTCGGCAGCGTCGATTCCATTGGCGTCGTCCTCTATTGCGCGGGGACCCGTCGCCTGTCGGTGCCCCATGCGCGCTTCATGCTCCACGGGGTCAGCGCCCAATTCCCCCAACCGATGAGCTTGGAGGAAAAGCAGCTGGAGGAGAGGCTCAAAGGGCTGCGGATCGATCTGGAGAACATCGCTAAGGTGATCGCCACCAGCATCGGGAAATCGGTAGGGGAGGTTATTGAAGCGATGCACGATCGCATCACCCTCAACCCGGAGGAGGCCCGAGCATGGGGGCTGGTGCACGAGATCGTAGAGGGGCTTTTCCCCGCCGGCGCCGAGGTCATCGCCATTCAGTATCAGGAGCCGCTTCGCCCAGGCTAAAGGGGAGGGCGCCCCTATCCCTCGGACCAGAACGCCGCAGGGTTCCGGCTGAACACCACATGGGATCCCGGAGCCATCTCCTTATGGCGCGTCAGCGGCCGGAACAAGGAAACCAGGAGCCCATGCTCGACGCCGGGGGCTCCTGTGGCCAAAGGATTCCCCAACGGATCGAAAACGGCCGTCGCCGCCTCCTCGCTCCCTTCCACCGGAGCCGCTAGGGCTACGAACACCCGGTTCTCATCGGCGCGTGCGCGAGCCACGGTGTGCACCCCGGGCTCCGGGGCCGCCACCCACCACACCAGGAGCTCTGCACCTCGCAGCATCAGACCCCGGGCGATTTCAGGC
Source organism: Thermoflexus sp. (assembly GCF_042408365.1). Taxonomy (GTDB): domain Bacteria; phylum Chloroflexota; class Anaerolineae; order Thermoflexales; family Thermoflexaceae; genus Thermoflexus. Next base: position 16,637 of record NZ_JBHOQJ010000022.1, read on the forward strand.
GCCCATCCCTCTGATCCCAGCAGCGTCCCAATCGCCACCCCGGCGATCGAATGGACCGCGAGCCCCTCTCGACCGCTCCCTCGGCGGACGCCAACCAGCTGTCCCCTGTCCAGGAGATAGATCGCCAGCGGCCCCTCCCCCGCGGCCTTTCCTTCGGGGAGCGGAACGGCCAACCCACATGGCCATCGGGCCGTAAACGCCTGCAGGGCCTCCAGCGCCTGGTCGGCGGGGCCTGTCGGGGATCCAGACACCACCACCAGGTCGGCACCCTGGCGGACCAGGATCTCCCCTAGCTCCGTCAGGCGTCGAATCCACTCCGGCATGGGCGCGTGGGGTTTCAGCTGGAGCAACCCCAAACGCAGGCAGGCAGCTTGTGGAGGGAAGGGCTCTTGCAGGCGCGCCGCCACCGGCAAAGCCGCTACGGGGGCCGTCATGAGAGGATCAGGCTTGGAAGGCTGAATCCGAGGACCAGGTGCTGCGTGGAGGTCCACCTCCGCCAGCACGATCTCCTCGCGATCCGGGCTCCCCATCGCCCGATATTGCCCATCCGGACCGATGACCCCGCTGCGGCCGCAGTAGAGAACGCTTTCCGCCTCCATCCCCACCTTGTTCGCCACCGCCACCCACACCCCGTTCTCCATC
>NZ_JBHOQJ010000029.1:0-3808 GCF_042408365.1 Thermoflexus sp.
GCGATCCTTTGGATCGCGCGGGGTGCCCGTTGGCCTGTGGAGATCCCTCTGGCGGCGGAACGGGTCACAAGGCCCGGTCTACAAGCCATGGGTCGATGAAGCAGGAAGGGACCGGTCATCGATTTCACCCCGCGGGGTGAAATAGATGACGACGAGTCACGGAACGGTCGATGAACCTGTCTGAGGACTCCCAGGAGAGGCCGGAGGAGGCCGGGGTCGTGCTGTCGGGAAAGGAGCTCCGGGGCCTCCGCCAGTACCTTCGGCGCTTGCAGCACGAGGCCGTCCCGATGTCGGAGGACATCCTGCACGAGCGCGCGAAGCGGGAACCCCAAGGGCCTCGTTTCTCGGCGCCCCGGGCCGGGTCCGACCGGCGCAAGCGGGGAGAGATACCGGCGGGACGCGTCTGGCTGCTGCCGACGAAGTGGGACCGCGAAAAAGAAACGGAACGCCGGGCGGCGGAGAGGGCGCTGACCCGGTTGCGGAAGGCGCATGGGGTGGAGCGGATCACGTGGTACAACGCCTGCGGGGCGGACCTGTACCGGAGGGCCCGCGAGGGCGACTGGGTATATCATTGGTGGGCCGGGAGACACTCGTGGGGCCGGCTCGAAGGGCCGTACCAGGTGGTGCAGCCGGTCGACCTGGGGGCGCGTTTCGGGGACCGGCGTTACCGCCTCGCGCTCTACCGCCCGCGGGGGATGGGCCGGAAGATGAACATCCCTCTGGACGAAGGCGAGGTTCGCCTGCTCGCAAAGTTGGTGGGAGATCCCCGGAAACCCGAAGAAGTGAGAAGCGATCCTCTCAGGGGAAAGGTGCGGCTGCTGAGCGAGGCTGAGCGGAGAAAGCTGAAGCGTGTGCTGGCACGCCTTGAGGAGAAAAATCAGCGAGCGCGATGATGGCGTGGACGGGTGACGGTCAACAAGAAGCGCTTCCTTTCCCGGTTGAGGAAGAGGGTTTGCCCTCCCAGGCCGGCCGGAAGGGCAAGATCTTCCTTGCCCTTTTCGGAGGCCTGTTGGGGATCGGCCTTTGCGTGATCTTCGGCCTGGCGGTCTTCGGTGCCCCTTGGACGCCCCGATGGCTCGACACAGGGGTGCCGCTTGAGCGCCTGCCCGAAGGGGTCCCCTTCCCCGTGACCCTCTCCGATCGAAGCGGGCGGATCTACCCCCTGATCCTGGTGCGGACAGGGGAGGAAGTGAAGGCTTTCCCCATGCAACCACCCGACTTGCCATGCCTGCTGAAGATCGAGGGCGTGGAACTGGTCGCCGAGTGCACCGGGTGTCGCTTCGCCGCGGACGGCCGTCCCATCTCAGGCCCTTGTTCCTCGCCCCTGCCCGCCCACCCAGCCCGGGTGATGGGCGGCTCGATTTGGGTGAACATCAACCAGCTTCGATGAGGGCCCTGGGGCGGGCCTTGTGCCCGCCCCTATAAATCGGAACCTTTGAAAGGGGTTTTCAGGAGGGGTCAGATGCGCGAGGTCGTGATCGTCGCGGCCGTGCGAACGCCGATGGGCAAATACGGAGGAGCGTTGAAGGATGTGCGGCCTGATGATCTGGCCGCCCTGGTGATCCAGGAGGTGGTGCGGCGGGCCGGCATCGACCCAGCGATCGTGGACGAAGTCTACATGGGCTGCGCCAACCAGGCGGGCGAAGACAACCGGAACGTGGCCCGGATGGCGCTGCTGCTGGCGGGGTTCCCTGAGCACGTCGCTGGAGCGACGGTCAATCGATTGTGCGCCTCTGGGTTAACCGCGGTGAACATGGCCGCGCGGACCATCCGGTGCGGCGAGGCGGATGTGATCGTGGCCGGCGGGGTGGAGAGCATGACCCGCGCGCCATGGGTGATGCCCAAGGCGGAGGCCCCCTTCCCCCGAGGCAACTTCACGGTTTATGACACCGCCTTGGGGTGGCGGTTCCCGAACCCCCGGATGGAGGCGATGTTCCCCCTGGAATCCATGGGCGAGACGGCCGAGAACATCGCCGAGGAAAACCCGGACATCACACGGGAGGAGCAGGACCGGTTTGCCCTCCGCTCCCATCAACGGGCCGTGGAGGCGATCCGCACCGGAAAATTTAAAGAGGAGATCGTCCCCGTGGTCATCGAGCGGCCAGGGCAACCGCCGCGGATGATCGATACCGACGAGGGGCCCCGCTACCGAGTGGAGAACGGCGAGATCGTCCTGGATACGGATCTGGAGCGCCTCTCCCGCCTGCCCCCCGTGTTCCGGAAAGGCGGGACGGTGACGGCGGGGAACTCCTCCGGCCTGGCCGATGGCGCTGCAGCGTTGCTGCTGATGAGCGCGGAGAAAGCGCGGGCCCTGGGCCTGCGGCCGCTGGCCCGGTGGGTCGCCTCCGCCGCCGTGGGGGTGAACCCTCGGGTGATGGGCTACGGCCCGATCTTCGCGACGCGGAAAGTCCTGGAGCGGACCGGGCTGACCCTGGATCAGATCGACCTGGTGGAAATCAATGAAGCCTTCGCGGTCCAAACCCTGGCCTGCATCAAGCGATTGGAGCTGGATTTGGATAAGGTGAACGTCAACGGAGGGGCCATTGCCCTGGGGCACCCGTTGGGATGCAGCGGGGCGCGGATCCTGACCACCCTGCTCTATGAGATGCGCCGCCGGAAGGCGCGCTATGGGTTGGCCACCTTATGCGTCGGCGTGGGACAGGGGGAGGCGACGATCGTGGAAGGCCTTCACGAGGCGGCTTGAGCTGATAGAAAGATGGGAGGGGGCGCCAGAAGCGCCCCCTCCCGTTTTCATTCAGCTCCAGTCCCCCTTCTTGATGCGGGTCAGGAACTCGGCATTGGTGCGGGTCTTGGCCAAGGCATTGAGGAGGGATTCCATCACCTGAGCCAGATCATACCCTCCTCCATCCGGGGGCGGAGCCATCATCCGGGCGATCATCCGCCGCAGCAACCACACCTTCTCCAGCGTCTCCGGATCCAGCAACAGCTCCTCCCGGCGGGTCCCGGAGCGCTCGATGTCGATGGCGGGGAAGAGACGGCGCTCGGCCAGCTTCCGGGAAAGGTGCAGCTCCCAGTTGCCGGTCCCCTTGAACTCCTCGTAGATCACATCATCCATCCGGCTCCCTGTGTCGATCAGACATGTGGCGAGGATGGTCAGCGAGCCGCCGTTCTCGATGTTTCGGGCAGCGCCGAAGAAGCGCTTGGGCGGATACAGCGCGGCGGGGTCCAGGCCACCCGTCCAGGTGCGGCCGCTGGGTTCCACCACCAGGTTATAGGCGCGGGTGAGCCGGGTGATGGAATCGAGGAGGATCACCACATGTTTGCCCCCTTCCACCATCCGCTTGGCCCGCTCCAAGGCCAGCTCGGCCACCTTGATGTGGTTCTCGGGCGGCTCATCGAAGGTGCTGTGGACCACCTCGGCCTCCACCGAGCGGTCCATATCGGTGACCTCCTCCGGCCGCTCGCCGACGAGCACAACCATCAGGTGGACGTCGCGGTAGCGGGTGGAGATCGCGTTGGCGATGTGCTTGAGGACTGTGGTCTTGCCCGCCTTAGGTGGTGAAACGATCAGACCCCGCTGCCCCCGGCCGATGGGCGCCACCAGGTTGATCAGCCGAGTGGTCAGGTTCTTGGGATCGACCTCTAGATCGAAGAGCTCGTTGGGGAAGATAGGGGTGAGCTCCTCGAACCGGGGCCGCTCCCGGGCCTGTTCCGGATCCAGGCCGTTCACGGCCTCCACCCGGAGGAGGCTGTAATATTTCTCCGTCTCCTTGGGGGGACGGATCTGGCCGACCACGAAATCCCCCCGACGCAGGCCGAAGCGCCGGATCTGGGATTGGCTGACGTA
>NZ_JBHOQJ010000041.1:0-1869 GCF_042408365.1 Thermoflexus sp.
GGTGATCGGCGGCCGGCCGAGCTTCGTGGCGGCGGTGACCCCCGACCTCGTCGAGCGGGGCTTGGATGCCGTGCGGGTGGTGCGGGCGGTCGCCCAGGTGGTCGGCGGGAGCGGCGGCGGCCGGCCGACCCTCGCCCAGGCCGGAGGCCGGGACGTCAGCAAGATCGGCGAGGCCCTCCACCAGGCCCCCCGCCTGGTCTCCGAGTGGCTGAGGCGGCAGGCGCATTAGGCGATGTGGGAATCGCTTCAGCCCCTCCAGGGCGCGAAAGCCAAGCGGCGGGGCAGGTTGGATGCCTGCCCCGCCGCAATGTGTGTGGATACCTGCCCCGCATCTACCGCCGCAAAACCAGAGGGAGCATCGTCCGATACACCTCCGGCACGACCCGCAAGACGACCTGGAGCTCCTGGTCCGGGTTCTCCACGGATACCGACTGGGAAAGGGGCGACGGCACTGTGGCTTGCACCCGGATCGTCCCCGTGTAAACTCCGAGGCCCTTGCCCGACGGATCCACGACGAAGGAAAGGGACTGCGCGTCGGTTCCGGAATTCGCGTCCAGCGTGACGGGGAAGGGCGCGCTGATGCCCGACACCGTCCAGGAGAGAGGATCGGGGGTCGTGCTCCGCAGCCGGAACGCGCCCCGCAGCGGGGCAGGGGTGTCGACGTCGGAGAGCATGGTGACCGGCGTGGTCCAGAGAGGGCGGGCGGGGACTTTGTTCTTGATCATATCACGAAGGGCCTGCTCGGCCGGGCGGCCTTTGATGTCATAGAAGCGCATCTGATCACAGGGCGGGAGGCTGTTGGATGGGGCCTCGCTGAATCCATAATTGAAAACCAGCATGGCCCCCATCCATGGCCAGTTCGCGTCGGCCCATTGGTAGGCCTGCACCAGGTAAGTGGCCTGTTGATCGGGGGAGACGACCTGCCACTGCCGTCCGCTGAAGGAAGGATCGTCCCAGCATTCAGGCCGGCCGACCTGACGAGGGTCCACCAGCCATCCGAACTCCGTCGCCCAGATGGGCTTATCCACCCCGAACTCCCCCACCATGATCTGGCGGATCACCTCCACCGTTCGGAAGCAGAAGTCATTGGATCCGCATTCCGATCCAGGCGTGGCGGGCGCGGCGGTGGCGGACGCCGCGAAGCCATACGGGTGGAAGCCGAGGGCGTCGAGGCAGTTCGCCGCCCCCGCCTGGAGCATCTCCCGCAGGAACTCCCGCTCGTCCTGATAGTAGCCCGGACACCATCCGAGGCCGGGCGCGCAGTAGCCCTTGTGGCCGTTCCACTCGAAGGGCACCCGTCCGGTTGGGGCCAAGCCCGCCGAGACCACGATGGCCGTGGGGTCCGCTCGCTTGATCCGGCGGTAGGCTTCGCACAGGACCCGGGTGTAATCTGCGGCGTTCGGGGGTGCGGCCCAACCGTACGAGGCGTCCAGGTTCGGTTCGTTGCCGATCTCCCACGCCTCGATCCAGTCCGCTTGGGCCCGCGCCTCGCTCTCCAGCCAGTCCCCCCACGCGCTCAAATTGTTGAGAGTGCTGGCGTGGACCTCCACCCGCCGCAGGACGCGGTAGGGGAGGCGGCTTCCTGGGGAGCCGAACACTTTGGCCCAATCGAAGCCCATGTTCCCGATCCCGGGGTCTGCGGAGTTCAGGGGGTTGACCCCGTAACCCAGGTGGGGGGTGGATTGGGCGCGGGCGTCCAGGGGAACCGAAGAGGAAACGAGGGCCACCCCCAGGCCAACCCTCCCAAACCATACCAGCAGCCTCCACCATCCTCTGGATCGGAGCCTCATGGGTAGACCTCCCAGCCGGATGTTCGGCGTGACGCAATTGGTTTCTTGGGGGGAGCTTTCGGGGCGGAGCCGGGCGCCT
>NZ_JBHOQJ010000056.1:0-2257 GCF_042408365.1 Thermoflexus sp.
CGCCCGGCTCGCCCCCAAATGCTTTGGATCCCCTCTCCCCACGGCCCCAAGGGCCGTGGGGAGAGGGGAGGGAAAATCCATCGGGGCTGGAGGCCGCCTTCGGCGGCCCCCAGCTCTCAAACTGCCCCAAAATCATTCAACTTCCCAGAGGTCTGCTTAACGATGCCTTCGGTCTTTGTCGCTCTGGATCTGGAGACCACCGGGCTGGATCCCGAGACGGATACCATCATCGAAATCGGAGTCGTTAAGTTCCGCGGGGAAACTGTGCTGGATGAGTGGAGCACCCTCGTTCGTCCGGAGCGCCCGATCCCGCCTTCGGTTGTGGAACTCACCGGTATTCGTCTAGAGGAGGCGGCTCAGGCTCCTCCGTTACGAGCGGTGTTGCCCCGCCTGCGGGCCCTGGTGGGCAATGGGATCCTGGTCGGCCATTCCATCGATCAGGACCTGGCGTTCCTGCGTCGCCATGGCCTTTTTCTGGAGAACGAGGCGCTGGATACTTACGAGCTGGCGGCCATTCTGGTCCCCTATGCCGGTGGCCATGGGCTTTCGACTCTGGCTCAGGACCTGGGGATCCCGGTGGGGGTGATCCACCGCGCGCTGGAGGATGCGCGGCTCACTCATCGGCTTTTCCTGGCTCTCTTTGAGCGCGCCTGTCAGCTGCCCGAGCCGATCCTCGAGGAGATCGTCCGCCACGCCGCTCGTCTCCCTTGGCCTCCCCGCCGGTTTTTCGAGGAAGCCCTGCGGGCCGTGCAACAAGGCCGTTTCGCCGATCAGAGCATTGGTGCCCAGCTGCGGGCGAAGGGCCTGGCGACCCCGGAAGCCTATCTGACCCCTCCTCCGGTGAGGGCCCGGCCCCTGCGCCCCAAGGCTGAACCTCAACCGTTAAATGTGGAGGAGCTGACCCAGCTGCTGGAGCCGGGTGGGGCCCTCTCCCGGATCTTCCCCGAATATGAGCATCGGCCTCAGCAGGTGACCATGCTTCAGGCCGTTGCCGAGGCGTTCAGCGAAGGCAAGCATCGGATCATCGAAGCAGGAACCGGGGTAGGGAAGAGCTTGGCCTATCTAATCCCCGCCGCCCTCTGGGCCATGCGCAACGGCGAGCGGGTGGTGATCTCCACCAACACGATCAACCTTCAGGAGCAGCTGCTCCAGAAGGACATCCCAATCCTCCAGCGTCTGCTTTCCGAATCCGGCTTGGCGAACGGTGCCGCCTTGCGGGTGACGTTACTGAAAGGGCGCGCTCACTATCTGTGCCCGGCCCGCTTGATGCAATTGCGACGCGCCGGGCCGACCAGCGTCGAGGAGATGCGGGTGCTGGCCAAAATCCTGGTGTGGCTGCCCACCACGCAAACCGGTGATGGGGATGAGCTCTATCTGCCCACGCCGGTGGAGCGGGCGCTGTGGGCCCGCCTTTCCGCGGATAACGAGGCCTGCACAACGGAGGTGTGCGCCGCCTGGGGGGCGGGAGGTTGCTTTCTCCACCGGGCTCGGAAAGCGGCCGAGGCCGCCCACTTGATCGTTGTGAACCATGCGCTGCTTTTCGCGGATGCGGCGACCCAGCGCATGGTGCTTCCTGAACATCGCTATTTGATCGTTGATGAAGCCCACCATCTGGAGGAGGCGGCCACGAAGCAGCTAACGGTGGAGATCGATCGTTTCAGGCTGCTTCGATTGCTTCAGGAAACCGGCAGCGCCCGTGAGCATCGGGGAGGCGGGCTGGTCGGCGCATTGCTGAACCTGGGGCGCAGTCTGCCCCCCGCACTCCGCAATACCCTGGCGGGCATGACCCGCCGATTGAGCGATGCGGTGGAAGCAGCCCGAACCGGCGTGGATCTCCTCATGAACGCCCTCACGGCCTTCTTGGAGGAATCCGCTTCGGGAGGCGGGGAATACGCGCGCAAGGTTTTGCTCACCGGAGAGGAACGTGCCCGCCCATCGTGGGCCGCTGTGGAGCAAACCTGGGAGCTCCTCGCTGTCCGCTGGGCGGCGGTTCAGGAGGCCCTGATGGCGATCCGGACGGCGCTCACGGAGCTGCTGGACCATGGGTTCGCGGAGGTCGAGGAGCCCCTTGGGCTGGCCAATGGGCTCGCCCACGACTTCGAGAAGACCCGCCAGGCGCTGGAAGCGGCGATCCGCAAGCCGTCGCCGGGTATGGTCTACTGGTTGGAGGGGACCGTGGGGGAAGGGAACTGGTCCCGCGTGGGCTTGTATGCGGCCCCCCTGGATGTGGGGCCGCTGGTGCGACAGCATCTGCTCG
>NZ_JBHOQJ010000058.1:0-15807 GCF_042408365.1 Thermoflexus sp.
AGCGTCCTTCAGGTAGATCACGAAGCGATCCAGATCCCGAGGGGCCGGCCCCTCAATGTAAGTGCCGTCCAGCTGGAACTTCGAGCCGTGGCACGGGCATTCAAAACGGAAATTGCTGGGCACCCACTTGTAGAGACAGCCTAGATGGGTACATACCTTATAGAGGGCCAGGATCCCCTTCTCCGTGTTGACCAGCCAGAACCGTGCATCCGGATATTCCCGAGGGCCTTCTCCAACCTGAGGCAGGACGACCCCAGCGGGGCCAAGCCGGAAGATGCCACCGAATTCCCCCGCGCGGAACCGGGGGAGGGCGAACAAAAGCACCACCCCACCGCTCTCCGCCATAAAGAGGGCCATTGAGGCTGCCCATACATAGGTGAGGAATTCACGTCGGGTGATGCCCGAGGTCGCCGCTGTCGGAAGTGCCTGCGCCTCCGCCATCGCTGCCTCCCCGGAAGAGATCTGGAATTCGTGTAACTTGGCTCGGGCAGCGCTCATAGCCTCGCTTCCGGACGCCGAGCCACAATCCGTTTCACGATGCCGAGGACGGAGGTGTGCAAGGCTTCGATCTCAAAACCGGCCTGCCGAACGTTCTCCACTGTGCGCCGGTTAATGTGTGCTCCGCTCCAGCGAACCACCAAGGGATCCAGGAAATCCATCCACCGCCCCAAAGGGTCGGGAGCCCGAACGTGTTCCAGAAGGATCAACCGGCCTCCGGGCCGGAGCACCCGGTAAGCCTCCCGGAGGCCTCGTATTGGATCGGGAACCGAGCAGAACACCCAGGTGGCTACAACGGTGTCGAAAAACGCATCAGGGAAGGCAAGGCGCTGGGCATCCATTAACAGCATGCGAACCTTCAATCCCAGACGTTGGGCTTTGCCCCGGGCTCGTTCCAGCATCCGCTCGCTCAGGTCCACAGCAGTGATCTCCCACTCCGACCGATAATAGGAGAAATTCTGTCCAGTTCCCACCCCGATCTCCAGAACCCGTGGTCCACAAACGTGCTCCCAGACCCATCGCCGCCATGGCGCGATCAAGAGTTCCAAGGGAGCAGTTTCCAGATCATAAGTGACCGCCCGCCGATTGTAGCGCTCTCGCACCCACGAGGCCTCAGAAACGGCGTTCATCATGCTGAACCCGCCTAGACAAACGGGATGGGAACGTGCTGCAAACCAGCCAGCAGAGGATCAGAAGAAAGACCAAGAGGCCCAGCCCAGTCCCTAAGGCGACCCGCCAGCCGAGCCATGGGAGGATGAATAGCCCCACCAGCGGCAATGTGCACACCCATATCAAGAAGGCCATGGCCATTGTTTCCGAACGGGTTCCCATGGGATCCTCTCTCTCGGCGGAATAGCCCTTCCCCTTCCCACAGCTCTGCATCACCCCCACTACATAAAAATTTTTTGAGGGTGGGCCGGATGCCCCCAGCACCCGGCCCACCTCAGCAGGACAGCCCTGTTAGTGGTGAGGTCCATGCAGGCCGCCGTGGGCCTCCGGGTGCTCCGGACGGGCCTTGCCTACATACTTCTCCGGATCTTTATCGAAAGCGGCTTTACAACCCACGGAGCAGAAGTAATAGGTCTGGCCCTTATACACAGAGGTGGCGGCCGCTTTGGCCTCCTCAACCTCCATCCCACACACGAGATCCTTCGCCATGGGTTCGCCTCCTATAGAAGTTCGAATGGGCTCCGCCAGCTGTCCTCCTCCGCTTCCGCTAACAGCCATGGCCCCCATGAGCGGCATGGCCGCCCTGAGGCTGCTGCGCCTCTTCCTCCAGGCCCAGAACGCGCTTCATCTCCTCGAATTGCTCCCGGGTGATCTCCCCCAGGGCGTATCGCCGCTTCAAGATGTCGAGCAACGACGCTTCTTGAGAGGAGCTGGAGGGATGAGCACGCTCGGAGTGTTGAGAATGTCCCATCAGATGCATCATGCAGCACATCGCTCTTCACCTCCTTCCTTTGAATATAGGAGTTACCCCATTCAGAGCCCGCGAGAGGAGGTGTAAGGGTCCATCTCCCTTCATCCCCTCGAGGAAATCCCCTCGCGATCATGCACCTCCGCTTGATGTATGGCGCCCACGTTTCCGGTAATAAGTGGTGACCAGCGGCATGGTAACGATCATGCTTAACAGGAAGACCCAGGCCGCGCCGCCCCACCGGGCGACCTCGGAATACCCTCCCTTCCATGTCGCTGCCCCGAAGAACAATAAAGCTGCCAACAAGGAAATCGCCGTGTAAGTGATTGCGCTGCGCCGCGCGATCTCACGTCCGATGGGCTCCATGGACTCCATATCCAGGACCTCCTTGAAAAGATCGCCCCTCACTGGCCGCTGGGGGCCGATGCCGCCACCGGATGAACACGGGCGGTTGAGCGTTCTTCCCGGCGCAGGGCCGGCACATAGCCTCGCATCCGCAGGGTGTTCAGGGTGACCGTGAGGGAACTTATGGCCATGAGGAAAGCGGCCCACTCCGGGCTGACCACCACCCGGAAGGTCGGGTAAAGGACTCCCGCTGCGATTGGGATGCTGACCGTGTTGTAAATAAAGGCCCAGAAAAGGTTCTCCTTCACTTTACGCATCGTGGCCCGGGCGATATCCAAAGCGACCACCACATCCCGCAGATCCTCGCGGATCAGGATGACATGCCCGGTCTCTTTGGCGATATCCGTGCCCGAACCGATGGCGATCCCCACATCGGCTTGGGCGAGGGCCGGCGCATCGTTCACTCCATCCCCAACCATCGCCACCCGATGTCCCTGTTGCTGTAACCGGCGGATCTCCGCCGCCTTATCTTGAGGCAGGACCTCCGCCAGCACCCGGTCGATGCCGAGCTGACGGGCGATGGCCTCCGCGGTGCGTCGGTTGTCCCCGGTCAGCATCACCACCTTCAGGCCCATTGCCTGCAGCCGCCGGATCGCCTCTATGGCGTAAGGTTTTAAGGTATCGGCGACGGCGAGCAGGCCCAGCGCCTGGTCGGAGCGGGCGAGGAACATCACTGTTTTGCCCTCCCGCTCCAGGGCTTCGGCCTGGGGTTGCAGGCCGGAGAGATCGATCCCGTGCTCCCTCATCAGCTTACGGTTGCCCAGGAGGATCCTCTCTCCTTGATAGCGGGCCTCCACGCCATGCCCAGGGATGGCTTGGAAGGCCTCCGCATCCGGGATCTCCAGGCCCCGAGCGCGCGCGGCTCGGAGGACTGCTTCCCCCAGCGGATGTTCGCTGTTCTTCTCGGCCAGGGCGGCCCACCACAGGACCTCCTCAGGGGTGACCCCCTCCACAGCGATCACATCGGTCACGGAAGGCTCGCCGCGCGTCAGCGTCCCCGTCTTATCAAAGACGATAGCAGTCAGCTTGGTGGCGTTCTCAATGGCCTCCGCGTTCTTGAAGAGAACCCCATGTTCGGCAGCCTTCCCGGTGCCGGCCATGATGGCGCTGGGCGTGGCCAGGCCTACTGCGCACGGGCATGAGATCACCAGCACCGTGACGCTCAGGAGCAGGGAGAAGCCAAAGACGCCGATCTCGCCCAGCCGGTAGGGTGAGAGCAAAAAGGCGCTGTTCGGGTCGAAGAAGCGCTCATAGCCCACGAAGAACCAGAAGATGAAAACCAGGATCGCTAACAGATGCACGCCCAGGATGAAATGGCCAGCCACCCAATCCGCCAGCTTCTGGATCGGCGCCTTGCTGGCCTGGGCTTCCTCCACCAGCCGGATGATCTGGGCCAAGGCGGTCTCCGCGCCCACCCGCGTCGCCCGGAACTTAAAGGCCCCGGTTTTATTCATTGTCCCCCCAATCACTTCATCCCCCGGCCGCTTCTCCACAGGCATCGACTCGCCCGTCAGCATGCTTTCATCCACTGCGGAGTAGCCCTCCACGACCACCCCATCCACCGGGATCTGCTCGCCGGGCCGGACCAAGATGAGATCCCCGACGATCACCTCCTCCACCGGCACCTCGATCTCCTGTCCATCGCGTAGGACCCGGGCGCGTTTGGGTTGCAATTTCATCAGCTTGCGAATCGCCTCGCTCGTCCGCCCGCGGGTAACCGCCTCGAGAAACCGACCCAGAACGATAAAAGCCGTCAACAGCGCGGCCGATTCAAAGAAGGTAGCCCCCTCGCCTCCAAATCCAGCTTTAGGAAAGAACGTGTTGATCAGGGCGATGCCGTAAGCGGCTCCGATGCCGGTCGCATAAAGCAGGTTCATGTCGGTGACACCGTGCCGCAGCCCACGCCATGAATTTACGAAGAATTGGCGCCCTGGTCCCAGGACAACGGGCGTAGTCAGCAGGGCCAGGACCCACTTATAGCCCAACCACTCCGGAACGATGGCGGGCAGAATCCAGTAATCCCGGAAAGTGCCCAGCATCACCAAGAGGGCGAGAGGGGCAGCAAAGAGCAGATACAGCCCCTGACGTCGGATCTCCCGTTGTCGGGCCTCCCGCTCTCGATCCAGCGCGCTAACCCCTTCCTCCTGCACTCGCGCCTCATAGCCTACGGCCTGAACCGCACGGATCATTTGAGCGGGCGTGACCAGGCCGGGGATGTATTCCACACGGGCAAGACCCAACCCCAGATGGACGGTTGCCTGCAGGACCCCTTCCAATTCCCGCAATGCCCCCTCCACATGCGCCACACAGGAAGCGCAAGTCATCCCAGAGATCTGGAGGGTGGTTTGAGCGGTTGCCACTTGGTAACCCACTTCCTGGATCGCAGCGACGAGGCGGGCCAAATCAACACGTTCAGGCTCATAAGCCACCAGCGCCCGCCCCCCGTTCACATTCACCTGAACCTGGGCTACACCCTCGATCCCCTTCAGGACCCCCTCGATGGTCGCCGCACAGGAGGCACAGCTCATCCCGAGGATCGGCAGGCTCACCTGTTGAAGGGCCATCGATTTCCTCCTTCAAGAGAGATGGAGAGCGATTGGAAGCTTCATCTGTTTACGCAGCCGCAAGAGCTCCCGCCCCATCCATAGGATCCCCACCAGATTCGTGCCGATCCCTACCACCATAAAGGGGATGCGATATTGATTCAGCAGCGTGGCAGCGGCAGAGAGGCCCAGGAGCGGCAGCGCGTCGGTAATGTGGTGGGCGCAGCATGCGACCATGGCAACGCTGGAGGTGCCTGTTCCGGCCGCGGTCAGGGCGGTTGGCGCATGAGGGTTCGCGCCACATGCGCGCAGTCGCCTCAGATGGATGTAAAGCCCAACTTGGATCCCGAACCCAGCTGCAATCGCGCCCACCAGCCATCGGTCCCCCCATAGGAGCTCCAAGGCATGCCTCCAGCCCTGGGCCAGGGTCACCAGGCCCAAGTAAAGCCCGACCAGCAAACCCGCCCCCAGCAGACCAGCCCCGAACGGGACCCCAATGGCATGGAGCCATGTCTGAAGGGAGGAGAATCCCATAGACTGCTGAGGCAATTCTGCCTCACAGCCCTGACTGCGAACGACCTGTAAGATCCGGTGAAGCCGGAAGCTCGGCGGATGATAGAACAAAATCACCTCCTGAGCTGCGAAGTTCACCGTCGCCCAGATCACCCCTTCCTGCTGTCGCAATGCTTTTTCCAGGGAAATCGCCTTTCCCGCGTCCTGAAGTCCCCGGATCGGAATCCGCATCTGACCGATCATCATTCTCCGAGCTCCCTAGCCCCGTTCCTGTCTTAGCGCGCCCATCTTGCCTTAGGAAGCAGATTCAGCGGTGAAGATTGCGGCAAGAGATTTCAGGCAATTTCACTGTAACAAGCGAACGGGCCCACCAGTAGCGCCATCCGGTAGATCCCCCCCTCCGCTCTTCAATGGATCCCAGCCCTCGACCGTTCGGTCGATGCCTCCGCTTTACGATCCTTCGGGTTGTGGAAACTGGACTCTGGGAAAACGCGTCCATTTCCTCATCTGGAGGATTTCGGGGTGGGGCCGCCGAAGGTGACCCCATCCCAAAATCCCTCCTCCCCGCGACCCTTCGGGCTGCGGGGAGGGACTTGCCCAGCACAAGGGAGAGACCCAGACGAGAAGTCAGGCCGTCCGTTTCTCCAAGGTCCAATCTCGCAGAGGTTAGGGTTGCGTAGCTGGTTTCCTCACTAAGAGCTTTTGGAGGGCTCCCGCCTCTTCTCGTAGGCCCCGAACGGTGCAACTCTAAATCTCTAGAGGTTTCAAGAGGATCAGCTCGAAGAGAAGAAAAAATCCGCTCGCCCGGAGGTCGGGCGAGCGGATTTCCAGAAGGGCCTGAGGGTCCGCGCGGCGAGCACTTATCCCCCTGGCCATGGCCCAAGCCCTGGCTATGGGACATTTAGTGCTTCTTCCACTTTCCTTTCACTTTTGTTTTGGGGATATGCAGTGAAGGGAGCGGCTGACCCCACTCCCATGGATCCCCCCTCCCCACAGCCCCAAGGACCGTGGGGATAAAAAAACATTTGGGGGCGAGCCGGGCGCCAAAGGTGCCCAACTCGCCCCCAAAGCCCCACGAGGAAACGGATCGCATAACGCCTCATCAAATGTGGAAAAAGCAGTAGCCTAAGGACAAAATGCTACAGCGAGGACCAGATGGTGACCAGTGTGCGATGGAACAGATGGATTTGCTCCAGAGCCCTCCCCGCCCCAAGCGCCACACACGCCATCGGGGCATCCGCCACATAAGCGGGGACCCCTGTCTGCTGGGTGAGGAATTCATCCAGCCGCCGGAGCATCGCTCCACCACCCACCAGGGCCATCCCCCGATCGATGATGTCCGCAGCCAGCTCCGGAGGCGTACGCTCCAAGACCGCCCGGACCACCCCGACGATCGCTTGGAGAAGCTCTTGGATTGCTTCCAGGACTTCGTCAGAGGTCAGTGTGATCGTGCGGGGCAAACCGGTTACCAAATCCCTACCTTGCACTTCCATACGAAGAGGGGGATCGATGGGAAGGGCAGTCCCGATCTGGATTTTCACCTGCTCCGCCGTTGGCTCTCCAATGGCCAGGTTATATTTCCGACGCACATAGCCGATGATCGCCTCATCCATCCGGATGCCACCCACGCGGACTGAGTGGGCGGTGACAATCCCCAGCATCGAGATCACCGCGGCCTCCGTCGTGCCACCCCCCAGGTCAACCACCATATTGCCCGTTGGCGTATCCACCGGAAGGCCCGCTCCCAGCGCGGCCGCCAGCGGCTCCGGGATCAGATAGACATGGCCGGGATGGGCCCCGGCCGCCACCGCCGCTTCATGCACGGCTCGGCTCTCCACGCTGGTCACTCCATAAGGCACCGAAATCATCACATGGGGGCGAAAAAGACGAATGGGGCCACAGACCTTGCCGATGAAATACCGGAGCATCCGCTCCGTCACATAGTAATCCGCGATCACGCCGTCCCGGAGCGGGCGGATCACCTCAATGATCTCCGGGGTGCGGCCATACATCGCCCGGGCCTCCTCCCCCACGGCGAGGATCTCATCCCCATCCCTCGGCATGGCCACCACCGAGGGCTCCTGCAGGATGATCCCCCGACCCACCTCATAGACCAGCACGTTGGCCGTCCCAAGGTCAATGCCCAGACGCTTGGTGAGCATCAATAGCGACCCCCTTACCCCGAAGATCCCTCTCGCCGGGTCCGACGGCGACGGGCCACTTCCAGGCGGACCCGAGAACGGCGCAGCGCGGCCAAGGCGGTGTTGAGATCGATGCCTGCCGGCCGCTCCTTCAGGATCTGCTCGGCCCGCTGACGGGCTTCCTCGGCCCGGGCCACGTCGATCTCCTCGGCCTGCTCCGCCACATCCGCCAGTACGATCACGCGCTCGGGGGTCACTTCCATAAAGCCCCCGTGGATCGCAAACCAGAGTTCCTCCGCCCCCCGCCGGGCCAGCAACGGCCCGATGCCCAGGGCAGTGAGCAGCGGTGCGTGCCCCGGCAGGATCCCCAATTCTCCCTCCACCCCGGGGGCCACCACCATATCCACATCCCCGCTGAATAAAGCCCGCTCCTGGGTGACGATCTCCAGACGAATCGGGCTCATCCCAGGATCTCCTCCCTCAAATGGATCCAGCGCGACAGCAGCTCCGGAAGCCCCGCCTCCTCCGCCAGGCCCCGGACCGCCGCCTCCAGATATTCTAAGTCCAGATGATCCCGCTGGGTTTCCAGCACCCCGCGCACATCGTTCTGATCGATTGGCTCCCAGCGCGCCAGCTTGTAAGCGATTAGCTCCTCCGGTGCCACGAAACGCAGCGGGATTCCGAACAGGACAAACTCCCGTGCGCGGCGGATGGCTTGAATGTCCAACTGCAAGGAAGCGGATCGCAGATCCACTGAAAAGCGCCGGGTGAAGGCGAGCTGGACCGGGCGTCCCTCCTGGAGCCTTGGCAGCGCCATCGGGCTTACCGCGAACCCTTCCTCATCGAAGGCCTGCAGGAGGGCTGGCATCTGCTCCGGCGGGGCGAGCAGGCCCACATCCACGTCCACCGTTGTCCGGGCGATCCCCCAGAGGGCGGCCGCCAACCCTCCCAAAATCGCGTAGGGCACCCAGAGACGCTCAAGGACGCGGTGAAGCCGTCGCAACATCTCATGAAAAGGTTGAGGGACCGCCGTCCCCTCCATCCGTTCCACCTCCTCCAGGAAACTACAAAGGGCCTCCAGCGTCTCCAACCGCTCGGACAGAGGGGCGCAGGCGAACGCCCTCCACTCCGCCTCCCGGAGGGCTCGATATTCCGCGATAATCCCGGGCCATCGCTCGCGTGGATCGTTTTCCAGGCTCATCGCAATTCGCCCCGCCGCAGGCGCTCGGCCTTCTCCACCGCCTCGTCGATGGTGCCGACCATATAGAAGGCCGCCTCGGGGAGATCGTCATGCTTCCCTTCCAGGATCTCCTTGAACCCACGCACGGTCTCCTTCAGCGGGACGTAACGCCCAGGCAGCCCGGTGAATTGCTCGGCCACGAACATGGGCTGGCTGAAGAACCGCTCGATCTTCCGGGCACGGGCCACGATCAGCTTGTCCTCCTCGGATAGCTCATCGATGCCCAGGATGGCGATGATGTCCTGCAGGTCCTTGTAACGCTGAAGCACCCGCTGCACCTCCCGGGCCACCGTGTAATGCTCCTCCCCCACGATCCGGGGATCCAGGATTCGGCTGGTGGAGGCCAGGGGATCCACCGCCGGGTAGATGCCCTTCTCCGCGATACTCCGCTCCAGGGCGATGGTGGCGTCGAGGTGGGCGAACGTGGCCACCGGCGCCGGGTCGGAATAGTCATCCGCCGGCACATACACGGCCTGCATCGAGGTGATGGCCCCGCGTCGGGTGGAGGTGATGCGCTCCTGGAGCTGCCCCATCTCGAAGGCCAGGGTGGGCTGGTATCCGACCGCGGAGGGCATACGGCCGAGGAGCGCCGAGACCTCAGAGCCGGACATCACGAAGCGGAAGATGTTATCGATGAAGATGAGCACATCCCGCCCTTGATCCCGGAAATACTCGGCCATCGTCAGGGCCGTCAGGCCCACGCGCAGGCGCACCCCCGGGGGCTCGTTCATCTGCCCGAAGACCATCACCGTCTTGTCGATCACCCCTGCTTCGATCATCTCGCGATAGAGCTGGGTGCCCTCGCGGGTGCGCTCGCCGATCCCGGCGAAGACGGAGATCCCTTTATGGACGGTGGCGATGTTCCGGATGAGCTCCATGATGATCACGGTCTTGCCCACCCCCGCGCCACCGAACACCGCCACCTTGCCGCCTCGCATGAACGGGGCGATGAGATCGATCACCTTCAGCCCAGTCTCGAACACCTCAATCTGGGTGGATTGCTCCTCCAGGGCCGGGGGCGGCTGATGGATCGGCCGGTATTCCTGAGCGTGGACCGGGCCCTTCTCGTCGATCGGCTCCCCCAGCACATTGAACACGCGACCGAGGGTGGCCTCCCCAACCGGCACCGTGATGGGGGCGCCGGTGTCATACGCGATCATCCCCCGGCGGAGCCCATCGGTGGTGTCCATCGCGATGCAACGGACCGTCCCACCGCTTAGGTGTTGCTGCACCTCCAACACCAAACGGTGACCGTCCCGAGGCACCTCGATCGCGTTATAGATATCCGGCAATTCCTCAGGCGGGAATTCCACATCCACCACGTTCCCCATGATCTGCACGATGCGACCCACCGAGCCTTTCGCCATGCCGATCTACCTCCTGTCGGGCAAATTTTGTCCTTTGAGGGCGGCTCCAACATTCCTGAGATATTAGCGCCTCGGTCCTACACGTGTCCGGGCCTGGATCTGAGCCCGCGCCGCCTGGCGCATAGCCTCCGCCCCTCCTGCGATGTCCAGCATCTCGCTGGTGATCGATTGCTGACGAGCTTTGTTGTAACTTAAGGTCAACGTGTAGATCAGGTTCTCCGCATTCTCGGTGGCGTTCCGCATGGCCACCATACGGGCCGAGTGCTCGCTGGCCAGGCTTTCCAGAACCGCCTGATAGACCTGAAGCTCCACGAACCGCGGCAGGATCACCTCCAGCAACTGAGCCGGATCCGGCTCATAAATGAACGTTTTGTTCGCCACCGCCCGGGTGTCCAGCCGCTCCACTGCTTCAGGGACAGCGGGTTCATAGCCCTGGGCCAGGCGAAGGGGAAGCAGGCGACGGACGCGGGGGCGCTGAACCATCGTATTGATGAAATCCGTATAGGCCACGTATACTTCATCCACATTCCCTTTTAAGAACTCCTCCATGGCCACATGGGCGATGGGGCGGATCTCCATAAAGCGCGGCCAGCGGGGCAAGGGGGAAAAATCCGCCACCAAGGCTCCCCGGACCCGCGCCACGGCATCCCGACCTTTGCGGCCTGCGGTCAGGAAGGCCACCGGCGCGCGGCTGACCGCCGCGAACCGGAACGCCAGGCGGATGATGTTATCGTTGTAAGCACCGCACAGCCCCCGATCCGCGGTGATCAGGATCAGCAGGACCCGACGCACCGGCCGCACCTCCAGCAACGGATGGAGCAACGCGCTGGCTTCCGCCTGATGGGCCAGGTGCACCAATACCTCCCAGGCCTTCTGAGAATACGGACGGGAGGCCAGGGTCATCTCCTGGGCCCGCCTCATCTTGGAAGCCGAGACCGCCTCCATCGCCCGGGTAATCTGAGCGATGCTGCGTACCGTTCGAATTCGACGCCGCAACTCCCGCAAAGTGGGCACGCCTTTAACCTCCTATCTGGAGATGCTGGATCTCCCCCCAGCACTGGAGCACCGAGGGCAGAGGAACCCTCTCCACTCCCTTCGCTGTGGCTCGAGCTGCCTGGCCAACCACCATCACATCCGGAGCGCACTGCCATGGGCCTGTTTGGAACAGCGAAGCAGATCAGGATAAAAGGGTTCAACCGCCACCCGGACCCGCGCGCCTGTAGCGACGGTCATTGGGGCGTTCTCCCATCATCCGGCCAACCAGCCGCGGTTGAACTCCTCGATGGCCCGCCGTAATTTCTCCTCAGTTTCCTTCGTGAGCTCCCTCCGCTCTGCGATGTCGCGGCCGACTTCCGGATAGTTAACCGCCATAAAGCGGAGGAACTCCTTCTCCCATTGGCGCACCCTCTCCACCGGGATCGTATCGAGATATCCATTGGTCCCGGCGAAGATCACCATCACTTGCTCCTCCAGGGGCATCGGCTCATATTGAGGCTGCTTGAGGATCTCGGTGAGCCGCTTGCCCCGCTCGATGATCGCCAAGGTCGTCTTATCCAGATCCGATCCAAATTGCACGAAGGCGGCCAGCTCCCGGAACTGGGCCATCTCCAGGCGTAGGCGCCCGGCCACCTGCTTCATGGCCCTCGTCTGAGCCGCGCCGCCCACCCGGGACACCGAGATCCCCACGTTGATCGCCGGACGGATACCTGCATTGAAGAGATCCGCCTCCAGGTAGATCTGGCCGTCGGTGATGGAGATCACATTGGTCGGGATGTAAGCGGAGACGTCGCCCAGCTGGGTCTCCACGATCGGCAACGCGGTGAGGCTCCCACCAGATCCCTTTACCTTCAGGATCTTCAGATTGTCCTTGTCTGGGCGGGCCTCTAAAGCCTTCTGGGCCTCTTTATATCCGAGCGGCCCGGTGTAGATTTTCCCATCGATTCCCTCTTTAGTGTCCTCAGGCGCGTCTTTAGGGACAATAATGTATTTATTTGCCAGGCGAGCGGCGCGTTCCAGCAGACGGGAGTGAAGATAGAAGATGTCACCGGGGTAAGCCTCCCGGCCCGGCGGGCGTCGGAGGAGCAGCGAGACCTGGCGGTAGGCCCAAGCGTGCTTGGTGAGGTCGTCGTAGACGATCAGGGCGTCGTTGACCAGCTGCCCATCGAGGATAACTCCGTTCTCCATCACCTCCTCGCCCATGGCGCAACCCGCGTAAGGGGCGATGTACTGCAAAGCCGCAGGGTCGGAGGCGGTGGCGGCCACGACGATGGTGTAATCCATCGCCCCATAGCGTTCGAGGATGGCCACCAGACGGGCCACCTGAGCCCGCTTCTGGCCAATGGCCACATAGATACAGACCATCCCCTTGCCCTTCTGGTTGATGATGGTGTCCACCGCGATCGCCGTCTTACCCGTCTGGCGGTCGCCGATAATGAGCTCCCGTTGCCCGCGGCCGATGGGGATCATCGCATCGATCGCCTTGATCCCCGTCTGCACAGGGGTATCCACATCCTGGCGCTTGGTCACCCCGGGAGCGATCCGCTCGATAGGACGGTAACGATCGGTCACAATGGGGCCCTTGCCGTCCAGGGGACGCCCCAGGGGATCCACCACGCGGCCCAGCAGCGCTTGGCCGACAGGCACGGAGGCGATCCGACCGGTGCCGCGGACCTTCATCCCTTGGCGGATCCCGCTGAAATCCCCCAGGATGATCACGCCGACGTTGTCGCGCTCCAAGTTGAAGGCGATCCCCATCACCCCGTTCTCGAACTCCACCAGCTCGCTGGCCATGACGTTGCTGAGGCCCGAGCACCGGGCGATCCCATCTCCTGCTTCGATGACCTCGCCGATCTCAGCCACTTCCACTTGGGGGGCATAAGCCTCGATCCGTTGCTGAAGAGAAGCGATGAGCTCTTGCCAGGCATCCGTCCGATCCGTCATCGCTCACCTCGCGTGTAAAAGTGTGTCCGAAATTCTCCTCAACCGCTCTTACACGAATACGGAGAGCTGGAATTCTCCAGATCTCCTTACCTGTGCGCACAAACTGTGAAAAGCATCACGTAGGTTATTATACTGGATGCTTTCATAACTTCAAACGCGCGCTGGTTTCGGCGTCCAGACGTTGGACCAAAGCGGTGACCAAGGCGATCGCGCGTTCGACGTCTTCTCGATGGATGATGGCGCTGTGGCTGTGGATGTGCCGCGCCGGGACGCCGATCACCAGGGTGGGCACCCCACCTTTATGGAGGTGGATCACGCCGCCATCCGTGGCCCCACCTTCAATCACGGAAAACTGAACGGGGATCCCCATGGATTGCGCAGTTTCCACGGCGAGGTCCCGCAACCGGAGATTCGGGATCATCCGCGCGTCGTAGACCACGATGGTAGGCCCCCCGCCGAGTTTCACCGGGGATTCCTCCGGCTTGATTCCAGGCACATCCCCGGCGATGTCCGATTCCAAGATCAGAGCTACATCCGGATTCACCTTCTCGACGCTGGTCGCCGCTCCCCGCAGCCCGACCTCCTCTTGCACGGTCGCCACCCCATAAACCGTATTGGGATGGCCCTCACGGGCCAGCCGTCGCATGACTTCAACCAACACCGCACAACCCACCCGGTCATCGAAAGCTTTCGCCAGATAAGCTTTGCCGCTGACCAGCACCTGGAAGGGGGCAAGGGGAACGATGGGATCGCCCACCCGCACCCCTGCCTCCTCCACCTCCTTGGCCGAGGTCGCCCCGATGTCGATGTACATGTCCTTTTTCTCGACCACCTTTTTCCGTTCGTCCGCCGAAAGCAGGTGGGGCGGCTTGGCGCCGATCACACCCACCACATCTCCTTTATGGGTCTTGATCACCACACGCTGGCCGAGAAGGACCTGGTCGAACCATCCACCCAGGGGCGTGAATCGAATGAATCCCTCCTGGGTGATGTATTTGACCATGAAGCCGATCTCATCCATATGGGCGGCGAGCATCACCCGAGGCCCACCCTCCCCCCGCCGGCAGATCAAGCTGCCGATGTGATCCTGCTCGATCTCCCCCAGGCCTTCCAGGAGCCCGCGCATCACCTCCCGGATCTCCATTTCGTAACCCGGGACGCCATGAGCCTCTGTTAGGGTCTTGAGCAACATCGCAAGCTCGTCCATCGGTTCCACCTCCTGAGGTATGGCAGAAGTTGACCTAATGAGCCCCGTAGGAGGGGCAAATGCCCTCCCTCTCCGCAGCCTGGAGAGCTGCGGAGAGAAAAACCCTGCGGATCACCCTCGTTGGTTAGAGAGCCCTTCCAGTGCCCGTCTGCAGAGATCGCTTACATCGACAAAGCGTGCATGGGCCGCGAAACTCTGGGAAAGCTTACCGTGAGGAAACGCCGTGAGGAATCGACAGCCGTTCATGCTCCCAGCGGCCGTTCATCGTCAACAGCCCATAGCGCTCTGGATGATGACCCCGAATCACTCGAAACACATAAGCACGATCATGATAATCGAAGATCTCGATATCCCGTTCATCGGTTGCCGATACCGAGATCAGATAAGTCCCTTCTAGGAGCGGCAGGGTGGGGATCGAGTAAATAAGTTCCCCCTCCCCCTCCACCCATGGGATCTGGAAACCGGAGAAGGCCGTGTTGGGGCCGCAGATCTGCACCCCATCATGACGATGGATCGCCAGCCCAAAAATGGGCCTCGCGATCCGCTCCACAGCGCGATAACGCAGATGGATGCGCAGGGCCTCTCCTGTCTCGAACTGATAACGCTCCACCCCGGTTGCGTCGGTGAGATAGACCTGCTCAATGCGCAGGCGGCCGCTCCCCCAGCGGGGGAAAGCGTTCTCACGATTGTGGGCTTCCAGAGCCCGTTCGTCCCGCCGGCGGACTTGATCCAGGTAGGCCTGCACGACCGCTGCCGGAGCGCCCTCCATCCGGATCCGGCCATGATCGAACCATAATGCCCGATGACACAAACGCTGCACAGCATCCAAATCGTGAGAGACCAGAAGGATCGTCACCCCAGAGCGTTGAAGATTGAATAGATGGTCTAGACATTTCCGCTGAAAGGCCGCGTCACCGACAGCCAGCACTTCATCCACCAAGAGGATCTCTGCATCTAGATATACAGAGACCGCAAAGGCCAAACGGATATACATCCCGGATGAATAGTGCTTCACCGGGACATCGATGTAATCCTCCAATTCGGCAAAAGCCACGATCGCATCCAGGCGGCGTGCCATCTCTCGGCGGGGGATGCCCAGGAAGGCGCCGTTTAAGAAAATGTTTTCCCGGCCTGTCAACTCCGGATGGAAGCCCACCCCCAGTTCCAGCAAGGCGGCCACCCGTCCTCGGACCTCCACCCGACCGGAGGTGGGCTCCAGGACGCGCGCGGCCAACTTGAGGACCGTGCTCTTGCCTGCCCCATTCGGCCCGATCAGCCCGACCGTTTCCCCGGGTTGAATTTCAAAAGAAACATCCCGCAGCGCCCAGAAGATATCGGGGGAGCGCCGCTTGAGCCGCCAACCTTCGATGAAGAGCTCATGAAAGGAGCGAGGACGCTGACGATGTGCGTGGAAGTATTTAGAGACTCTGTCGAACCGGATCATCTCCCCTCTTGCCTTTAGATTCGTTTCTGGCCATGTTGCAAACCGAGGTTGTCATTTCGTAGGATTTCTGTGGGCTGTGGGCCGCCTTCGGC
>NZ_JBHOQJ010000087.1:0-25717 GCF_042408365.1 Thermoflexus sp.
CCCCCCCGCCCCAACCCCAGAAAAAATTTTCCTTCCCCCTCCCTGTGGCCGAAGGGCCGCAGGGAGGGGGGAGAAAGGGAGGAGGGGCCATCCCTTTCTTCGCTGTTGTGCCGTCTTTGTTGGAACTTTGAAAAGCCCTGATGCCTCGGGTCGTCTATTCGTCGAAAGCTCAAGGGCAGGTTATGATGATTATAATGGCGCAAGAGCGAAATCTTCATCTCTGAGTTTAAACGCGAGCGGACTATCTTGGAGATGGGATCGATGAAGGGGAAGGTGGAAATCTCTGCCCCATCCATTCGCGAAGCCATCGCCTGGGCGGCCCAGCGGGTCCGAGCGACCCAACCCCGTCTGGCTGCCGAAATCTTGTTGGCCCACGTTCTCGGGACGTCCCGGGTTTATCTGCTGGCCCACCCGGAGCGCATCCTGGCGGATTCGGAGTGGGAGGCCTTCGCCCAGTTGGTGGCCCGTTCCGCCCAGGGGGAGCCTTTGTTTTATTTGATCGGCGAGCGGGAGTTCTACGGGATGCCGTTCAAGGTCACCCCGGCCGTCCTGATCCCACGGCCGGAGACGGAGCATTTGGTGGACGCCGCCCTCGATTGGGCTCGCAGCCGGGCTTCTCGAACGTATACTTCGCTCACCTTTGCCGATATCGGCACCGGCTCGGGATGCATCGCCGTGGCCCTCGCCGTTTACCTGCCCAATTGCCGGGGGTATGCGACGGACCTGTCCCCAGAGGCCCTGGAGGTCGCGCGGGAGAACGCGATCCGCCATGGCGTGGCCCATCGGTTAACCTTCCTCCTGGGCGATCTATGCACGCCGTTGCCGGAGCCGGTGGATCTTCTGGTTGCGAATCTGCCCTACGTAGCCCGCTCCGAATGGGAGGGGCTCGATCCGGCGATCTGGGAGTACGAACCCATTATGGCCCTGGACGGAGGGCTCGACGGGTTGGAGGTGATCCGCCGCTTCCTGGCTCAGGCGCCCCATTACCTTCGGCCGATGGGGGCGGTGTTCCTGGAGATCGGGGCCGGGCAGGGGGCGGAGGTGGTGGCTCTGGCCCGGGCGGCCTTCCCGCGGGCCGTGATCCGCTTGCTGAAGGATGCCGCCGGGCTGGATCGGGTGGTGGCGATCACCCATTGAAAAATCCCACGGGAGGAGAACGATGCGGATCGCGATCGGCGCCGACCACGCTGGCTATGCCCTTAAGGAAACCCTCGCCGCTTACTTGCGCGAGCGGGGGATCGAGGTGATCGACTTCGGAACCCATGGTCCGGATTCGGTGGATTACCCGGACTATGCCCGGCCGGTTGCGGAGGTGGTGGCTCGGGGGGAGGCCGACTTCGGCGTTCTGATCTGCGGCACCGGCATCGGCATGTCGATCACCGCGAACAAGGTGCCCGGTATTCGTGCCGCCGCGGTCTCGGACGTGTATTCGGCGAGGATGAGCCGTGCCCATAACAACGCCAACATCCTGTGCCTGGGCGGACGGGTGGTGGGGCCGGGACTGGCGATCGAGATCCTGGAAACCTGGCTGCGCACGCCCTTTGAAGGAGGGCGTCACCAGCGCCGCCTGGAGAAGATCCACCAGATCGAGATCGCCTGTGGCACCTCTTCTTGAAGAGATAACGTTTCAACCCCTCGTTTCTGTGAAGCAGGCTTGATCCACCATGGCCCGGCGTCCGATCCTTGGCATCGACGTCAGCCGAACCACGCGGGCTCATCCCACCGGTGTGGAGCGCTACGCCCAGGCGGTGACCCGCGGGCTGATCCCTTTAGCCGAGCGGGAGGGGGTGCAGCTTCGTTTGTATTTCCAGGAACCGCCTCCCAAGGGGCTTTTCCCGGACTCTCCATGGTGCCAGCATCGGGTGATCGCCTTTCCGCGCTTATGGACGCATCTTCGCCTCTCGTGGGAGATGATCCATCACCCGCCGACGGCGCTCTTTGTCCCCGCCCACGTAATCCCACTGTACCATCCCGCCAGCGCGGTTACCGTCCACGACCTGGGTTATCGGTATTTCCCATGGGCGCATCCGCCTTTCCAACGGCTTTACCTGGAGCTTTCGACCCGCTGGAGCGCCACGGTGGCCCGCGTGGTGTTCGCGGATTCCGAGGCCACGCGACAAGATCTGATCCGCTTCTACGGAATCTCTCCCGGAAAAATCGTGGTCGCCTACCCAGGCTATGATCCTCCACCGGTTCCGAAGGATCCGGAGCCCCTCCTTCGTCGTTTCGGGGTCCGCCGGCCCTATGTGATCTCCGTCGGGACTGTTCACCCTCGGAAGAACTTCGGCCTGATCTTGAAGGTGGCCGCCCGTTGGATCGCAGCGGGCTGGGAGGGCCAGGTGGTGATCGTGGGGAAGGCGGGGTGGGCGGATCCTGCCTTCGAGCGCATGCGTCGGGATCCGATTTGGGAGAGCCGATTGGTCCTGACGGGCTATGTGGACGATGAAAGCCGGGGTGCGCTGCTCAGCCAGGCGGAGGCCTTCCTGTTCCCCTCGCTCTATGAGGGGTTCGGCTTCCCGATCCTGGAGGCCCAGGCGTGTGGGGTGCCGGTTCTTTGCACCCCGAACGGCAGCTTGCGGGAGGTGGCCGGGGACGGCGCGATCCTTTTGCCCCCCGAGGATCCGGATCCATGGCTGGAGGCCTTGAACCGGCTGGCGCATGATCCAGACTTCCGCGCTGCGCTTATCGCCCGAGGCCATGCCAACCGAAAGCGGTTCTCCTGGGAAGCATGCGCGCAAACGATCTGGGAGGGGCTGCGTTCATTGCTGGGCCTTTAAGGGGAAACGCTTTGGGAGGATGAGGCGGCTGCCGAAGCTGCCCCTATCTCGGGCGCCTCGCTGCACCCCCAGCGGTCGGGAGGTGATGATGTCTGGATGGAAGGAGCGGCTGCTGGTCCTGAGCCTCCTCGTGGTGGCAATGGCCTATGTCGAGAGCGCCGTGGTGGTATATCTGCGTCAAGTTTATGGGATCAGTGATCTGCTGCGGGATGTGCCGGCGCAGCCAGATTGGCCCCCCCCCATCGAGCTGGGCCGGGAGATCGCCACCCTGGCGATGCTGTTTGCGGCCGGCTGGATGGCGGGTCGTACCGGCGCGGCGCGCTGGGGGTTGTTCATGTACGCCTGGGGTCTTTGGGATATCCTGTATTACGTCTGGCTCCGGGTGTTCATCGGCTGGCCTGCCTCTTTGGGGGATTGGGATCTCCTCTTTCTGATCCCATTGCCATGGTGGGGGCCGGTTTGGGCCCCCATGCTGGCTGCCGCGCTCATGATGGCGGTAGGGGTTGAGATGGCCCGCCGGAGCGAGGCGGGATGGTTGATCCGGCTCGACAGATGGTCTATCGCGGTCGGGGGGCTGGGGGCGTTGCTTGCCCTCTACACTGTGATGGCTCCGGCGTTGCACGCGCTCCCGGGTGGGTGGGAGGCGATCGGCCGGGCGCGCCCCCAGGAGTTCCTGTGGTGGCTTTATCTGCTCGGATGGGGGCTGGTGGCCTTCGCCGGCTGGCGGATCGCTCGGGGCCGACCGCCCCACCTTTCTCTATAATTGAGGAGGGTCCGGTGTGAAAGGCGTCTCTTCCCTCCCATCGCGGTTCCCCATAACGGACGATGGGCCCCAGGGAGGGGGAGCGGGACCGTTTCTTCATCCTTACTGGGAGTGGGAGTCCGTTGATCCGAAAATCGGCTTCTCACCGTGGGCCTTCGTTGCCCCCTCATCTTTATGGGGAAGAATACTTTCTTTCCGCCTGTGAGGGTTATGAAGAGTTCCTCCACACGCATGGGGAGCACCTTTCCCGGCGGCTTCAGGCGGCCTTTGCGGTGGCCGAGGTGAAGCCCGGCATGCGGGTCCTGGACGTGGGCTGCGGGCGCGGGGAGATTGTCCGTTACTGCGCCCGATTGGGTGCTTATGCCGTCGGGATCGATTACGCGGAGGCGGCCGTGCGGCTCTCCACGGATCTTCTGCGTCGGGCAGGGGATTTGCAGGCCCCGGCCGGTTTGGCCCAGGCCGACGCCAAATTTCTCCCCTTTCCTCGCGCGACGTTCGATCGGGTGCTGATGTTCGATGTGGTGGAGCACCTTTTCCCATGGGAGCTGCGCCTGGCCCTGCACGAAGCGTACCGGGTGCTGAAACCGGGTGGGATGCTGGTCATTCATACCGCCCCGAACCGCTGGTATGATGCCTATGCCTATCCCCTGGTCCGCCTGGTTCGCACCCTTCAGGGGCTGGGACACCTGTACCCCCCGAACCCTCGCGGCCTGAACGTCCCGATCAACGAAGCGGTCCACGTCAACGAGCAGGGGCCCATCGGATTGTGGTGGGCGTTGCGACGGGCCGGGTTCCGCCGGGTGAAGGTCTGGCTAGCCACCCCGCCTCAGAACCGACAGGAAAGCTGGGTCTTCCGTGTCCTGCGTTATATCGCTTTCCATTGGATCCCTTTCCGCTGGTTCTTCGAGCGAGAGGTGTTTGCGGTCGCTGTTCGATCATAGGGTCAGCGATGCGCTGAGGAATCGCCTCATCCCCTTTCCCTCTTCCCCGCGTGGGGAAGAGGGAAAGCGCCATTTCGATCCCCTCCCGGAGGAGGCGTTCGCATGGGAGCCCAGAGCTTCTGGCTTCTTACCGCGGGGCCCTACACACCCAATCCCCCGTTGGTTGGCGAGGAGCGGGCGGACGTGGCCATCCTGGGCGCAGGCTTCACCGGCCTCTCCGCTGCCCTGCATCTCAAAGAGGCGGAGCCCGGGCTGACCGTGGCAGTGCTGGAGCAGGCGTTCGTGGGCTATGGGGCCAGCGGCCGCAACGCGGGCTTCGCCATGACCCTTTTCGGCCTCACGCTCTCGCTGACCGCCCTGCGCTTCGGCCGCCAAGCCGCTGCGGAAGCCCATCGCTATATGGAGCGGGCCGTGGATTACGTGGGGGAGCTGGTGGCCCGTTACCGCATCGACTGCGATTATGAGCGGCCGGGGTTCCTACGGGTGGCCACCTCGCCTGCTTACGTCCGACGGATCCAGGAGGAAATCGAACTTGCCCACCGCCTTGGATTGGGGGGGATCGAGTGGCTGGACGCGGCGGCGGTGCGGGAGCAGGTGAACTCCCCCCTGTATCTGGGGGCGTGGTGGGAGCCCCGTTGTGCCCTTCTGAATCCTGTAAAATACGTTCGCGGCCTGAAGCGGGCGGCTGAGGCCTTGAACGTGCGGATTTATGAAGAGAGCCCCGTTCTCGTCGTCGAGCGCCGCCCGGAGGGCTTTCTGTTGCGCACCCCACAAGGGACCGTGCAGGCGGCGAAGATCGTGTTCGCCACGAACGCCTATTCCCATCTGCTCCCGCCCCTCCGACGCAAGCAGGTCCCGGCGTTCACCTATATCGTGCTGACGGAGCCCCTTTCCCCGGAGCGCCTGGAGCCGATCGGATGGCGGAACCGACAGGGGATCGAGGATGCCCGGAATCTCGTGCATTACTACCGCCTGACGCCCGACAATCGGTTGCTGATGGGCGGCGGCGATGTCGGGGTTCCCTTCGGGAAACAGATGAACTTGGACGAAAACGAGCGGGTTTTCCGAGAGCTGGAGGCCTACATCCCCGAGGTTTTCCCATCATTACAAGGGGTGAGGATCGAACATCGATGGGGCGGGCCGGTCTCGGTGACTGTGGATATGGCCCCGGCGATCGGCTACCTCGGGGATCGCCGGGCCGTTTATGCGCTGGGATGCATCGGCCACGGGGTGGCCCTGACGACGATGAACGGTCAGATCGTGCGGGACCTGATCTTGGAGCGCCGGACGGCCCTCACGGATCTTTTCTTCGTGAACCGGCGGGTGATCCCCTGGCCGCCCGAGCCCATCCGGTTCGCCCTGGGCCATCTCATCCGCGGTTATATGCGGCTGGAGGATCGAATCCTGGATCGGAAGGCCCGCTGAGCGTGGACGATCGTTCGGCTTCCCGGTTGGCGAAGTTGCCCAGGAAGGGGAGAAGGTGAGATGGGGAAAGAGCCGCGCATTGAGGATTTAGAGCGCGCCCTGGCCCTCAAGCGTCGGGAGATCCGGCTAAAACGTTGGATTCAGGAGGGGCGTTTACCCGTGGAAGCGCCCTCTTCAGGTCCCCCGCCTCCCGAGGCGGAGCCCCAGGCGCTCCCTCCCGATCCAGCCTATCATTCCGAGGTGGAATGGGAGCCGCCTCGATGGCGGGTTCAGATTCGCCTCCCGCGTCCGTCGTGGTCAGCCTGGCGGGACCGCATCCTACTGGGGGTGGAGATCGCGGCGGTTTTGGGTGCGGTCGCTTTGCTTCTGCTCTCTTGGCAAGCGGTACGCGGGCTGCAGCCGGAGGCGGCGGCCGCCCGGGCCACCCCCTCGCCCACGCCGTTGATCCAGGCGATCGTTTTACCGGGCGGGCACCGCCCGCCGACGGCGCCCGGAGGGCCGGCTCCGAACCCTGACGAGATCCCCGAACACCTCCGGGCCCTGGTCGCCGCGCTGCCCACCCCGGTGCCGATCACGCCGGGACCTCGCAGCCCGACGCGGATCGTGATCCCTGCCCTTGGGGTCGATGCGCCCATCGTGCCGGGGACCGATTGGGAGGCGTTGAAGAAGGGTGTGGGGCACCATCCTGGGACGGCGAACCCCGGAGAGCGAGGGAATATGGTGCTGGCCGCCCACAACGACATCTACGGGGAGATCTTCCGCGATCTGGAGAAGCTTCGGCCGGGCGACGAGATCTGGGTTTACGCAGGAAACCAGGCGTATCGCTACGTGGTGATCCAAAAACAGATTGTGCTTCCGACCCAGGTGGAGGTCATGGCCCCCACCCGCGAGCCAGTGGTCACGCTGATCACATGCTACCCTTATTTGGTGGATACCCACCGGTTAGTCGTGGTGGGAGAGCTGCGTTAGTGCCTTGTCCGGCTTCGGGTGCTGGGGGCCACCTTCAGCGGCCCCCAGCACCCGAAGGATTTTTTCTCCTCTACAGGCTGCGCGTGGTTACTTCATGAGTGGTAATTTTTTCGTGGGGTGCGGGCTGCTGACGGCGGCCCGCACCCCACGAAAGAACCGATTTCCCTCCTCCCCGCGCAGCTTTGCCGCACGGGGAGGAGGGAGGGGCGGATCGTCTTTCCTCCGCATATCCCAGAAACTAAGAAGCGCGGCTGAAGGGGTGACTATTGGCTGCGGGGAGGGGATCGAAAGGTAAGAGGGGCGATCCGCCCCTCCATCGCATATTCCAAAAACTCAAGCGCGGGGTGCCGGTGATGTCGGGGCTGGATGTGGGAGTGGTGGTCGTCAACTACAACACCCGGGAATTGTTACGGCGCTGTCTGCAGACGGTGCAGGCCAGCCAGGGGGTGACTTTTGAGGTGTGTGTGGTGGACAATGCCTCCACCGATGGCAGTCCGGATATGGTGGAGCAGGAATTCCCTCAGGTTCGGTTGATCCGCAGCCCGGTGAACGGTGGCTATGCCTACGCCAACAACTTAGGACTTCGATCCTTCGGATTCGGGGTCCCGGGCGCAGAGCCCAGACCGCGTTACGCCCTGTTGCTGAACCCGGACACGGAGGTGCCGCCCGATGCCCTGGCGCGCATGGTTGCCTTCATGGATGCCCATCCGGAGGCCGGGGGGGCGGGCCCGAAGATCGTGCGGCCCGACGGCTCCCTGGATCTGGCCTGCCGTCGCAGCTTCCCCACCCCGGAGGTCGCCTTCTATCGATTCGCCGGTTTGAGCCGGTTGTTCCCAAAGAGCCCGCGCTTCGCCCGCTACAATCTGACCTTTCTGGATCCCGACCAAACGTATGAGGTGGACTCCGTGGTGGGGGCCTTTATGATGGTCCGCCGCGAGGCCATCATGCAAGTAGGGTTGCTGGATGAGTCGTTTTTCATGTATGGGGAGGATCTGGATTGGGCTTATCGGATCAAGCAGGCGGGGTGGAAGATCTATTATTACCCTGAGGTGGTTGTTCTTCACGTTAAGCGAGCGTCCAGCCAGATGAGCCCGCGGGCCCGCTATGAGTTCAATCGGGCGATGTGGATCTTCTACCGGAAGCATTATCGATCCATCACCCCGGGCTGGCTGGACTTCTTGGTGCGGGTTGGGTTGGTGCTGAAAGGAGGTTGGCGGCTGTGGATGGAGATGCAGCAGGATCTGAAGGATGCGAAATGTTGACCTTGAAGGCCTGAAGGTGGATCGTTGCATCGCTTGGAAGTTCGCTCGGTTACCGAAGGCGCCCGAACCGGTTTTAAAGCGCCCACGCCTTTGGAACACCGGACAGCAGAAAGGGGGTTGATGATGGGCAGGAAGCACGTCCGTTGGTTGCTGAGCGCCCTGTTGCTCTTCAGCGATCTGGGGTGGACCGCCCTCGCTTTTTACGCTGCTTATCAGACACGGTCTCGGCTGTCATGGCCTTACCCGCCCCAGAACATCGGAGGGTTCGAGAAATACCTTCCGATGCTGGGTGTCTTGCTGGTGTGGACGGCGACGCTGTTCTTCTTTCATCGCCTATATCATCTCGGGCGGGCCACCTCCCGTTTGGATGAGATCTCGCGGGTTGCGGGGGCTTTCTCCCTGGCGATGATCTTCACCGTTGCAACGGTCAGCTTGGCCTTCAAGGAGACGATTTTGGCCTTCGATTATCCACGGGCGATGGTTTTCTACGCCTGGGCCATAGGCATCCTATGGATCAGTATCGGACGGATGCTCGTGCGCGGCCTGTGGGGCATGCTGCGCGTGCGGGGTTGGGATCGCAGCCGCATGCTGATTGTGGGGACGGGGGAGGCTGCCGAGGCGGTGATCCGTCGGATCCAGAACGCACCATGGTTCGGCTACGAGGTCATCGGCGTTGTCGCCTTGCATGGCAACGGTGCCACCCATGTGGCGGGGATCCCGGTGATCGGGACGGCTGAGGATCTCCCCAATCTGGTCTACGCGCGCGATGTGGATGAGGTGCTGATCGCCGTCCCCGAGGCTCCCCACGACGAAGTGTTGCGCCTGATCTCCCTCTGCGAACGAAGCAATCTTTCGATCAAAATCTATCCGGACATCTTCCAACTGATCGCCACCCAACCGTCTCTGGACGATCTGGGCGGGCTGCCGTTGTTGACGGTGCGGGATGTGGCCCAACGGGGTTGGAAGCTGGTCCTCAAGCGGGCGATGGACCTCGTGGGGGCGAGCCTCGGGCTGATCCTGCTCTCCCCCTTGATGCTGCTGATCGCGATCTTGATCAAGCTGGATTCCCCGGGCCCAGCCTTCTATGTGCAGGAGCGGATGGGGTTGGATGGACGACCTTTCCTGATGTTGAAGTTCCGATCGATGCGGGCGGATGCGGAGAAAGATGGGCCGGGGTGGACCCGGCCGGATGATCCGCGGCGGACCCGGGTGGGGGCGATTCTGCGACGGTTGAACCTGGATGAGCTGCCCCAGCTGATCAACGTCCTGCTGGGGGACATGAGCTTGGTGGGTCCCCGTCCGGAGCGTCCGGTCTACGTGGAGCAGTTCCGCCGGGTGATCCCCCGCTACATGGAGCGCCATCGGGAGAAGGCTGGCATCACCGGCTGGGCTCAGGTCAACGGTCTACGAGGGGACACTTCCATTGCGGAGCGGACCAAGTATGACTTGTGGTATGTGGAGAACTGGTCCCTATGGCTGGACGTTAAGATCCTTCTGCGCACCTTGGTTCAGACTCTCAGCCTGCGCAGCCCAAACGCTTATTGAAAGCGCTGCTGAACCGATAGGGGGATTGAGGAGGGGATGGCTGCTCGATCCATCGACGGGGTGATCCGGCGGTTAAGGGAGCGTCTGCGGGCGGATCAAATCGCGACTGATCCGGCGGATCGGCTGGTGTATGGGTACGATGCCACGTGGGCCGAGGGATTACCGGAGGTGGTGGTTCATGCGGAATCAACGGCCGATGTGGCCTGGGTGCTTCGCATAGCCGAAGAGGCCAGGGTACCAGTGGTTCCCCGGGGTGGGGGGACGGGGCTGGCCGGCGGGGCTGTGCCGATGGAGGGAGGGATCTGTTTGAACCTGGCCCGGATGAACCGAATTCTGGAGATTGATCCGGCCGATGGCATAGCGGTTGCTCAGGCCGGGGTAGTGACCCATACGCTTCAGAAAGCGGTGGAGGCCTATGGATTGTTCTATCCTCCGGATCCCGCCTCGCTGTATATGTCCACGATCGGCGGCAACGTGGCGACCAACGCGGGCGGGCCGCGTTGCTTGAAATATGGGGTGACGCGGGATTATGTGCTGGGGCTGGAGGTGGTGATCCCGGGCGGGGAGGTATTACGGCTGGGCGGGCGGGTGATGAAGGATGTATCCGGGTACGACCTCAAGCAGCTGTTCATCGGGTCGGAAGGGACGTTGGGGGTGATTACGGAGGTGATCGTTCGCTTGTTGCCCCGACCGCCGGCTTTGGGGGCGATGGCGGTGGCGTTCGATCATTTGGAATCTGCCTGCGAGGCGGTCGTTGCGATCCTGAGCTCAGGGGTATTGCCATTGATGGCGGAGCTGATGGATCGGGCGGTCATGCGGGCCGTGGAGGCCTTTCATCCATGGGGGTTGCCGATCGAGGCGGAGGCGTTGTTGCTGCTGGCGGCGGATGGGGAGGAAGAGGCGGTGCGAGCGGATATGGCCCGGATGGCCGATCAGGTTCAGGCATTTGGCGGCCGCGTGATTCGCATAGCCACTGACCCCAAATCGGCCGACGAATTATGGGAGATCCGCCGCCACGCCTCACCCGCCATCGCCCGGCTTGCTCCCTACAAATTCAGCGAGGATATCACCGTCCCCCGCTCCCGCATCCCCCAGATGGCCCGCCGAATCCAGCAGATCGCTCAGGAAACGGGGG
Source organism: Thermoflexus sp. (assembly GCF_042408365.1). Lineage (GTDB taxonomy): Bacteria > Chloroflexota > Anaerolineae > Thermoflexales > Thermoflexaceae > Thermoflexus. The sequence goes on from NZ_JBHOQJ010000087.1 coordinate 10,818, forward strand.
TGCCCATTGTGGTCTACGGGCACATCGGGGATGGCAACCTTCACCCCACCTTGCTCTGCAACCGACGAGACGCAACGGAAATGGCCCGGGTCGCCGAAGCGGCGGCTCGCATCTTCAACGCCGCGCTGGAGCTTGGCGGCGTGCTCTCCGGAGAACACGGCATCGGATTGCTCAAACGAGATTTCGCCCTCCAGGCCCTCCCTCCTCTTACACTGGAAAAATTATGGGCCATCAAGCTCCTCTTCGATCCCAACAACATCATGAACCCTGGCAAAAAATTGCCGCTTCTCACCAGAACTCAGATCTGAGCAACGATCGGAGGTACCATGACCACCCTACAACGTGGAGATCGCGCCCCGCTCTTGGTTGGGCTCACCCTAGACGGACAGCCATATCTGGAACAGCCGGAAGGAGCCTTGTTGGTTTTGGTGTTTTTCAAAGAATCATGCCAAACCTGCCGCCTTCTACTGCCACGCCTGGAAAACCTTTATCATGCTTATCCGGAACCCGGATGGCGGTTGCTGGGGATCGGACAGGACTCCCTTGAAACCACCCGGCGGCTCGTCCAAGAGCTCAATTTGTCGTTCCCAATTCTGGTCGATCGAGACTTCATGAGCTCAACCGCCTATCGCTTGACCCATGTCCCCACGGTCTTCATGATTGACACCCGGGGGGAGATCACCCATATTGGGATCGGTTTCGCCCGGGAGGATTTGGAGGCGATCTCCCATCAGATCGCCCGCACACTCAACACCGCATTTCGCTCGATCACTGAGGACAAAGATCCCATATTCCGGCCCGGCTGACTCTCCGCCCACCTGGAGCCTCGGTGAGGCACCGGAAACCAAAGCAAACCCAAGAGGGCGTTGATCAACATGAAGGCTTCCACCCGCGAGCAGCGGCTGCTGCTATTCGTCCGCCACCTCGAAGAACTATGCAACGCGCCGCCGGGAAGCGCGCTGGTGTTCGAGATCCCTGGGCGGCCGCTGGCTTACGTTCAGTTCGAACGAACCCCCGAGGGGCTGAAGGGCGAGGTTTGCAGCGGGGACTGGGGGCCCCGCAAAAAGGCCCGCCCGCTTCCGTCTGCTATGCTGAACCGCCTTCGAGCGATGGGATGGCAAATCCCCCCAAGCCTTCGCGAAAGGAACCCAAGCAAAACGTTCTCCATCGAGGATCTTCAAGCGATCGCTTTGGAGATCGAGCAGATCTTCCTGGAAATTTACCTATGCCCGCCAGACTACGTGGTGCGAACCCAGGGGGTGCTGCGAAGCTCGCTATAATAACGCCCTGAGGGCGCAGGGAAGCGAGAACACCCGCATCCTCGCCCCTTGAAAGCGTCATCATCTTGAGGAGGGAAGATCATGCGCATCCTGGTCGTCATGGCGCATCCCGACGATCCCGAGTTCGCCGCCGGGGGCACCATCGCCCGCTGGACCCGGGAGGGCCATGAGGTGATTTACTGCCTCGCCACCCGCGGGGAAAAGGGAAGCGACGACGCCACGATGCGCCCGGAGCACCTCGCCGCCATCCGGGAGAACGAGCAACGCCAGGCCGCCGCCGTGCTCGGGGTACGCGAAGTGATTTTCCTGAACTACGTCGATGGCACCCTGGAGCCCAACCTGAACCTGCGACGAGACATCGTCCGCATGATCCGCCACTACCAACCGGAGATCGTGGTCACCATGGATCCACAGACAATCATCCGGGGGAATCGCTATATCAACCACAACGACCACCGGGCGATCGGGTTGGCCACGCTGGACGCCATCTTCCCGGCCGCCGGGAATCCCTTGTATTTCCCTGAGCTGCTCGAGGAGGGACTGAAACCCCATCGGGTCCGCGAGGTGTACCTTTCCACAACGGAATACCCCGATCACTGGGTGGACATCACGGAGGTCTTCGCGCTGAAAATGGCCGCCCTCCGCTGCCACGCCAGCCAGATCCGAGATCCCGCTGCGCTTGAGCAAAGGCTACGAGAACGGCTCCGGCGCCAGGTGGATGGACGGGAGATCCTCGCCGAGGGCTTTCGACGGATCATCCTGGACGGATAGAGAGGTCAGACGATGTGGACCGTGCGATGCGCCCGCTGTCATCAAACCACCACCTACGATCCCGCCCAATGGCGCTGCGCGTGTGGCGGGCCATGGGAGCCCATCCGCCCGCTCCCTTTCGACCATCGGGCCATCCGCCCGCACCGGCCGGGGATCTGGCGCTATGAAAGCCTGTGGCCCTTCCGCCAGAAGCCCATCACGCTGGGGGAGGGGTGGACCCCCCTGATCCCGCTCTCCCCCGTCGACCCCCGTCTGTGGGCCAAACTGGATTATCTGATGCCCACCGGATCCTTCAAGGACCGGGGGACCGCCACCGGCCTCAGCGCCCTCCTCGAGTTGGGGGTCTCCGAAGTGTTGGACGACTCCTCGGGCAACGCGGGGGCTTCCCTGGCTGCTTACGCGGCCCGGGCCGGCCTTCGGGCGGCGCTCTTCGTCCCCGCCCACGCCTCGCCCGCGAAGAAGATCCAAATGCGCATCGCCGGCGCTCAGCTGGTCGAGATCCCCGGCCCTCGGGCGCAGGCCACCGCCGCCCTGCACGCAGCGCTGGCGCCGGGCAAGATCTACGCGAGCCATGTCCACAATCCATTCGTGCTGCTGGGTATGGCCGCCGCCGCATGGGAGATCTGGGAGCAGCTCGGGCGGGCACCGGATGCGGTGATCACCCCCTTAGGGCACGGCATGCTTTTCCTGGGTCTGTTCCTGGGATTTGAAGCCCTACAAGCCGCCGGTTATATCGAGCGGCTGCCCCGGCTCTACGGCGTCCAAGCCGCTGCCTGCGCGCCGCTCGCCCGGGCCTTTGCATCCGGACTGGAGGCGCCCGCCCCCGTCGAGGAAGGGGAAACCATCGCGGAGGGGGTGCGGATCGCCGCACCCCCGCGCGGCCGCGAGATCCTGCAAGCCGCCCGGGCCACCGGCGGCGGGATCCTGGCCGTCGCCGACCCGGAGATCCGGACGGCTCAGGAAGCCCTGGCCCGCCACGGGTTGTTTGTGGAACCCACCAGCGCGCTGCCCGTGGCCGCCTGGCCTTCCGTCGCCCAAGGGGGCGATCGGACCATCGTGTTGGTGCTTACCGGAAGCGGGCTCAAGGGCCTTCCCCCGTGAACGGGCAGGGCCCGACCGCCCCTTCACCGATGTCCCCCATGGATACCCGCTATCATTGTAGGAGGAGGATGGGGGGCGCCTTTGGCGGCCCTTCCATCGTGGGCGGGGAGGGCGCATGTCCCCAATGAATCGCCCACCCAGCCGGAGGGATCGCTCCGCTGGACCCGCAGCCCTAGGGCGATGAGGAGCGTTCGGCGATGGCGAACGACCAGCCCTTTAACGCTTGGCTCACCATTAAAGATCTCCCGGAAACCGAGCGGCCTCGGGAGCGCTTGCTTCGACACGGGCCCAACGTCCTCTCCACCGCGGAGCTGCTGGCCATCCTCCTGCGAACCGGCCGACGGGGGGAGAACGCGCTGCAGCTCGCCCATCGGGTGCTTCAGGCCTGCGGGGGGATCGCTGGGCTGGCCCGGACTTCCGTCCATGAACTGGCCCAAATCCCCGGCGTGGGTCTGGCCAAGGCGGCCCAAATCCAAGCCGCGCTGGAGTTGGGACGCCGGATCGCCGCCGCCACGCCGGAGGAGCGCCCTCAGGTGCGCTCGGCCCACGATGCGTATCTATTGCTCACCGACATGGCGGACCTCGAGCAGGAAACCCTTCGGGTTCTCCTGTTGGACACACGCGGGCGCGTCATCGCCATCCCCACCGTCTACATCGGGAACGTGAACACCGCCTGGGTGCGGCCGGCGGAGATCTTCCGGGAGGCCATCCGGCGCAACGCGGTCTCCCTGATCGTGGCCCACAACCATCCCTCGGGGGACCCCAGCCCATCGCCGGAGGACGTCGCGCTCACCCGGGATCTGATAGCCGCCGGCCAGCTGCTGGGGATCGGGGTGCTGGATCATCTGATCATCGGGCGGGGGCGATTCATCAGCCTCCGGGAGCAAGGGATCGCTTTCCACACGCCGTAGGGGGCCGACCCCCACCATGTCGGCGGGGTCCGCTTGCGGAAACGAAATGACAAGCGGGGAAAGACGGGAAGGATAAATCAACCGGCGGGGGTCGCTAAAGAAAGCGACCCCCGCCGGGCCGGCGTTAACGGGTCTCGATTCGCGCGGCCCGCTCCTTCAAGGCCGCCTGGGCCGCCGCCAACCGGGCCACCGGGACCCGGTAAGGGGAGGCGCTCACATAGTTGAGGCCGATCTCGTGGCAGAACTCAATGGAGGAAGGATCCCCGCCGTGCTCGCCGCAGATCCCCACCTCCAAATCCGGGCGCGTGCGGCGGCCCTCCTCCACCGCGATGCGCATCACCCGCCCCACACCCTTGCGGTCCAGCACCTGGAAGGGGTTCTCCGGGAGGATCTTCTCCTCGAGGTAGCGCAGGAGGAACTTCCCCTCGGCATCATCCCGGCTGATGGCCCAGACGGTCTGGGTTAGGTCATTGGTTCCGAAGGAGAAGAACTCCGCCACCTGGGCCAGCTCGCCGGCCAGCAGCGCCGCCCGCGGGACCTCGATCATGGTCCCAAACTTGTATTCCACCGCAATCCCCTCCCGGGCGGCCACCTCCCGGGCGACCTCGTCGACGATCTCCCGGACGATCTGGAGCTCCTTGACGTCCGCGCTGAGCGGGACCATGATCTCGGGCTTCGGGGTGATGCCGCGGCGCTTCACATTGCAGGCGGCCTCCAGGATCGCCCGCACCTGAAGGCGGATGATGTCCGGATAGAGGATCCCCAGACGGATCCCCCGGAGGCCGAGCATGGGGTTCATCTCCCGCAGGGCGTTGACCGCCCGCAGGAGGGCCTCCTTCTCCGCCAGCTCCTCCTCCAGCTGCCGGAGGGGCTTCTCGCCCTTGCGGGGGCGGTACCCCTTGATCTTGCGGCGCTCCTCGATACGCGCCCGCAGCTCCACCACCTCGGCCAGGAGCTCCTCATAGCGGGGGAGGAACTCGTGCATCGGGGGATCGATGAGGCGGATGATCACCGGCAGCCCGTCCATCGCCTCGAAGAGGCCCTCGAAATCCTTCCGCTGGACCGGGAGCAGGCGATCCAGGGCCTTCCGGTAGGCCTTGACCGCCTTGGAGGTCCGAACCGCCCGCTCCGCCTCCCGCAGGGCCTTCTGGGCCTTGGGGTCGTCGGGGCGGGCCTGGAGCGCCTGTTGGGCCGCGCGCAGCTGATCCATCAGGCGCTGGGCCTCCGGGGCGTTCAGGATCATCTGCCGCACATAGGGCAGGCGATCGGCCTCGAAGAACATGTGCTCGGTGCGGGCCAGCCCGATGCCCTCGGCGCCGAACTCCCGGGCCTTGCGGGCATCCCGCGGGTAGTCGGCGTTCGCCCAGACCTGCAGGCGCCGGAACTCATCGGCCCAAGCGAGCAGCTCCGCCAGCTCCCGCTCCTCGGCCAGGTTGGGGTCGATGGTGGGGATCTGCCCCGCGAACACCTCGCCGGTGCTGCCGTCGATGGAGATGAAATCGCCCTCGCGGACCACCCGGCCGTTGACGGAGAACTGCTTGCGCTCCAGATCGATCTGGAGCGCCTCGCAGCCGACGACCGCCGGCTTGCCGAGACCCCGAGCGACGACCGCTGCGTGGGAGGTCGCCCCGCCGCGCTGGGTGAGGATGCCCCGGGCAGCGAGCATCCCGTGGACGTCATCGGGGGTGGTCTCCGGGCGGACCAGGATCACCGGCCGGCCATCGCGACCCCAGGCCTCCGCCGTGTCGGCGTCGAAGACGGCGTGGCCGGTCGCCGCGCCGGGGGAGGCGTTCAGGCCGCGGGCCAGCAGCTCCCCTTTCTCCCGGGCCCGCTCCTTGGCCTTCTCATCGAAGCGGGGCAGGAGCAGCTGATTGATCTGTTCCGGCTCCACCCGCATGACCGCCTCTTCTTTGGTGATCAGGCCCTCGTGGACCATGTCCACGGCGATCTTGACCGCCGCCTTGGCGGTGCGCTTGCCCGTGCGGGTCTGGAGCATCCAGAGGCGGCCGCGCTCGATGGTGAACTCCAGATCCTGGACGTCGCGGTAGTGGCGCTCCAGCAGGGCCGCCACCTCGAGGAACTGCCGGTAGGTCTCAGGCATCAGCTCCTCGAGGCTGGGGTAGCGCAGGCGGCGCTCCTCCTCCGGGATGCCGTGCTCCCGGGCCCATTCCTGCGAGGCCTTCTTGGTGATCTTCAAAGGCGTGCGGATGCCGGCCACCACATCCTCGCCCTGGGCGTTCGGGAGGTATTCCCCGTAGAGCTCCTTCTCGCCGGTCGCCGGGTTGCGGGTGAAGGCCACCCCGGTGGCCGAGTCGAAGCCCATGTTCCCGAACACCATCGTCTGGACGTTGCAGGCCGTGCCCAGGTCGTGGGGGATCTTGTAGAAGTTGCGGTAATCCACCGCCCGCTTGCCGAACCAGGAATCGAAGACGGCGCGGATGGCCTGGCGCAGCTGCTCCAGGGGATCCTGGGGGAACTCCTCCTCCAGCTCCCGGCGATACAGCGCCTTGAACTCCTCCACCACGTCCCGGAGCATCTCCGCCGTGAGGTCCGTGTCCTGCTTGCCCTTCGTCTTCGCCTTGTAGCGATCCAGGATGTGCTCGAACTGCTCGCCGGGGATGCCTTTGACGATGCGGCCGAACATCTGGATCAGGCGGCGGTAAGCGTCGTAAGCGAACCGCTCGTCGCCCGTTTGGGCGACCAGGCCGTGGACGGTTTCGTCGGTCAGCCCGACGTTGAGGACCGTATCCATCATGCCGGGCATGGAGAACTTGGCGCCCGAGCGAACGGAGACCAGGAGGGGATTCGACGGATCCCCGAAGCGGCGGCCCACTTTCTCCTCCACCCGATGGAGGGCTTCCAAGGCCTGCTCCCACAGCCCCTCGGGGAACTGTTTGCCCGCCGCGAAGTACGCGTTGCACGCCTCCGTGGTGATCGTGAAGCCTGGGGGAACCGGGAGGCCGGCCCCGGCCATCTCCGCCAGCCCGGCGCCTTTCCCGCCCAACAGATCCCGGCGTCGCTCGGCCGGGATCTCCCGATAGCCTTCCTCGAAAAGGTAGACCCATTTCTTCATCCCGCTGCCTCCGGAGGGACAGGATCGAGGGACAGCCGGAAATAAGTTTCAAAAGAGAATGATAAGGCATTCACCATGTTTTGACAAGAGGACAGAGATCATCTCCGGAAGGGGACGGAGCTCACCTTCGGCCTGACCCTTCGAACCCGGCGGCCTGGGTTATAATATATTTACTGCGCGTCTGGAAGAAGGAAAGGAGAGCTGGTCCATGAGATCCTTCTTGCGCTCGCTCCGCATGCGCCTGGCCGCCCTTGTGACCCTGGCCACCTTCCCCGCCTGGATCCTGGTCCTCACCGCGAGCCTGGAGGAGCGGCAGGAGATCCTGCAACGCACCGGCCGGGAAGCGCAGATCTTGGCCAGGACGATCGCGGCCCAGCACGCGGCGCTTCTGGACACGGCCCGCGCGAATCTGCTCACGATCGCCCAGATCCCGGAGGTCCGCAGCGGCGACCCTCCGACCTGTTCGCTGCGCCTCTCGCTTCTCCAAGCAGCCTTCCCGTATTACACGGCCATCGGACGTGTGGATCCGGATGGTGTGGTCCGCTGCAGCACGGAGCCGATGGGGACACCCATCTCGGTAGCCGATCGGGATTGGTTTCAGGAGGCCGTCCGCCGCCGCGCCTTCACCGTCGGTGGTTTTGTGATCGGGCGGTTAAGCGGCCGGCCTGCGTTGCCGTTGGCCTATCCCATGGTGGACGCTGCGGGCCAGGTTCAGGGGGTGCTCGCCGCCGGGCTGGACCTGGCGTGGCTGAATCAGCTGGCGACCGCCATCCCCTTGCCGCCCGATGCGAGCATGTCCCTGTTGGATCGGAACGGGACGATCCTGGCCCGTTACCCTCCGATCATCGCCCTCATTGGGACTTCATTCCCCGAGGCCCTGTGGCAAGCCATCCGGAGCGCCCCCGAAGGCGTGGGCGTGGAGGGGATCGGGCCGGATGGAAAACGCCGCCTTTACGTGTCCATGGCGCTTGCCCACGACAGCGGCTACGCGTTGGTCGGGATCCCCATGAGCGCCGCGATCGACCGGGCGAACCAGGGGCTGGCCCGCCGCCTGGCTTTCCTCGGCGTGATCACCTTGCTCCTGGCCGTGGGCGCGGGGGTCGCGGGGGAGCTGATGCTGGTTCAACCCACCCACCGGCTCCTCGGGGTGATCCACCGGATGCAGCATGGCGATCTGCAAGCCCGGGTCGGATGGCGTTCCGTCGATGAATGGGGGCAGCTGGCCCAGGCCTTCGACGCCCTGGCCGATCAACTGGCCGCGCAGCTGGACGCCCTTCGACGGGCTCATGCTGCTTTAGAGGCTCGGGATCGCCTGCTGACCCTCAGCCTCACCGTCACCGATGAAACCCAGCTTTACCCGCGCCTGCTGGAGGAGGTGATGGCCTTCTCCCACGCCGTCGGCGGGGCGCTCTACCGGGTGGAGGACGGGCGCCTGAGGCAGGTGGCCGAGCGCAATTGGGCGGATCCCATCCCGCACGCTCTGGACGCGCTCCCCCCCTGGCTGAGCGAGAACACGGACGATCCCCCGCCAGCGCTTCGGGAACGGGGTTTCCGATCCGTGCGGCGTTATCCGCTGTGGGGCCCGGGGAACGGCTCGGGACGCCCCATGATCGGCCTGTTGGTCCTCGGGTTCCGGACCTCCCCGGACCTTGAAGCGCTGCGGATGCAAGACCTCGTGGAGACCCTCGCGCTCGCGGTCAACCACGCGGAGCTCCTCCGCCACGCCCGCACCCGTTTGGCGCAAGTGGAGCGCCTTCAGCACATCGACCGGGTCATCCTGGAGCACGCGGATCTGCCGGTGATCGCCCGATATGTCCTGGAAAGCCTGCCGGACGCCCTCCAGGTTCGCGCGGCGGCGGTCAGCCTGCTCGATGAGCGCCGGCGGCGCGCCCGGCCGATCGCGATCCGCCGGGCACTGGGGGTCGCCCTGGATGAGACCGTGTTCGCTTGGGTGAACGCCCTGCTGCCGGAATGGAGCGCATCCCCGTACCTCATCGTGCGCACCGACTTGAAGGCCGAGCCGTGGATCCAACCGGCGCTCCCGCGGCTGGAGGCCGCCGGGATCCGGACCTACCTGGGGGTTCCCCTGATGCACCATGGGGAAGCGATCGGGATCCTCCAGGTGTTCAGCGCCGCGCCCGATCCGCTCCCCCGCGAGGCCCTCGCTTTCGCGGAGATCTTAGCCCAGCAGCTGGCCATCGCCATCGAGAACTTGCAAGCCTTCGAGGAAGCCCGGGAGCGCGTCGAAGCCCTGGAGGCTTTTGTCGCCAGCCGCTTCGAGGTCGCCACCGCCGCGCCGGATCAGGTGATCCCCACATTCCTCGAAGCCCTCCGGCGTTGCCTGAAGGTGGAGTCGGTCGCCTTCTTCCAGCACCAGCCGGAGCAACACGCCCTCACCCCCGGCGGTGCCCTGGGGATTTCCCAGGAACCCCTGGCTCCGCTCCTGCGCCCTCCAATGGGGCGGGAGGGGCCCAGCCCGGTCCTGCAGGTGGCGCTCACCCGCACCCCCCGCTACATCCCGGACGCCGCGGAGGAGCCCGATGGGCCATGGAGCCCCGCGATCCGCTCGGTGTATTTGATCCCCATCGCCTTCGGGCCCACCCTGTTCGGGGTCGCGGCCCTGATGGCCTCCCAGCCGGAGGCGTTTCCGGCCCCCCGCCGGGCGCTGGCGGACCTCTTCGCCCATTTCATGGGGGCCGCGCTGGACCTGGCCCGCTACCGCGCGGAGCTGGAGGCCACGAACCGAATGCTCCAGGACGCCCTGGTGGTCCGGGAGCAGATGTTCCAGAACGTCTCCCATGAACTGCGGACGCCCTTGACGGTCCTGATGGGCTACCTGGAGATGCTGGCCGATCAAGCCTTCGGGCCGATCACCCCGGAACAGGCGGAAGTCCTGCGGACGATGCAAAACCGCGCGCAGCAATTGCTGCGTTATGTGGAGCTGCTGCTGACGCTCCAGAAAGTGGAGCGCGAGGGGATGACGTTCCACCCGCTGGACCTGCGGGAGCTGGTGCGGCTGGCCGGGGAGGCCTGGCAAGCCCGTCTGGCCGGCGGGCCGCATCGGCTTCGCATGGAGCTGCCTGCGGGACCGGTCTGGATCCTGGGAGACGGGGAGGGGCTGATCCGGATGATCGGGGAGCTCCTGGATAACGCGGTGAAATTCTCCCCATCCGGCGGCGAGATCCACATGAGCTTGGCAACGACGGAAGGGGAAGCGGTGCTGCGGGTGCAGGATCCGGGGGTGGGGATCCCCCGGGAGGCGTTGGATCGGGTCTTTGAGCCCTTCTACCAGGTGGATGGGAGCACCACCCGCCGGTTCGGGGGGATGGGGATCGGGCTGGCGGTGGTGAAGCGGATTGTGGACGGGCACGGCGGCGCGGTGACGGTGGAGAGCGAGCCTGGAAAGGGGACGCGGGTGACGGTGCGACTGCCCAGGGCCCGGCGGGTTGGGGGGCGCCCGCCCGCCGGATACGAACATGGGGATGTTTCGGGGTAGCGGGCGAGGGGATCCATGCAGCGAGCGGAAGCGTTCAGCCGCCTCCTGCTCATCCTGTTCTACACGGCCGCGGCGGCGTGGATCCTCGCCCGCCATCCGCCGATCGATTACCCGGTTTACGCCATGGCGGCCTGGGGCCTCCGGCGGGGGGAGAACGTCTTCCGGTGGGGGGAGGCCGATTACGCGCGGGCCGCCGCCGCGCTGGGGTTCTCCCGCTACGCACTCCCCTATCGCTATCCGCCCCTCACCGCGCTGCTGGCGCTCCCCCTGGTGGATCTCCCGGACCGGGGGATGGGGATTTGGATCGCCCTCCAGGCCCTCGGGGCGCTGCTGACGGCGGAGACGCTGGCGCGGGCCCTCACGGACCGCCCACGGGAGCGGATTCTCCTTCGGTTCAGCGTCGGGCTGTTCACGCCGTTCCTCACCAGCCTCTATGCGGGCCAGGTCAACCCCCTGGTGACCCTGGGGATCGCCCTCGCCGTTCAGGCCATCCAACAGGGGCGGGAGGGGCGGGCAGGGTTCCTGTTGGGGGTCAGCCTGATGTTGAAACCCCTGGCGGTTGGGGCCGTCGGCCTGCTGCTCTGGGAGGGCCGGTGGCGGGCCCTGGCCGGGCTGCTCCTCGGCCTGGCCCTCGCCGTGGGGGTCAGCGCCCTCGCCTTCGGGGCGCCGGCGCTGGGCTTTCTCCACAGCGATCTTCCCGCCTTCGGCATCCCATACCCACCGGCCCAGAACCTCCCCTCCCTCGCCACCCGCTGGCTGACCCGACACCCTTACGGGTTCGCCTTGGCCGATGCCCCCGAGGCGGCCCGATGGGTTGGCATCGCCCTGGGGGGGCTCTTGCTCCTATGCACATTGGCCGGGCTGGGGCGGCCGGGGCGTCCGCGGGGGGATTTCGCGACCCGGGCCGGGTGGGTGTTGGCCACGGCCTTCCTGGCCAACCCGGGGACGTGGTACCATCACGGCACCGTGCTCAGCGTCGCCCTGGCGGCGCTGCTTTCCCGCGCCGGCCAGCGGCCCCGGCGGTGGCGGGTGGCCCTGGCGGCGAGCGCCGGCGCGGTGGCCCTGTGGGGCTGGGCCTGGCACGCCTTCGTCGGTTGGACCCCCTTGCTGGACCTGGCCACCCTTGGGACCTTGGGGATGTGGATCCTGCTCTGGGGGGAGCGGGGATGAGGGAGCGGCGCCATCGGATGGCCCTCCTTGCGGCCTGGGCCGGCGTGCTGCTCCTCCTCTTCCGTCCCCAGCTCCACGGGATGGACACCGTCGCCTATTACGCGTGGCTGCGCTCGGCGGTGATCCAAGGGAGCCTGGACGTCAGCGACGAGTTCGCGCGCTTCGGCTATCTTTCGGAGCGAGGGCGCTCGCCGACCGGGTATCGGATCAACGAGTGGCCGGTGGGGACGGCGTTGCTGTGGTCCCCGTTCTTCCTCGCCGCCCACCTCCTGGTCCGGATCGCCAACGGACTGGGGATCCCGATCCCCGCCGACGGCTACAGCGCGCCCTACCTGGCGCTCACGGCGTTGGGGTCGGCCCTTTACGCGTTGCTCGGTTTGGAGCTCCTCCGGCGGATGGCCGGTCGGGTCGTCCCGCCGGCCGCCGCCTGTTGGGGGACGATCACCGCGGGGCTGGCCTCGCCGCTGGTCTTTTACATGTCGGCTCACCCCTTGATGGCCCACGCCGTGGATTTCTTCGTCAACGCGCTGTTTCTCAGGGAGTGGGCCGGATCCCCGCCTGCAGGGCTGCGATCCCGGTTTCGGTTGGGGCTGATCGGGGGCCTGGCAGCGAGCGTGCGCTATCAGAACGCCACGCTGGTGCTCTGGCCAGCTTTGGAGGATTTGGGGCATCTCGCTCGCGCGCCCCGGGAAGGGCTCGCACGGCTGTTAGGGTTCGGGCTGGGGGCGGGGATCGGCTTCCTGCCCCAGATGATCGTCTGGCGGGTGGTGTTCGGGTCGTGGATCGTGGGGAACCCGTACGCCGTCGCCGGGGCGGGATCCTTCGACTGGCGCTCTCCGCACTTCTTTGACGTGCTGTTCTCCACGGACCGGGGTTTGTTCGTGTGGACGCCGATCGCCGTTTTCGCGCTCATCGGGCTGATCGGGCCGTTGAGGGAGCTCCAGCCGGCGTGGGCCCGGTTGGCGCTCGCCCAATGGCTGGCCCAGGTGTATCTGGTGGGGTCGTGGAGCGCGTGGTCCGGCGCGGCGGCCTTCGGCCCCCGCCTGCTCATCGGGCTGGTTCCGGCCTTCGGGCTGGGCCTGGCCGCGCTCTTCGAGGCCGTCCGGCGCCGGTGGGGGCTGCGTCCGGTTGTAGCGCTCAGCCTGGCCGCCATCGCTTGGAACCTGGTCCTGCTGGCCCGTTATGGGATGCAGGACGTCCCCCGGATGGGTCCGGTGCCCCTCGAGGAGCTCTGGCTGGGTCAGCTGACGTTCCCCCTGCGGGTTCTCGGACACTGGGAGCGGATCCTCCAGGCGCTTCAGCGTCGGTATTGATCGTTTTCGCTCCGTGAGACGCGGGCTATGTATACGGTGTGGTATCCCTACGTGGTTCTTGCCCAGAGCGTCCAACCGACAGGCCGTCGCCGCCATTTCCAGTCCGTCAACCCCTGGAACGAGCAGCCTCCCTTGTTGGTCCACGCCCAGGAATTGCAGCCCGGCCACATCGTCTATTTCACCCCGGCCACGTTCGACTCCCGCTCTGACCGATTTCAGTGTTCCTAATCAGAAAGTGTCTGATAACCAAATCAAGTGGCAGAACATCACCTCTATGATCCCCCTCAAGCGGTGAGGTCATCGGGCCAAGCTATTGAGGAGATCTCGTGGGAGGAACATGGTGGCGAGGTGGTTCTCACCCTCGGGGCAGGACAGCCTCTTACCGCTCACGTCTTAGCGGTCGATTGTGAGGACGATGAGATTCAAGGCGGGAGGACCTAGCGCGCCGTCAGGGGGATCCGAGGTCAGATTGAGCTGTTGGTGAGTCGGGAGACTACGGCGGTCGACCGTTTTGGGATGCATATCCGGCCGGCCTATATCTGCTATGCCCCCGGCGCTCGGGCGAAGGATCCGCTGACCTGCCAAATCGGCCCCGTTCAGCATCTGGGAGGCATTATCGGAGAGGCATCAGGCGTAGGTAGATCTCTTAGTCCGTCTTCTCTGTGTCCAAGCTGATCTCCCCTTCGGGAAAGGCCTCGGATTCCAACCTCATGCGGTCGATCTCCCACAAGACGATGCGACGGCACCCACGGCGGAACGATAGGGCTAACGCGCCCACCCGTCGGACCCATCCTCGCTCCATCAAACGATAGAGGGCGGAGAAAAGCCGACTACGGGCCGTTCGCGGCGGGAAGATCCGTCTGCGGATCGCAATAGCCTGCAGCCGCGAGGCGGTCGATCGCCCCCCCTCATGACGCAATAGTTCAAAGACAAGCTTCTCATCAGTTCGCATTTTAGATCGCTCCCGACAAAATCTCGTGGCTATCACATGAATCATGCTCTGTTGAAACTTATACCCGGCGATGTCTGACATGCCGCAGCCCTGCCCCTGGGAACGCGCCGTGAAAATCTATTCTTTATGTTTTCCACCGCAAGTTCACTGGAGAGCATTCTTCCAATCTTCAACTGAGATCCCACGCGTTCAAGGTGGGCGTGTGGCTCTGGTATGACCGGAAGGCCAGAGGCATTTCAATCCCTCAATCGGGATTCCACGCGTTCAAGCGCCTGCAGCGCACGCTCCACGCGCTCGCGCAGTTTGGAGTTTCAATCCCTCAATCGGGATTCCACGCGTTCAAGCGGTGGTGGGCTATCCATTCTCCGAGTGGATTTTTACACGTTTCAATCCCTCAATCGGGATTCCACGCGTTCAAGCCGCCATCCCCGATCGGGAGATCGAGATCGAGAACCAGGTTTCAATCCCTCAATCGGGATTCCACGCGTTCAAGCGATCACCTCTCGATGATCGTAGCGCCGCCGGCGGTCGTGGAGTTTCAATCCCTCAATCGGGATTCCACGCGTTCAAGCTCGCCAGAACCGTCTTGCCCGACCCGGTCGCCCCGATGATGGCGTTTCAATCCCTCAATCGGGATTCCACGCGTTCAAGCATCCATGAGCCCCTGAGCCCCAAAAGCAGGTTCACGAGATGTTTCAATCCCTCAATCGGGATTCCACGCGTTCAAGCTAACGGTCTTTCGGGTCGGTTCACTTGAGCCAATACAGAGTTTCAATCCCTCAATCGGGATTCCACGCGTTCAAGCCATGACCGGTCCGACCCCCACACCGGCC
>NZ_JBHOQJ010000089.1:0-12155 GCF_042408365.1 Thermoflexus sp.
CGCGTAAGCGGCCCGCCACTTACAGGAAATCTCCCCCATATCCTTTTCACCTCGGTGGCGCAGCAGATTCAACCCCTCATCGTGCCGCCCGGCCTCCTTGGCCACAAATCACCGGTTACGGGGTTTCAGCCGCTCCTCGAACCACCGGATCGTCCGCCGCAGCCCCTCCTCCAAAGGGATCTGGGGGCTCCACCCCAAGCGCTGACGGGCCTTCGTGATATCCGGGCAGCGGCGTTGGGGATCCCCGGGGATCCGGCGATCCGGGAGGAAGCGGATCCCGGCCGGGTTCCCCGTGAGGCGGTTGATGATCTCCGCGAAGGTGAGGATGCTGACCTCCTCCGGGTTCCCCAAGTTCACCGGTTCGTGCTCCTCAATCTCGAGGAGCCGGACAATCCCTTCCACGAGATCATCGATATAGCAAAAGCTGCGGGTCTGCATGCCGTCGCCGTAGACCGTCAAGGGCTCCCTTCGTAAGGCCTGGCCGATGAAATTCGGCACCACCCGGCCGTCATCCAGGCGCATGCGGGGGCCGTAGGTGTTGAAGATGCGCACGATGCGGGTGTTCAGGCCGTGGACTCGATGGTAGGCCATGACCATGGCCTCTGCGAATCGCTTGGCCTCATCATAGACCCCGCGCGGGCCAATGGGGTTGACGTGGCCCCAGTAGGTTTCCGGTTGGGGGTGGACCTGAGGGTCCCCATAGACCTCGCTGGTGGAAGCCAGCACATAACGGGCTCCCTTCACCCGAGCGAGGCCCAAGGTGTTATGGGTCCCCAAGGCCCCGACCTTCAGGGTCTGAATGGGGTATTTCAGATAGTCCACAGGGCTGGCCGGCGAGGCGAAGTGAAGCACCGCATCCAGCGGCCCTTCCACGTAGAGGAAATGGGTGACGTCGTGGCGGATAAACCGAAAACGTGGATGCCCGATCAGATGGGCGATGTTATCCGCGGTCCCGGTCAAGAAGTTATCCACTCCGATCACCTCATGACCATTAGCGAGAAAGCGATCGCAGAGATGGGAGCCGATGAAGCCAGCGGCGCCAGTGATCAGGATGCGCATGGGGTGTCTCACCTGGATGGGTTTTCAGGACATCCCTTGGACGTTGGTAGGGGCACCTACAAGAGGTGCCCCTGCATGGGTGCCTCGCCCCCAATGGAAGATCAGCCACATCCGTTGGGGCGGCCACCGAGGCCGCTTGAAGTTTAACAAAAACGGCAACTTTTCCGGTAGTGCTTCTCCCACATCTAGAAATTCTTCCCCTATGCGGCTTCGCCGCAAGGGGAGCGGGGACGGCGTCACCGCTTTTCCGCTAGCTCATGGAGAGCCGCCAGCGCGCAAGAAGGATCAGCGCGATCGCTTCCAGTAAGGTGAGCCCGCCGATCCATACGGCGGCATCAAACCAGAATTTCTCCGGATAGAGCCGGATCAGCGTGTCGGTAGGCAGGAAAAGCCAGGTGTCTCCCTCGAAGAAAATCCGGTGGAACAGAGTGAACGCGGCATCGAAGCTGAACAGGAAGCCCAGCAGGATCCCCAAGACCAGCCCGAGGGTCAGAAGACCTCCCCAGTTCAGGCTTTGCCAGGCCAACCGGTGGGTGGCGGGGGAAAACCAAAGGCATGCCCATGCACCGATCAACACCAGGGCCAAGATCAAGCCGATCCGAAAGGCGATCCCCTGTAAGACATACACGTCCTGCATGTGACGGATCTCCCGCTCGTTGAAGGCGGGTTGTCCATCGGCAAAGCGGACCTCCCGCAGGATGCTCGCCCCCGGCGGCTGTGTGACGGAGCGGAGGCCCGTGAGGGCCAATTCCAGCCGCTCCTTTGGGCTCATCCCATAGAGATCCGGCGGGAAATCGGGCCGTGCGTATTCTAAGCGGATGAACCAGTCATTCATCAGCAGCCGGACGTTCAGTAGAAGCAACACGGCCGGCAGCGAGAGGACGATCACTGCGGAAAGCAGGCGAGACAGCATCGGAGAGTTCCTCCCTTTGGGAAGTGAACAGGCAGCCGAGTGCTTTTTCCGCATTATTATCACTCGTGGGGATTTGGCCGCCGGGAGGGGAGGGCGAGGGATGGGACGACCGGATCCCTCCACGGCCTATCCCCAAAACCGAGTTATTCTTTGATCATCACCCCAAGTCCATCGAAGCCGATCCATGCAGCCAGCGAGGGGCCATACGGGCGAACCACGAGCTCCCGGGCCTGCATCGCTTCCTGCAAACGCTGCGCAAACGCATGGGCTTCCTGAGGCGTGCGCGCCGGTCCATAGAGGACCCCCACTCGTTCCGCTCGGGAGAACTCCGCCGCGAATTCGATGAGCTTTTCCAGGGCTTTTTCTGTGGAACGGGCTTTCTCCAAGGGAAGCAGGGCCCCGTCCTCCATCATCAAAAATGGGCGGATCCCCAGCATGGTTCCCAGGATGCGCTGGGTTTTGCTCAACAATCGGTTGCGCTCCAGCGCTTCGAGGCTCTCGGTAACGAAGACGGTGTAAATTCGCGAGAGCATCCCTCGTAGAAGCCGGACGATCTCATAGGCGGATTGGCCTTGGGCGGCCAGGCGCAGGGCCGCCTCAGCGATCCAACCTTGGCCGATCCCCAGGGTCTGGGTGTCGATCACATGGACCGGGCACCGGCCCAGCACGGCCGAAGCCGCGGCCCGGGCTCGGGCCACCAGCGGGGAGAGCCGGCCAGAGTGCAAGACGGCGATGATGGCCGAGGTGCTGGGAGCCAGTTGGGTATAAAGCGCCCGCAGTTCCTCTTCTGTCGGCACTTCCAACGCGAATCCCTTCGTTCGATCTGCGGGCGGCCATAGCTCCGCCGGGATCTCATCGATCCCATCCCGAAAGGTTTGATGATCCACTCGGATGGTTAATGGGATCCGAACCAGAAGGTCGTTGGGCGGATCCGTTGTGCTCAGCAGCGCCGCGCTATCCACAAGCACCCGTATCGGCATGGATCGATTTCCCTCCCCCTAATCGCGAACTTTAGGGTAGCTATTCAGGCGCTGACTGGAGGTTACCCTGTCCGGGCCGGCAGCCGATGATCGACCTTCGCCGGCCGAAGCCCCGCGTCAACGGGGGCGAACGCCCGGCGCGGGAGTGCCTCGATAGGCCGATTTCGAATCGGCACCAAGGGGCGCATCAAGATGCCAGCACCTCAGAGCCCCAAAACCCATACGGATAGAGCAGTAACCACCGCTTCTTCCAGATTAGGTTCTCGGTTTGGGTCCCCTGGGGGTTTGGGGGCGAGCCGGGCGCCGAAGGCGTCCGGGCTCGCCCCCAATATCCTCAAAACAACAATGGATGAAGCACTATTCCACGCTCAGAAGATAAGGATAGTAAGGTTGTCCAGCTTCCACCACTTCGATCTGTTGATCGCGATAACTGGAGCGGAGCATCTCCACCAGCTGGGCTGTTTGTTCAGGATCCGCCTCCGCCCCTACATAAAGGGTCAGCAATTCGGCGGAAGCGATCCCCATCGCCTCGAGGGTCCTCCGGACCACTTCCGCCAACTCATCCCCCGCGGCCACCAGGTGGTCGTCCACCAGCCCGATCCATTGCCCGTGGCGGGCCGCGACGCCTTCTAATTCCACATCGCGTGTGGCCCGGGTGATCTCGCCGCTGCGCACCAGCTGCGCCGCCCTCGCCATCGCTTGTAGGTTGCTTTCCAGGTCCGCCTCGGCGCGGTATGCGACCATGGCGGCCACGCCTTGAGGCAGCGTGCGGGTGGGAAGGATTTCCACGCGCTTATCCGGAACCAATTCGGCCGCTTGGCGGGCGGTCAGCACGACGTTGGGGTTATTGGGCAGCACGATCACCTGATCGGTGGGCAGCGCTTTGAGGAGCTCTACGAATTGCTGGGCGCTGGGGTTCATCGTCTGCCCGCCGCGCAGGGTCGCGCTGACCCCCAGACTGAGGAAGATCCGGGCCCATCCTTCGCTCGGAACCACAGCGACAGTGGCGACCGGTCCGGGCTGTCCGGAAGGGAAAGCGATCTCTGGAGCGCGGGCCCGTTCCTCGATGAAGCGTTGATATTGGGCCTGCATATCCTCCACCACGACATCCCGCAGGCTGCCCCACCGGATCGCGTAGCTTAATGGACGCCCGGGATCGTGGACGTGCAAATGGACTTTGACTGTGTTCGCGTCGCCGACAACCAGGACGCTATCGCCCATCGCCTCCAGGTCGCGGCGGATCTGCTCTACATCCAGATGACGGCCCACCAGGATGAACTGGACGTCGTAGCCATAGCCCTCCGATCCGGGCTCCAACGCTTCGGTCGCCCGGGCACCTGAGGGAGCCTGGACGGCCATCGGAGCTTCCTCCAGCTCCACAGGCTCCCCCTTCAGATAGCGAAGCATCCCCTCCAGGATCAGATAGAGTCCCTGTCCGCCGGAATCCACCACCCCCGCCGCTTTCAGAATGGGAAGCAAATCCGGGGTGCGTCGCACGGCCTCGCCGGCCCGGCGGACGACCTGTTCCATCACCTCCATAAAATCCCCGCCCTGCCGCATGCTATCCAGCGCCGCCTCGCTGGCCTCGCGGATCACGGTGAGAATGGTTCCCTCAACGGGCTTCATCACCCCACGATAAGCGGTGCGTGTCGCTTCCTGAAGGGCGAGGGCGAGGTCTTCCGCCGTGATCGCCGGGCGATGGTTGATGACCTGAGCCATCCCCCGCCAGATCTGAGAGAGGATCACCCCGGAATTCCCTCGAGCGCCCATCAGGGCCCCATGGGCTACCCGCTGCATCAGCGCTCCCACTTCCTGATCCGGCATGTCGGCGATCTCCCGCCAGGCCGCCTCCATCGTCAGCAACATGTTCGTCCCGGTGTCGCCATCTGGGACCGGGAACACATTCATAGCATTTACCAGCTCGTGGTGGCGGCGAAGCCAGAGCAACGCAGCCCGGATCATCTGTTTGAACGTCGGCCCATCTACCGCCTGGAGGGAGCGTCGTGAAGCCTGATCCACATCCAATTCCACAGCTTCCTCCTATGGAAGATTTGAAAGCAGCGATGGGGGGCGATCCGTACATCCCCCTGCTATCGCTGCGGTCGCAAGCCCTGGATATGAACATTCACCTCGGCCACCGGCAGGCCCACAATTTTCTCTACATGGTATTTGATGGTGTGCTGTACGCTGCGGGCGACAGCGATCAAGCGAACCCCATGCGCCAGGATGAGATAAACATCGATCACCAGGCCGTCCGGCCGTTCCCGGATCTCGATGCTTCGTCGGGCATCCGGAGCGAAGAAGTTGGCGACCGCGTCGGTCATGCGGTGCGGAGCCAACCCAACCACCCCGTAGCATTGCATAAGGGCCTGGGCGATGATCGTTGCGATCGCGGATGGCAGCACCTCAATCCGCCCCAGTTCGCTCTCTTCTTTCATAAGGCGCTCGCTCCTCTGGAAGCTCGTGCTTCATCCACATTGGATGTTCGGTTTGGGTTCCTTGAGGGTTTGGGGGGCAAGCCGGGCGCCGAAGGCGACCGGCTCGCCCCCGATCGGACCGAATGCCCTTTCCAGCCGTTCCCCGTAGGGGTCCTTGGGGACTGGGCCGGGGGCTGTTTGGAGTAGGGCGCCTGAGCGCCCGTTCTTGGTCATCGCCCCAGCCCCCGAAAACCCCAATGTTAAAATGGACAAAGCGCTCAATGATGCGCACGGTGTATCATCTCTTAATCCCCAGGATGATGCGGGCGGTTCACCAGTGCCTCTTAACTTATCTTAGCGCAAATCGCTGAGGCGTTCTTCTAAGATTCGATTCGAGGAAACGAGCGCCCCTTCGCTGTCAAAAGCAGGATCGGGCAGACGGAACTGCTCTGTCCCCGCCGCCTTGAGGCCGCTGGGGAGGAGAGGGAGGATCTCCCGGCTTCCCTGAGTCGGTGCTGGGGTGGATTTCCCGGCGGATTTCAGGTTGGCCATGGGATGGTGTAGGGCACCCCTTGCGGGTGTCTTGGGGCAAGCCCAAGGCCTGGAAGGGTCGTATCGGGGCGGGCACAAGGCCTGCCCCCACATCTTCGTTACAGGGGCCGCTGGGATGGGGTAGGGGCACCTCTTGTGGATGCCCGGGAGGGCGAGTTGTCCGCATGCGCGAGGCCACGGACTCATCCCACGCCCCGCCAGGAGATTATCGGGATCTTGAGTTAAAATAGAAGAAGCTGAGGCACGGCAGGGAAGCTGCTTTCCTGGGGGCAGGCTTCTTGTCCGCGCTGGGGAACAGCGCGGAATAAAGACCCAGGGCTCATCCAAGCGGCATAGTGCAACTCCTACTCCATGCCGAGACTCCGGAGGAGGTCAACGATGAGTAGGGAGGTTCGACGCGCTTATGGGACCGTGACGGTGAAACGGGGTTTGGCCCAGATGCTGAAGGGCGGCGTCATCATGGATGTCACCAATGCGGAACAGGCTCAAATCGCTGAGGAAGCGGGGGCCGTCGCCGTGATGGCCCTCGAGCGGGTCCCCGCGGATATCCGGGCCCAGGGGGGGGTGGCCCGCATGGCGGATCCTGAGAAGATCCTGGAGATCATGGAGGCGGTGACCATCCCGGTGATGGCGAAGTGCCGCATCGGCCACTATATGGAGGCGAAGATCCTGGAAGCCCTCGGCGTGGATTTCATCGATGAGTCCGAAGTTCTGACCCCTGCGGACGAGCAATATCACATCAACAAGTGGGAGTTCAGGGTCCCCTTCGTTTGCGGAGCCCGCGATCTCGGGGAGGCCCTACGTCGGATCGCTGAAGGGGCAGCGATGATCCGCTCCAAGGGAGAGGCCGGGACCGGGAACGTGGTCGAGGCGGTGCGCCACGCCCGGGCGATCATGGGCGCCATCCGGCGGATCCAAGGGATGGGGGAGGAAGAGTTGGTGGCCTATGCCAAAGAGATCGGGGCCCCGTATGAGCTGATCCTGGAAACCAAACGCCTTGGGCGGCTGCCTGTTGTCCTCTTCGCGGCA
Source organism: Thermoflexus sp. (assembly GCF_042408365.1). Taxonomy (GTDB): domain Bacteria; phylum Chloroflexota; class Anaerolineae; order Thermoflexales; family Thermoflexaceae; genus Thermoflexus. Next base: position 6,951 of record NZ_JBHOQJ010000089.1, read on the forward strand.
GGTGGGATCGCCACCCCTGCCGATGCAGCGCTGATGATGTGGCTGGGGATGGATGGCGTGTTTGTGGGAAGTGGGATCTTTAAGAGCGAGAACCCCTACAAGCGGGCGCGGGCAATTGTGGAGGCGGTGACCTACTGGCAGGAGCCGGAGATCCTGGCGATGGTCAGCCGCAATCTGGGTGAGCCGATGTACGGCATAGATGTTCGGCAGCTCACGGAAGCTCAACGCCTGGCCTTGCGCGGATGGTAGAAAGTTCGTTCGAGAGGATGGTCAAGCGCCCTTGGCGAGTGTTCGGGGTTTTCCTCGTTCCTAAAGTTTGGAGGGCATGCGGTGGAGGGGCGGACGCCCGCCTCTCTCCGTAGCCCGAAGGGCGGTGGAGAGTAAGGGAAGAAATCCTTCGGGGGTTAAGGCCGCCTTCAGCGGCCCCTAACCCCTGAAGATCCCCAAAGGATAAGAACCAAGCACTACATCCGGGAGGTGCATGGTGAAGATCGGGGTGCTGGGCTTGCAGGGAGATTACCTGGAGCATCACCAGGTGCTCCGCCGGCTGGGGGTGGAGACGGTGGATGTCCGTCTCCCCTCGCATCTGGAAGGCGTGGAGGGTTTGATCGTTCCTGGGGGGGAGAGCACCACCATTGGAGCGCTGGCGGAGCGCTACGGCTTGTTAGGGCCGATCCGTCGAATGGCGGAGGCCGGCGTGCCGATCTGGGGCACATGCGCCGGCATGATTTTCCTGGCCAAGGACGCGGGCCGCCCCCAGCCGATCTTGGGCCTGATGGATATCCAGGTGCGACGAAACGCCTTTGGCCGTCAGATCGACAGCTTCGAAGTGGACTTGGAGATCCCCGCTCTGGCTCGGCTGGGGGACCCTCGGCCCTTCCATGCGGTGTTCATTCGAGCCCCGGTGATCGAAGCGGTGGGGCCGGGCGTGGAAGTCCTTGCCCGCCTGGAGGATGGAACGATCGTGGCCGCTCAACAGGGGCATCTGCTGGCCACCGCTTTCCATCCTGAGCTGACCGACGATCTGCGGTTCCACCAATATTTCCTCGAAATCGTTCGCCAGGCTTCCGGCCGATGATCCGAGCTCTCCGGATGAGGGATGGCCCCCGTTTTCTGGCGGCCATCGGGAACAGCCTATATCTGGATGAACGCGCGGCGCGGGTGGAGCGCTTCCATCCGATCGAGGCCGCCACCGCTTCCCTCTTCTTCCCAGACCTGATGCCGGTGCTCACGCTTTCAGATCGCGGCGGATCCTGTTTCCTGCAGTTGAGGTATCGGCGGGATAAGGAGGAGGCACGCCTGCTGTGGATGGCCCCAGCCCCGGCGCTCTCGGAGCGGGAGGCCATCGCCAGGTGGGAGGCGATTTTCCATGCGGTTGTGGAGTGGGCCGCCGCTCGCAGGATCCGGCGGCTGGTGGCCGAGGTGGCGTTGGATGAGCTCCGGCCGGCCCTCCTGCGCCGCCTGGGTTTCCAGCGAACCCGTCGTTATATGGTGTGGTCGGGCTCTGCGGAGGTGGTGGAACGGGCGTTCGAGGCCCTGGCGGGCCGCGAGCCTGGGATCCGGGTTTCCCCATGGGCGCTGTATCGGGGCGCACGGGGAGCCTGGGTGGAGGAGCTTCGGAGCGCGCAGGAGCGCCCGCTGCTTGCGCTGGCGCAAACCCTGGCGGATTTGGGCACCCGCTGGCGGCATCCGGTTTACGTACAGGTTCGTTGGGAAAACGCTGGCCTGACGGAAGCCTTACGAGCGCTGGGGTTCCAACCGGCGTTTGCTATGGGGCGGATGGTGCGTTGGATCGCGGTCCCTTATCTTCTGCCAGCGGTGGAGGAGCTGGAGATCAGCGCTTCGACCTCCCTGGCGTTCTACTTCCATCGGGCGATCCTTAAGCCCGCTGGTGAGAAGGTGCTGGAGTCCGGATAGCGAAAGAGGCCGGAGGCGTGTTGTTGTTGGATACGACTGAATGCGCTTTTAAGCAATTTCCTTGAGAGTTTTGGGGGCTGGGGGTCATCGGTTTTCCCTATTGCATACCTCAAAAACAAAGATGGGAGAAGCGCTACAAACGGCTCCTCCATCACATATCCCCAAATTGGATGAACATCAAATTAAGGAAAGAACAGAGGCCTGAGGTGCGGGCTTCGTCTGCGCCCCAGGCCTCTGTTTTAGCGGTATTCTTTACTGAGGAGCGTTTCCTCGGCTTTCCGAGCTATGGAAAGGGCGGAGAGGGTAGGGCTAAGCGCTGGACATCCAGGGGGCGGTGGGAGCAACCCTCCTGGAGCTGAGGGAACGCCCGACGAACCGATTGGGCGGGCTGCAACTTTCCGCATTCACAGCTATAATGGGCCCGGATTGGCGGATTGGGCAAGCCCATCGCGGTTTCATTTAAGGAAAGGGGCCTTCCCATGACACAGCCTGGAATCCGAACGGGGACGATCACTGTTGATTTTCTGACTCCCACTCATCGGATCTCTGCCCAGATGGTGTTGAGAGGTCGGGTCCTGGGGGATGTCTTGAACGATGTGCGCACCTCCTTTATCCCCCTGGAAGCAGTGTTCCTCTCTCGGCTGGAAGAACCCGCCCGCATCCTCAAGAGCTTTGGGTCTGCTATCCTGAGTAAGAATCATATCACGCTGGCCATCATCAATGTGGGGGTTGAGCTGGCCCTTAAGGCGATCTCCCCAGCATATGGCTCTCGCAAGGTGTATGGCGTGTTCGCTACCATCCCGGGCTTCGAGATCGAGGGGACCATTGAATTCATCGGCCGTCCTGATCTACACGCCCTCCTGGTGACGAATGTGGAACGATTCATCCCAGTTATGAATGCGAAAGCGGTGATGAGCGAGCGGCCCGAGGTGATCTTCGCCGGCGAACTGATTTTTGTGAATCGGGATTTCATCGGATTGTTCTCACTGAGCGGAGAGGTGGCTCAGGGATGACCCGTATCTTGGTGATCGATGATGATGTGGAGCTCCTTCAGATGGTCCGTCTGATGCTGGAACGGGCCGGGTTCGAAGTGTTCACCAGCGCCGATGGCGCGGACGGGATCGAGAAGACCCGCCAGCTGCAGCCGGATCTGGTGATCCTGGACCTGATGATGCCGGAGATCGATGGCTTCCAGGTGCTGCAGGCCATCCGAAACGATCCCTTGGTCAACGACACGCCGGTTCTAGTCCTCACCGCCCGGGGGCAGCCGGTGGATCGAGAGGCAGCTCTGGCGGCCCGCGCGGATGATTACCTGGCCAAGCCGATTTCCCAGAAGGAGCTTCTGGATCGTGTCCAGGAGGTGCTGAACCGACGCCGGCGAGTAGGCGGACAGAGCCCGGTGGTGCTCTTCCTGGGCCTTCGCGGAGGAACGGGGACCACCACCCTGGCGGTGAACACCGCGCTGGCGCTGGCTCGCAACGGCCCCACGGTCCTGTGGGATGCCAGTCTGAACTCCGGCCACGCCGGGCTGCATCTTCGGATCGCCCCACGGACTTCCTGGCTGGATTGGTGGCAGGAGGGAGGCTCTAAGGAGAGCCTGGAGACCTATTTAATGACTCATCCCACCAGGCTCAGTTTGCTCCCTGCTCCGCTGATGCCGGTCACCGAGGCGGTGGATGATTCGCTGGTGAGCCTAACGTTGAACCTTCTACGGGAGCGTTTCACCTTTGTGGTGATCGATGGGCCCTCCACCTTAGTCCCCCTCGGCCTCTCCTTCTGTCAGCACGCGGATCATATTTTCCTGGTGATGTGCCCCGAGGTTGGGGCTCTGCAGACGACCGTGATGACGTTGCGTGTCTTTCAGTCGGTGGGGATCCCGCTGGAGCGGACACAGGTAGTGATCAATCACGCTGCAGGGCCGGGCACGTTGAATCCTCAGGCGATCGAGCGGGCATTAGGCCGGACGCCCATGCTGACGGTGCCGTTTGACTCGAATCAGGCCGTGGCGCTGGCTCAGGGCACGCCTCTGACCATGAGCCATCCCAATAGCCCCCTGGCCGCGGCGGCCCACCGGCTGGCCGGGCATGTCCTGTCTGTCGTGCGGCAGCCTGGGGGCTGATCCCTGAGGAGGGATGAAGTCATGAGCATCTTCGACCTCTTCTGGATCTTCCTGATCTTCAGCGCCATGTTCCCCGCCATGCAGCGGCGGCTCCTGGAGGAGGCCCGAGCCCGGCTGATCCGTCAAATCGAGCGCCGGCGGGGTACCCGCCTGATCACGATGATCCATCGCCAAGAGACCATTGGGTTCTTCGGTCTCCCGCTTTCCCGTTACATTGACATTGAGGATTCCGAGCAGGTGCTCCGGGCGATCCGGCTGACCCCCCCGGATATGCCCATTGATCTGATCCTCCATACCCCGGGCGGGCTGGTTCTGGCGGCTGAGCAGATCGCTCAGGCGCTGGTTCGGCATCCGGCGAAGGTCACTGTGTTCATCCCTCACTACGCGATGTCCGGCGGAACATTGATCGCGCTGGCGGCGGATGAGATCGTGATGGATGAGAACGCCGTGCTGGGCCCGGTGGACCCTCAGCTGGGCCAGTATCCGGCGGCGTCCATCCTGAAGGTGGTGGAGACCAAGCCGCTGGCGAACATCGACGATCAGACGCTCATCCTGGCGGATATCGCGCGCAAGGCGATGCATCAGGTGCGCTCCACGGTGATCGAGCTGCTGACGGCCAACGGGATGGAGCCGGAGCGAGCAACGGCGATCGCGGAAGCCTTAAGCAGCGGCCGTTGGACTCATGATTACCCGATCTCGGTTCGGGAAGCTCAGGCGTTGGGGCTCCCGGTTCGGGTTGGGTTGCCCGATGAGATCTATCACCTGATGGAGATGTTCCCTCAAGCGGCCCCGAGGCGTCCCTCGGTAGAATACATCCCGATTCCCTACCGTCATGAGGGCCCTGCTCGACCGTCGCACTAAGCCTCCGAGGAGCTCCCTCCTTCCAGTCCTTGACCAACGGGGATGGACAGGCTGCACGCAGCCCCTTCCCACCGTCTCCTTCCGAAAGGCCCGCATCGCCTGCACCCCGGATCCGTTGGATGGGGCCATCGTCGGAACGCGCCGGATTGGGAAGGTCTGCGAGGTCCGCCGCGGCTTTCGCTCACTTGGTCGCGGAGGTCAGTGTTATACTTGAAGTAAGTGATCGAGGCGTGCTTGCCGGACTGCGGACCAAACGCGTTCCTTCCCTCCAATGGGGGATCTGGGGGATTTTGGGGTGGGCGGGGGGG
>NZ_JBHOQJ010000052.1:0-3699 GCF_042408365.1 Thermoflexus sp.
ATACATGGGTAACACTTGTTCAGAGACATGGGTAACACTGGATACGATAGGGGCACGACACCTGATGCGGAGGTGGGACGTGCCCTGGAAGGAGTGCACCATGCTGTCCCTTCGGGCTGAGTTCGTACACTTGGCCTTGCAAGAAGGAGCCAACCTTCAAGCCCTGTGCCGGCGCTTTGGCATCAGCCGAAAAACTGCCTATCAATGGCTCCAGCGGTATCCCGCGGAGGGGTGGGAAGGGCTCCAAGATCGCTCCCGACGCCCTCATTCCAGCCCTCGCCGTAGCCCACCCGCGCTGGAAGCCGCCGTGCGGGAGGTCCGCCAAGCCCACCCCACCTGGGGAGGCCGGAAGATCCAAAATGGGCTCCTGGCCCACGGACAGGTGGCCCCGGCCAGCCCCAACACCGTCACGGCGATCTTGCGGCGGCACGGCTCCATCGACCCCGACGAGGCTTCGAAGCATCGGCCCTGGGAACGCTTCGAGGCGGCGGCGCCCAATGCCTTGTGGCAAATGGACTTCAAGGGCTATTTCCCTCTGGAGGAGGGGGGATATTGCCATCCGCTCACCCTGATCGATGACCCCGCGCGGTATCTGTTGGGTTTGTGGGCGTGTCCCAATGAGACCCAAGCCACCGTGCGGGCCTGGTGGATCCAGGCTTTCCGGGAATATGGCCTGCCGGAGCGGATTTTGGTGGATAACGGGCCCCCGTGGGGGGATGGGACCAACCACGGCTATACCCTGTTGACGGTATGGTGGATCCGTCTGGGGATCCGGGTCTGCCACTCGCGCCCCTACCACCCCCAGACCCTGGGCAAAGATGAGCGCCTGCATCGCACGTTGCAGGAGGAAGTTCTGGAACAATATACGGGCTCGGGGCTGGCGGATGGGCAGGAGATCTTCACGGGCTGGCGCAATCTCTACAACCGGGAACGTCCTCACGAAGCCTTGGGCATGCAGCCGCCGGCGAGCCGATATCATCCCAGTCCCCGACCCTATCCGGAGGAGCTGCCGCCCATTGGGTATGAACCTGGGGAGATCGTCCGGAAGGTGGATAGCTCGGGCCGGATCTCGTTTCAGAACCGGGAGTTTCGGGTGGGGAAAGCCTTCCGGCACTAGCCGGTCTGCCTGCGACCCGCGGATCAGGATGGGGAATACGTTGTATTCTTCTGTCAGCAGCCCATTGCGTGTATTGATCTGCGCCATGGAACGAGTCGCCATATGTGAGTCACCCTATGTAACCCATGTCTCTGAACAAGTGTTACCCATGTGTCTGGTCTATACAGGGGAGAGGGAGAAGGGGGGAGGGGCCATCCACGCTTTCCATCCCATATCCCCAAGGCGAATGTGGACGGAGAACTACTGCTCCTTCCGGATTTGATTTTTGGGTATGGCCCAATGCGCTCTTCAGCGGTTTCCTTTTGGGGCTAGGGGCTGCCCTGCATACTCCCAAAAAACAAATCTGGATGAAGCATTACTAAGTCTTATCATCTATTCCCAATGTCCAGGAGGTTCCCATGCGTCAATGGCCGAAAACCCGTGAACGCTTTCGTCGTGCGAAAGAGGTAATGCCCTGGGGGGTCACTTCGAACTTCCGCTACTGGGGCGATGATCAGACCTTGGTCGTGAGCCGGGGAGAAGGGCCTTATATCTACGACTTGGATGGCAACCGTTATGTGGATTACCGCCTGGGATATGGTCCGGTGATCCTGGGCCACGGTCATCCAGTCGTCGTGGAGCGGGTCAGCCAGGCGATCCGGGATGGTGTGATCTTCGCGGCCACCACGGAGTGGGAGATCCGGGCCGCCGAACGGATCATCCGCATGACCGGTGTGGATATGGTTCGCTTCTCGAATTCGGGGACCGAGGCGACCATGCACGCTCTGCGGATCGCTCGGGCCTACACGGGGCGGGAGAAGGTCATCAAGTTCGAAGGGCAGTATCATGGCCATCACGATTACTTGCTTTTCTCTACTGCGATGGCCCTCCGGCAGGCGATGGGCAGCCGTCGTCATCCGATCCCCGTCACCGCCAGCTCGGGCATACCTCGAGCCATCGCTGATCTGGTCATCACCCTGCCTTTTAACGACTTCGAGGCGGTGGAGCGGACGGTGAAGGCGAAATGGGGGGATATCGCCGCCATCATCGTGGAGCCCATGCTGGGGAACAGCGCGGCCATCCTACCCCACCCAGAATTCCTCCCCTTCCTGCGGCGCCTCTGCGATGAATACGGCATCGTCTTGATTTTCGACGAGGTGAAAACTGGCTTTCGCATCGCCCGGGGCGGGGCGCAGGAATTCTTCGGCGTGCGGGCGGACCTCGTCACCTATGCCAAGGCGATGGGGAACGGTTTCCCGATCTCGGCCATCGGCGGCAAGCGGGAGCTCATGATGACCATTGAGCCGGGAGCGGTCGCCCATGCCGGGACGTATAACGGGAACGTGGTCGGCACCGCCGCTGCGGACGCCACCCTGGAGGTCCTGGAGACGACGGATGCGCTGGAGCGGGCCGCGCGGGCCGGTGAACAGCTCATGAAAGGGATCAGCGAGATCCTGACCGAGGCGGGCATCCCTCACGTGGTCTCCGGCCATCCGAACATGTTCAGCTTCCTTTTGAATTTCGAGGGAACGCCCCGGGATCACCGGGATACGATGCGCAGTGACATCGAGCTGTATTCAGAGATCGGTCTGGCGTGCTACGAGCGCGGGGTGATGTTTGAGGTGGATCCCCGGGAGCCCTGGTTCACGTGCGCGGCGCACACGCCGGAAGTCGTCGATGAGACGTTGAACCGCTTCGCCGATGCCGTGCGCGCCGTCCTCAAAGGCAAACGCGTTGGCCCGGTGGAAGTGACCTCGGTGGGGAAGTAAGCACATCCGACCCCAGATTCGCACCACGGGTTCAGGAGGCGCTTCCGGGTGGTCTCTCTAAGGCGTGGGGATGATCTTTCCCCGGGGCATTTCGGTGGGGTGTAGCCAGCCATGGGATGGGGTAGGGGGACCCACAAGGGGCGCCTCCGGGCAGGCATAAGGCCTGGGCGGGCACAAGGCCCGTCCCTGCGTGAAGCATCCGCGTCCCTTATGTAAGGGCGCCCACAAGGGGCGTCCTATGCGGGCAGGCACAAGGCCTGTCCTTACGTGGGTGGAGCATCCCTGGGGGTGCCCTATAGGGGGCGGTTGTCGGCATTCGCAAGACCGTCGGATCGGCCCCGCCCACCCCAAAGTCATTCAACTTTCCCCCTCCCCGTGGCCCAAAGGGCCGCGGGGAGGGGCTGGCTCCGCACGAGTGCCGTAGACGCAACCTTCCGGCTGGTCCACATCTTAGGAGGGGCGGGCCGCGTAAGTGCCCGCCCCTCCTAGAAATTCCACGAATCGAAAGCTTGTCCCTGCGAGTTGGGGGGACCTCCTCTGTTGATTGCAACAGAGCAAGTCCCCCTAAGAAACGCAGCCCCCAATTTGGATGAGAGATGTCAGCTTTAAATTGTGACATTTATCACTACTTTGGCGATCTGCCTTTAATTATGATGAAGCTGCAAGCAGCGCCATCGCCGCCCACTCCACTGGCGTTCGCTTGCCCTGGCCCCTCCTTTCCTGCTGCGGCCCGGCTCGGATCCAGACCGAGACCGGGCCGCATGCATTTTTCGGCAGCCCCTCTATGGGGTAATTTTTTCTTCGCGGGGTGCGGGCCGTCGAAGGCGGCCCGCA
>NZ_JBHOQJ010000102.1:0-9340 GCF_042408365.1 Thermoflexus sp.
TTCGTCGCCCCCCCAGCTCTGGAATGTGCCGGTAACCGATGCCGACAGCGGCCAGCGCGGCGGCCAGCGCAGGACCGTTGAAGTGCGGATGCCGTCGAGAGCTCGGGAATCGGCGCACGTCGATCACCTTCTCCACACCATGCGCTTGAAGAAGACCGAGAAACAGCTCCAACCTCCGATTGGAATGTCCAATGGTCAAAATCGTTAGCCTCATCCTTTCATCCCGCGGCGAGGGGAATTGCCCCACAAAGATCGAACAGAGGGACCACCGCGTTTCCCCTGGCTGCCGTTTATTGTCCCCAACCATTAGGATCTCGTCAACAAGCGCTACGTCGTTCGCGGAACGGGAGGGGTTGAAGATCCGGGCGCCCTTAGGGGAACGGCCCCGCTCCCCGAATCCTCTAGTAGAAGAAGGGATGGGAGAGGAGGGCTATCCCGCCAATGGATGCGCCGGCTGCCAGAACTCCCCCCGCGGGACCGGGATCCGGTGAACTTTCCCCTCGCGCTCCAAGCGCTCCATCTCCGCCCGCGCGGTTTCCTGGTCCTGGCCGTAGATCTCCGCAAGCTCTCGAGTGGTCAGCGGACCGTATTCGGCCAGTAGGGTCAGAGGGTCCCGGGGCGGGTGTTCCTCCAGCGCCGGTGCCAGGCGGCGGAGGATCTCTCGATAGGTCGCGTAGGAGCGATGCCCGATCACCAGGACCGGCCGCTGGGCGCCAGGGGTCATCACCCGGCCGATGTAGCGGAACAACAGCGTGGGGAAACCAGTCACCCCATAACGCCGGCATTCCTCCAAATCCTCGTGGAACGCCCGCTCCGCCCGCCCGTTCTCCAAATCCGTCCGCCACCGCTCCAGATCCAGCCCCTCCACTTCGCGGGCCAGCGCCTCCTGCTCATCCCGCCGGGAGATGTTCCGCCGCTCGGTCAACGCCGCCCGACGGAAGCGTCGCAGGAGCCGCTCCCCAATGACCTCACCCTGCAGGAAAGCGGCGCGGATGGCGATACAGGCGGGCCAGGTGGAGAAGTGCGGATCCTCCAGTTCCAGCCACAACCGCTCATCGATCGGCTGCCCGGAGCGCTCCGAGACCATCCGCCAGTGCGGGGCCACCTGGGCCGGCGTGCGGATGTTGTTGAGAGCGTCGTAGAACTCCGCCATATCCCGCACCAGGCCGCCCATTACGTAACGGATCCGTACTTGATCCCGGAACGTCTCTCGGATCCGATAAAGCATGGGCTCCGTGGCCCAGCACCAAGAGCAATAAGGATCCGTGAAATAGGTGATCTCCACCTTCGCCGAGTCCATCTTAGAGATCCGTTTCGCTGGGAATATAGGGCAGGCCAGGGAAGTCGGGCGGGCACAAGGCCCACCCCTACAACCGATCACCTCGAACATTCGTGGGCGCGCTGAGAATGGGCGGCATGGACAAAGCCTGCTTCGCCATCGGCATCCCCATCATTCACAGGGTGCCCACAAAGGGCACCCCCATTGATGCGCCGAAGCCCCCTACGAGCAGGATCCGCTCTTCAGGCTCCGGTAGGGGTTCGACCCGAAGGAGGCACAGGCCCGCCTCTTCCAGCCAGCGCCGGGCCAGGAGCGCTTCCCCTTCGTCGATTACGGTGACGATCACCCGGCCCCCCGGGGCAAGCAACGCGGGCAGCCGCGCGAAGACCTCCCGCCATCGCCCGGGTTGGGCCAGGAGGTCCGGCCGCCGAAGGAGGATGACGTCGAACAGACCCACGCGCTCCGGCAGGAGCCGGGCGGCATCGGCGCAGATGAAGCGAGCCCCTTGCCATCGGGCTCGTGCCCTCACGATGGCTTCCTCATCGAGATCGACGCCGAGGAAATCCCTCACCCGCCCGGAGGCGATGAGCGCCCCCGCCTCCTCCGCCGTCCCGCAACCGATATCCAGGAGACGGAGCGCATCCCCGGGTGGAAGCCACTGGCTCCACGGGAGGCTGTTCATCCGCCGAGCCTTTCCCTTAGTATTGGCAAGCTGGCCCTGCGGCAGGCCTGTCTTCATCGTTGACCTGCTGGGCGACGAAGGCAACCACTCTCACCCCAAACGCAGGGCTTTTCACTTAAAGACGGCATACCTGTGAGGAAGGGAATGGCCCCTCTCCCCTTCCCGCGGCCCTTCGGGCTGCGGGAAGGGGAGAGAAAATTGTTTCGGGGGCTGGGCCGAAGGCCCCCGGCCCAGCCCCCGAAAACTCCAAATTTAAGCCCGGCCCCAAACAGAAGGCGCCTGCTCGCCCCCAGGATCGCCAGCCTCAACCGCTGCACCACCCGTTGGCGGGATCGCACACAGGCCCTTCCCCCTCGTCGGGCAGGATCTCGAGCTCCTGCGCGAACGGCTGATCCCATAAAGCAGGGAGCTCGGCGATCCGACGCCAACCTTCCCCCGCCGGCACCCGTTCTACCCGAAGGTCCTCGAAGTAATGATCAAGGACCGCGGCCCGCTCCATAGCCAGCGGCGGGGAGCAGTAATCTTCTTCCTCCCACACCGCTTCGCCGGCCTCGGGATCCCAACGGGCGTTCTCCAGCGAGGCCGTTAGGGCCGGCCCGAACGGCTGTAGGGCTCGGAACTCCCCACGCTCCAGCCGGGCCCGCAGCTCCGCCGCACGCCCCATCCGCAACCGGGCACGCACCAGATAAAAGGCCATCCATCCCTCCTTTCGAAACCCTGCAACACACGGGAGGAGAAAGGCAAACCGCCATCCGGCGTCGATGGCCCCCTCCCGCCGCACAGCCCGAAGGGTGGTGGGGAGGGGAGAAAAAATCCTTGGGGGTTAGGGACCGCCTCCAGCGGTCCTAACCCCCAAGGCCGATCGTTGGTCGAAGGCCATCCGCCCGCCTTCCAGGCCGCCCCCCCTCCCGAGTTTCCTATGGCCACAGTTGGGGGGTCAGGCTGAACGGCCAGCGTTCGATCAACAGAAACATCAGCGCGGAGCCCATCAAGGCCATGTTCTTGGTGAAATTCACCATCTCGATCATCCTTTGCTGCTGATCCTGCAGAGCCCAGAAATTATGCATCTTGAAGCTGACCGGCAGGAAGAACAAGACCACGCTGAGCACCCCGATGCCCGGGTAAACCCCGAGCAGGAAGCTCAGGCCCCCAATCAGCAAGAGGATCCCTGTCACGATCACCGCCAGCCGCGGCGCAGGCACCCCCTTATACTGCGCATACTGGGTGAGCTGCTCGGTGCCCATGATCAGATGGTTCGCCGCGTTGAACAGATAATAAACCCCAACGATGATCCGGCCAATAAAGAATACGACCTCCATCGTGCACCTCCGCAACGGTTGAGTTAAGATGTGGGCTTTCGCCCGGTGGGAGCTGGGGATCTCAGGATCCCCAGCTCCCACCGGGCGGGATCAGCCGCCGCTGATCCGCCCAACACTCCTCTTCATTCCTGCGGAATTCCTTGCTGAAGCGCACGCTTGTGAGAGGGGAACAATGGTCAGACCCAGCCTGCCGGATCATTCATCCAAGCGCTTCGTCCAGAGCGAAACGGCCTTCCAGGACAACCTGAAGGCGGTTGGCGGAAGGATCTTGCAGGAAGAGCACCCCAGACCCTTCGCGGACGGGCAGGCCGGCGGCAAGAGCTCGCTCCCGAATCCCTATCCAGGACGCCTCATCGGGCACCACTAGGGAAAACGACCGGAGACCGACCGCATCAGCGGGAGGCGGCGGGGCGCCCCGGCCGGCCCAGATGTTGGTCCCCACGTGATGGTGATATCCCCCCGCGGCGAAGAAACGGGCCCCTGGATAATCCCGCTGGGTCACCTCCAGGCCCAGGATCCCGACGTAGAACCTCTCCGCCTCCTCCAGATCGGCGACGTGCAGGTGGATGTGGCCGATGTCGGTCCCCGACGGAAGCCCCTCCCACGGCTCAGGGATCGCCTCCCCGAGCAGATCCTCCACATCCAGGGGCTTCGTCACCATCGCCAGGCGCCCCTCCTGCCAGGGCCACTGCGCCCGCGGTCGATCCCGATAGATCTCCAGGCCGTTCCCGTCCGGATCCGGAAGATAAAGGGCCTCGCTGACGCCGTGGTCCGAGAACCCCTGGAACGGCCACTCATGCTCTAGGAGCCGCCGGAAAACCCGGGCCAGATCCCGCCGGGTTGGGACGCGGATGGCGACGTGATAGAGCCCGGTGGTCCGAGGCGGCTTCGGCCGAGCCCCCCGAAGCTCCGTCAGGATCAACAACGGAGGAGGGGACCCAGTGGCTGAGAGGAGAACCGTGGCGCCCTCCCGTCCGATCTCCAGGAACCCCAGGAGGTCCCGATAAAACGCCAGGGCGCGCCCCAGATCACGGACCTGGAGATGGGCATATCCGATATGAGCACCCTGAAGCCATTGTCCGCTCATCAGATCTCGCCTCCCTCAAATGGGCCGATGAAGCATTCCCGGTAGGGGCACCCCTTGCGGGTGCCCCTACCCCATCCCACTGAAATCCTCTGTGGAGAAATCATTCCCACGCGTTGGGCTGACTGCCTCGCGATTCATATCGTGGAAATCATGAGCGGCGGCAACGCCGCCTCAATCTCCGCCCGCAATGGTTCCAGCCATGGAGGCAACATCAGCCCGGTCCCCAGGCGCTCCGGCGCCTCATCCACGGTGAACCCCGGCGGATCGGTGGCGATCTCAAAGAGCACCCCGCCGGGCTCCCGGAAGTAGATCGAGCGGAAGTATTTGCGATCCATCACCGGTGTAACGTAGAGGCCCAACGCCTGTAGGCGGGTCCGCCAGGCCCCTTGCTCCGCCTCGTTCCGCACCCGCCAAGCCACGTGGTGCACCGTCCCCACCGCAACGCGGCCCCGGGACATCCGCGGATCCACCCGGAGGTCCACCCACGCCCCTGGCCCGCCCGCCCCAACCGCCAGACGGACCCGATCGCCCTCCTCCTGCACCAGCCGGAAGCCCATCCCCTCCACCAGGAAACGGAGGGTCGGCTCGGCGATGGCTTCCAACATAGTCACAGCGTGCAGGCCTCGCAGCGCATATTCCGGCGGAATCGGCCCTTCCGGCCAGCCCGGACGCTCTTCCGCGCGAGGGTGAGCAACCAGCTCCAGTTCCAAACCATCAGGGTCCTGGAAGCTCAGGACCACCTCCTCCTCACCGAAGCGCGGGGCGATCCGTTCCACAGAGATCCCATGGGCCCGCAGCCGCCCTTGCCAGTAATCCAGGGCCGACACCGGGATCGTGAAAGCGGTCGCCGCCACCTGCCCCGCCCCCACCCGCCCCGGACGGGCCTGGGGCCACGGGAAGAACGTCAGCAAGGTCCCTGGCCGGCCATGCGAATCCCCATAGTACAGGTGATAGGTTCCTGGATCGTCGAAGTTCACCGTCCGCTTGACCAACCGCAACCCCAGGATCTCCGTGTAGAACCGCACGTTCCGCTGCGGATCGCCCGCGATCGCGGTCACGTGATGTAACCCCTGGATCGCCACCTGATCGTTCATCGAGGCCTCGAATTTAAATCTAACGTTAAGTTTAATTTTCTGTGGGAAAGCATACCTCATCTCGGGCGACCTGTCAAGAACTCAAGCTGGCGGTTCTTTCCGCGCTCTACCCCCTACCCTTAAAGATGGGCCTCCATCTCACGGGTTAGCAATTTGTCGCGCTGGTCCAGGAGGTGTCTTCCCTTTCAGGCATCTTTCTTCCGCGGCTATAATGAGTGGGAATTCCGGGCGATGCCGGTTGCCCGAGAGGGCCTGGGTCGCCTTGCGTTGATCCTTGCTTTCCTCAAGGAGGAGGTGCGGTCTATGTTGCGTTCTCTGAACCGCTGGATGGCATGGGGGATTGTGGGGTTACTGGTGGGGTTTTTGGTCTGGCAGTTCGTCCTGTTCCAGCAAGAGCTTAACCGGATCCCCCACACCTGGACCGTGGCTGGGCTGGCGGTAGGCGGCCGCTCGATTGAAGAGGCTCTGGACGTTGTGGAGCAGGCGCTGAACACCCCACTCCAAGTTCACTATCGCGATCGGACCCTGATGCTGGATCCGGTCGATCTGGAAGTGCGACTGGATCGCGAGAAAAGCCGTGAGCTCCTGAGAGAAGCCATGGCGGAACGCCAACGCCCGGTGGCTTTTCTGCAGTTTCTGTTCCGCCAGCCTCCGCCCCCCCGCGACCTCCCGATCTCCGTCCAGGCCTCCGCGGAGAGGATCCGCCTCTGGCTGCTGGAGGTCGCCCGGCAGTTCGACGAGCCGCCCGAGGAGCCCCAGCCCGATCTCGAGAACTTCACGTTCCGCCCGGGCCGCCCCGGCCACGTGTTGAACATCAGCCTTTCCGCCGAGCGGCTTCAAGCCGCGCTGGCTCAGGCGGCCCCCCGAGAGATGAGCCTGGCGGTGGAGGAGAAGCCAGCCCCGGCCCTTTCCTTGGCCGCGTTGGGTCGATTCTTCGAAGCCTACCTTCAATCCTTCGATGGGACCGCGGGGATCTTCATCAAAGATCTACGTCAGGGGGAAACGTGGATGCGCAACGGAGATCTGGCCTTCTCCGGGATCGGGGTGATGCGCCTGCCGGTTGCCCTGGCCATCGCCCGGAGCCGGGATCTGGTCCATGACGAGGCCCGCCGCGCCCGCGTGTTCCAGATGCTGACGGATGAAGCGGCCTTGCCAGCCCTTCAGGAGCTCCTGACGGATCTGGGCGATGGGGAGCCGGAGCAAGGCGCCGAGCGGACCACCGCCCTCCTGCGGGAACTGGGTTTGGTGAACTCCTTCATCGCCTGGCCTTTCGATCAGCCCGGTGCTCCACCTGCGGTGGTCACTCCGGCGAACAGCCGCCCCGACCTGCCCACCCATCCGGATCCCCGGCAGCAGACCACCCCCGAGGATACCGGGGTGCTCTTGGAGATGCTCTATCAGTGTGCCCGAAACGGTGGTCCCTTGCCCCTGGTCTCGGACGGCGCGATCGAGCCGGCTGAGTGCCAGTTTATCTTGGAAGCGATGGCCCAGAACCGCTTGGCGGATGCTCAGGGCCAGCCCACTCTGCTGGCCGCAGGCCTTCCCCCGGGCATCGCCTTCGCCCGTCGCCCAGGATGGACGAACGAGACGCGCATCGATGCAGGAATCGTGATGGCCGGTCCATCCGATTACGCGCTGGTGGTCTTCCTGCACCGCCCCCTGCTGATGGAATGGGAGGAAGCCGTTCGAATGATGCGGGACCTGTCGCGGATCACCGCTCAATTCTTCCTGGGAACGCCGAGGAATGATTAAAACTCAGCCGCACGGGTTTTGGTTTCGGCTATGTTAAGACCCCACGAGAGGAGACGAGAGGGCCCCACCCCTACTTACGGCCTGATTTTAAAAATTAACTCCCCCATGGGGGTGGGGCCTCCCGCTTCCCTCACGGCGTATCCTCAGCGTGGAAAGTCCGGCTTAATTTGTTAAATCTCATTAGACAGCAGGGAGGGGAAAAACAGCCGGGAGGCGCTATTCCAGCCCTTCCCCTGCATACCAGAATGAGTTACGTAGTAAGGGCTTACGATTCATCGGGAGAAGTCCACAGCGAAAGCAACTCTTCCACCCGGCGCCGGGCATGCAGGAACTCCAGTCGGGTCGCTCCTTCGGTGCGGCGCAGGAAGGTCCGGATCTCCTCCCATAATTCATCCGCACGTCGCCAGTAATGCGTCTCCTCCCGCGGTTTGAACCCCTGAAGCTTGCGAGGGCCCTCTCGCCAGCCCTCCGCGATCGACCAGTCCCGAATCGGAAAGGCGCAGCGGGCGTAGAACAGGCACATCCCCAGCGGCGTCAAGATCGGCGGGACCCCCAGCCGGAGGGCCTGTTCCGTTTCCTGATGGATCGCTTGCGATTCACCGAAGGTCTCATACGCCAAGGCCAGCCAGCCTCCGGGCGGGATCAGGCGGCCAACCGCTCGAAAGAACGTCCGCAACTGAGCGTCGTCCAGCTCGATCACCTCGCCCTGAAAGGCGAGCGGATAGCGGAAGAAACCATCGAACCAGCCCGGGATCGGTCGAGGCCTTGGCATGGCGTAAAGGCCCCGCAGGATCGGCCGATCCGAGCGCATCCCCTCCCGCTCCAGGTAAAAGGCCAGGTAGTGCTGTCCTGCGGTGGCCGCAGGCCCCTCCTCCTGCACACGGATCCGATAGGGGCCGATCACAAAGCCATCCAGCGCTTCCCAGCTCAGCGCCATCATCGCGGAACCCCGTTCGTGGTCAGGCGCTTGAACACTCCCGATTTGACCTCTGCGAAGACCCCTCACGGGCCTCCGGTTCCCCCTGGCGTCAAGTGGCGACAAAGGCCTTCTGCGCCATCCAGCAGGTGGAAGCCGGTTCTTTTGCACGCCGCTTATCACGGGCACTCAAGCGCCCTACTACTGCTTTTGGGGGTTGGTTCCCTGGGATTTTGGGGCCGTTGACCTGCATCACCCCATATCCTCAAAAATGAATGAAACACGACAAACGAGGCTTTGTTCGTAACAAGGGCCCGTGCGCCGCGCTCCCTTTGCGAACATAGCTTGCGCACCCAGTCCTCTCCCTCCTCGCTGCAGCGTGAAAGTTAACTACTTAGTTCATGGGGGGCCCTCGCCGAATGCGTAGGCCGCATGGAGATGCGCAGGCGGGGTTCAGTGCCTTCTCGAAGACGTCGGAAATTCGGACGCAGGGCCCACACAACCATTCCCAGGGTACCCAGCCCATACAGAACGTCCGTCCATGGCCCGTGCAGGAAAACGGCCCGCGCCGCGAAAATCAGCGGGATCGCCAGGCCCAGGACGAGCGAGGTCAGGGATGCGTAGCCGGTGAGGGCGGCCGCCAGCGGGACCAGCGGGAGCAGCACGGCCAGGGATGGGGGCCAGAGGGCAACCGCCGCACCGACGTTGGGCGCCGTGCCAGCTCCCCCTCGAAAGCCCATCCAGAGGGACCAGTTATGGCCGGCCACTGCCAGCCATCCAGCCACCACCTCGGCGATGGGCTGGCCAGGGAATAGGGATCGCGCCAGCAGGATCGCCAGCGCTCCTTTCGCCAGATCTCCCAGCCCGGTCAGCAGGCCAGCGGGGAGCCCCCCCGCCCGCATCGCATTCGTTCCGCCTGTCCGACCGCTTCCCACCCACCGGATATCCTGGCCCGTGAGCAAGCGAATGACGATCCATCCGGTGGGAAAGGATCCCAACAGATAGGCACCAAGGATCAACGCAAGTCCTCGTTCCACCGAAATCCCGCTCCGAATGAGGTAGGGAAGGTGAAACCGCTTTTGAGGGCCCCACCCTCCTTGAAATCCCCCAGCTGGAGGAAAATGATGAATCGTACCTATTTAGCCCGGTCGTAGAAACGGGCGCTAATAAAGTTTAGGTTTGGGGTCGAGCCGCGCGCCTTCGGCGCGCGG
>NZ_JBHOQJ010000113.1:0-17902 GCF_042408365.1 Thermoflexus sp.
CCCACGGCCCAAAGGGCCGTGGGGAGGGGGATGAAGGGAGGTGGGGCTATCCGCCTCCTCACAAAGGAAAAAGCAATAGCCCCCCAGCAGGCACCACAAGTTAATATCCTGTTTCCCGATCAATCGCCCCCTGCTGGCGGGCCTTTCGTTCCGCCAGCCGATATAGTCCGAACCCCAGGGCTAGGGAAAGCATCGTCATCCCACCCAGAACCAGCAGGAGCTGGGCCTCCGACCACCCCGCGAAGGTTGGGAAGCGAACTGCAGAGGGACCCAACAGAGCCCGACGGATGCTTTCCAGCCAATAGGTTAGCGGGAGCACATAGCCCAGCGGGCGAAGGAAAGGCGGGAGGATTTCCAGTGGGAACACTGCGCCGCAGAACAAATAGAGGGCACCCGCCACCGCTTCGCCGATCACCCACACATGGCGAGCCGCCAGGAGGGTTGCGCCCGCCAAGCCAACCCCCAGGCCGATCATCGCCAGCATTCCCAGAACCATCGCGATCAGGAAGAGGAGCCCTCCAGCACCCGAGATCTGCAATGGCAGCCGGAAGACGAGGAGCCCGAACAGCAGCGTGATGGCCACCGCGATCGTGCCGGTCGCCATGCGGGCCACCCCCCGGCCCACCAGATAGGCCTCCGGGGGGATCGGCGCAATATAGAAATACTTCAGAACCCCGTATTCCTCCCGGTCAATCACCAGGACCTGGCTGATCCCAGTCAGGACCGCCCCCACATAGATATAAAAGGCGTTCCCCAGATAGAGATAAGCGAAGAGCGGATGATTGAAATCCGCCTGGGCCACGACTTTATACATCAAGATGAGGATGAGAACGCTGGCGATAGGCTTGACCACCGAATAAACCATGAACAGGAAAGGATCGGTCCAGTTGGACTCGATCTGCCAGCCCAGCCAAGCCGCCGTGCGCAGGGTGTGCCAGATGGTTCGCATCAGCGCCTCCGCTCCGTGAGCCGACCCTCCTTCCGGGCCAGCCATTCCAAGGCCGCCAGGGCGCGGCGGGCCGCGAAAAGGAAGATCCCGCTCAGGAGCGCGAGGCCGGCGATCTCCCACCCGACCGGGAACAAACCGCTGGCGGCCTTCGGAAAGAGCAGCTGCCGCATGGCATCCAGACCCAATGTGAGCGGGACCAGGGAGGCCAACACGCCCACCCAGAACCCCAAGGCCCGGATAGGGAAGTAGAACCCGGAGAGCAGATAGATCGGCTCCTGCAGCAAGTTCGAGAGATGCCAGGCCTCCCGACCCCACATCAGGAAAAGGGAGGCCAACAACATCCCCAACCCGTAAAGGGCCAGCAGGGTCAGCAGGAAGGTACTCAGCAGGGCCAACGGATTCGCGGGGGCATAGCGCACCCCGAAGAGGAGGGATCCGGCCAAAACGATCACCGTGGCGCGCAGCGTGGTCGCCAACATCCCTCCCAGCGCCATGCCCGCTAAGATTCCCATCATCGGCCCGGGGGCGATGATGAACAGGGGGAGATTCCCCATCTCCTTCTCCCAGTAAAGCTGGCTGGACATCGACCACAGGACGTTCAGCCAGAAGGCGGTCATCGCCCCACCCAGGATGACGAAGCCGATGTATTCCTCAGGAGCTTGAAGGGCCCGATAGATGAACACATAGGCCGAGGTGCCCAGCAACGGCAATCCCACGTCAATGAGCACCCAGCTGGGCTCTCGGTTCTGGCCGATGATCCGCGGGTAAGCCCGGGCGATCATCGTCCGGAGGAAGAGGACCACGGCTTCCCAACTCATTCTGGATCCTCCTCGCTCCCTTCCGAAAGCCTCCGCCCGACCAGGCTGATGAAGACATCCTCCAGAGTCGGTTCTCGCTTCCGAAGGGACAGGATGTGGGCACCATTCGCCGTCAAGGCCGAGATCACCGGCCCGATCACTCCTTCATCCTCCAAGATCAGGTCGAGCTCCATATGCCCGTTGCGATGGCGATGATGGATTTGACGCACCCCAGGGATCTCCCCCAGGAGCACGACAGGTTGTGTGAATCCGCTCACCTCGACGGAGAAGATCGCCTCCCGCTGGAGGCGGCGCTTCAGCTCCTGGGGCGCATCGCAGGCCAAGATACGTCCTTGATCGATGATCGCTACCCGATCACACAGTTCTTCAGCCTCTAACATATAGTGGGTGGTCAGGAGGATCGTCCGACCCGGACGCTCCTGGATCCATGACCGGATGAATGAGCGGATCTGTCGGGCGGCGTTCACATCCAGCCCCAGGGTGGGCTCGTCCAGGAACAGGATCTCCGGATCCGTCAGAAAACCTCGGATGATATTGACCTTCTGACGCAGCCCGGTGGAGAGATCAGACATCTTGGAATCTCCACGATCGCGCAACTCGAAGCGTTCCAACAGCTCTTCGATGCGGCGACGGGCGGTGCGATTATCCAGCCCATAGAATTGAGAGAACATCCAGAGGTTCTCCCGCACGGTGAGCAACCCATAACCGCAAGACTCCCCGCCAGCCACCATGTTGATGCGGCGGCGGATCGCCTCGGGCTGAGTGATTACATCGTAGCCAGCAACCCAGGCCCGTCCGGAGGTGGGCAGGAGCAGCGTCGTCAGGATTTTGATCAGGGTGGTTTTCCCGGCCCCGTTAGGGCCCAACAGGCCAAACAGCTCGCCGGGGCGGATCTCCAGATCCACCTCTTGCAAGGCAATCCGCTCTTGCGGCGGTTGCCCACGCTTCCGGGCCACCCGATACACCCGTGTCAAGCGTTCCGTGCGGACAGCAAGGATCTCCCCAGTCATCGAAGTCGCTCCATAACGATCCAGGCAGGATTACGGATCCCCATCGGAGGCAATGATGGTTTGACCCCCTGTACAGCGCGGGCCGCTGACGCCCTGCGTCGCGTGGAACCCCCCCGTCCGGTCCAAGTTTGCGGCCCTTGCTTCCCTTCCGCAAGCCTCTCAGGCGCCGCTGGTTTCCCGCATGGGATTGAGGGGGATGAGGCGGTTCGCTCTTGCTGGACCGCATTTCCGAAATCGGGGAAAGCACCCCGTCACTGGCATCACCCACAGGGGAAGGGGAGCCGCCAGCATGGCCCGAGGCCATTGCGCGTCCCAGGGGTCCTATCTAGCGTTAGGGAAGCGTCAGGAAACCGTCAGATTCGCGTCCAGAACTGGGAACGGGGGGCAAGCTATAGTATAAATGAGCAGCGGGCGGAACCTCTTCTCCTCCTTTTAGCCGAAGCGCCGGGGATGGCGGCCCCCGGCGCTCCGCTTTTTACAGGGAGGGCGAAAGCGATTGCGACACCCGAGATAAAGCCCGGGCCTGGGCTTCCGCCCGATAGCTGCTGCGCACCAGCGGGCCGCTCTCCACCCAACGGAACCCCAGCTCATAGCCGATCCGCTTGAGCTCCTTGAATTCCTCCGGATGGTAGAACTTCTCCACCGGGAGATGGTAACGGGACGGCTGGAGGTACTGGCCGATTGTTAGGATGTCCACCCCTACCGCCCGCAAGTCTTTCATGACTTCGACGATCTCCTCCCACGTCTCCCCTAATCCCACCATAATGCCCGACTTGGTCACACATTCCGGCCAGAGTTTCTTCGCGTTGGAAAGCGTCGCCATTGCCCACTCGTAACGATCTTGAGGCTGCACCTTCTTGAAAAGCCGTGGCACTGTCTCGACGTTATGGTTGAAAATGTCCGGTCGCGCTTCGATGACAATCCGCAAGGCCTCGATGGAACCTTTAAAGTCCGGGGTGAGCACTTCCACGGTGCAACCAGGGACCAGCTCCCGGATCCGGCGGATGGTCATTGCAAAAAGCGTGGCGCCTCCGTCCGGCAGCTCATCCCGGTTCACCGAGGTGATCACCACATGAGAAAGCCCCATCGCCCGCACGGCTTCCGCCACCCGGTTCGGCTCATCCCAATCCACCTCAAGGGGGCGGCCGGTCTTCACCGCGCAGAACCGGCAGGAACGCGTGCACACATCCCCCAGGATCATGAACGTAGCGGTGCCCCGTCCCCAGCACTCCCCGATGTTCGGGCAATGCGCCTCCTCGCAAACGGTATGGAGACGCTTGCTCCGCATCAGCCGGAGGACGAACTCATAAGTCTCCCCATGAGGAGCCTGAACCTTGAGCCACTCGGGACGCCGGGCAGGGCGCGGCGGCGAGTTGGGAGCAGCCTCCAGGGGGATGGTCTCACGGATCACCGAAGCCATTGACTCACCTCGTCACGAGATTGATCACCGAAGGTTTCCGAACACCTCCGTGCTTCCTCATCACGACTGGACATGGTGCGACTGGCCGCGTCGTGGGAATTTGGGGGCCATCCGCTCGCTTCATAGCATGTTCTCCATTTAAGGAAAAACCCGCGATAGGCCAGTCGCTGGGGGTTAACCTCCCAGGCCCTGAACCGCTCGCCGATATTGTGCTGTTCAGGGTTGCGCAAAGAAACCAGCGGTTCCCTCAGTGAATTTTGCATTAAAAAGACAGAGATTACAAAAAAGCTTCGTGCCTGCTCGGTTGCCACCGAGGTGGTCTCCCCATTTGCGGTGCCGATCTTTCGGCTCGTGGGATTTCCGTGAGGGGCGAGCTACGTAAGCGACCCGTCCCTCACAGGGTCCTTGCGTCGTTGCCACAAAGCCCTTCGAGCGCCCAGCGGGTGAACTCCCTACCGCCCCCTTCTCGTTTTCCCTTACGCCTGGCCTTTCTTTTTCGCTTTGGCTGTCGTCGTTTTCCCGGCCTTGATCTTTTTCCCATCGGCGTAAAGCTCCAGCAAGCGCTCGATGGCCAGACGAATTCGGCGCTGAATCCGCTCCCGATCATGCTCCATGACCGGAAAGTAGGCCATGAACTCGTTCACCAAGGGGCCCAATTCGACTTTCCGACGGGCCCTCGCTATAGCTTTCACTCGCTTAAGCAACATCTTGAGATAATCCGCGACCGGTGAGACCCCATGTGGATCGACCAGCGGACCCCGTCCGGGGACGATGTGGCGCGCTACACGCCCGGCCTGGAGCTGCTGAAGCTGTTCGAGCCAGCGCTCCAGGTCGGCCTCGCTGAGGTTCGGATGGGCATTCAGTGTCACTGTATCGCCGACGAACACCACATTGTGCTCAGGGATCCGAACCCAGATTTGCCCAGGGGAAGCCCCATCGACGTGCTCCAGGATCAGCGTCGGCGAACCGAACTTCAACACCAGACGATCTGAAAACGTGAGATTCGGCAACACCAGCGGGGTTTGATTTAAAATCTCGGCAGATTCACTCTGACCCAAGTTGATCAGGGCATCTATGACCTGTTGACGCCCGATCTCTCCATGGCTCTTGATGCGGTCAAAGGCTTGATGCTGAGCGATGACCAGGCCTGGACGCTCTTTAAAAAGGACAGCAGTTCCCAGAACCCGATCCCGACTCGCGTCGGTGTAGATCACCGCGAGGATCGGAAGAGGAGCGATGGCTTCCAGAGCCTGCCGCCACCAGGCCGCATGCAGCGGATCAGCGGGCGTATCAATGCAGACCCATCCCCACTCTGTCCGTACCGCCCCTACGGTGGAAAAATACAATCGGTCCTCGATGAACACCCGGGAGTTCAGAGAAAGGGGAGGCTTCTCTCCCAGTCCCATGGCCGATGTCCCACCTGATTTTATGGAATTAAGATTGCTCCAACCCCAACGAGACTCGAAGCCCGAACAGAGGGCCTGGGACAGCCCACCCAGCTTTCGGATCCTTCGAGCGAGGGCAAGCGCTGTTTGGGCCCTCCCAGCCTCCTGAGGAGCAAACAGCCGCTGGGGTTTAATGTTAGCGCAAACGATCCATGAGCTCAAGGCCTGTTCGCGCGCCGCTGTTCTCCCCTCTACGCGGTGAAGCGGTGCGGGGAGGGTGGAGCACATCGTTTGAGGTATTGGCAGCGCTGCCACGCCATTGCTTGTTTCTGAAGCCTCGGCTATAATCCCGGCCAGACCGGCAGGACTCCGGAGTGACCACCGATGCCGTTCGCCCTCTATCGCAAGTGGCGCCCCCGACGGTTTGAGGAAGTCGTCGGTCAGGAGCATGTGACCCGCACCCTGCGCAATGCCCTGCGCCTGGGTCGCATCGCCCATGCTTACCTCTTCGCGGGCCCCCGGGGAACCGGTAAGACCACCACAGCGCGCCTGCTGGCCAAGGCGGTGAACTGCCTCGCCGAATCTGTCGAGGAGCGCCCATGCGATCGATGCCGGATCTGCCAGGCGGTGAACGAAGGTCGGCTGATCGACCTCATCGAGATCGATG
This sequence comes from Thermoflexus sp., assembly GCF_042408365.1. GTDB lineage: Bacteria > Chloroflexota > Anaerolineae > Thermoflexales > Thermoflexaceae > Thermoflexus. The sequence goes on from NZ_JBHOQJ010000113.1 coordinate 6,250, forward strand.
CGGCATCTAACCGGGGCATTGACGAGATCCGTGACCTCCGGGAGCGAGTTCGCTTCTCCCCCAGTGAGGCCCGTTATAAGGTCTATGTCATCGATGAAGCTCACATGCTCACTACGGAAGCTTTCAACGCGCTCCTGAAGACCCTGGAGGAACCCCCGCCACACGTCATCTTCGTCCTGGCGACCACCGAGCCTCACCGAATTCCGGCCACCATCCTCTCACGCTGTCAGCGCTTCGATTTCCGACGGCTGACCACGGCGGAGATCGCCCGGCGTCTGGAAGAGATCGTCGCAGCGGAAGGGCTGACCGCTGAGCCGGAAGCCCTGACGTGGATCGCGCGTCAGGCCACCGGCAGCCTCCGAGACGCGGTTACCCTGCTGGATCAGCTGGCAGCCGATGAGGAGCCGATCACCGTGGAACGGGTGCAGCGGGCCCTGGGAGCCGGGCGCTGGGATCTGGTGGGCCAGGTCATCGAGGCCCTGGGGGAAGGAGAGACAGCCCGGGGATTAACGTTGATCGCCCGTGCTGTGGAGGAAGGCGCCCATCCGCAGCAGCTGGCTCGACAACTGGTGGAATACCTGCGGATGGTGATGTGGATCCAATGGGGGAACACGGAAACCCTGGATCTTCCCATCGAACAGGTCGCTGCCGCACAACGACATGCGCGCGCCTTGCCCCCCGAGGTCCTCCCTCGCCTGATCCGCTTGTTCACCACCGCTGCCTCGGATATCCGGACCGCCTGGCAACCCCAGCTATCTCTGGAGCTGGCCTTTGTGGAAGCCACGTTGGCCTGCCAGCAGGCTCAGGCGGCCCGGGGAGTCCCAACGCCCACGCCCACTGCTGGGCCTCCGCCCTCCATCGCTGCCGCGCCAACCCGTGTCGCCTCAGAGGCCCCCGCCGCGACCGGGACCGCAACGGGGAGCCTGACCCTGGAAGCGCTCCGAGAGCGCTGGAACAGCATCCTGAAAGCGGTGCGAGCCCAAAGCCTTCCCACCGAAGCGCTATTGAAATCATGCGCCCTTTATAGCGTGGAAGGAAGCACCGTCGTCCTGGCCTGGCCCTCCGAACTGCTGCGGGATAAGTTCCAGGATCCGCGGGCCAAGGCCCAGGCCCTAGTGGAGGACATCCTGAGCCACACGTTTGGGTTCCCAGTGAGCGTGAAAAACATTGTGGCCCGAAAAACCCGTCGGGGACGCCCCGCCACGGAGGATCCCCTGATCCGACGGGCGGTGGAGGACCTTGGGGCACAGGTTGAGGAAGAGTAGGCACATCTACCACATCCCTTTTCCAGGAGTTCTCTGATGACGAAAGGTCGCTTGCCGGCTAATCCGATGCAACTCCTCCAGCAGATTCAGCGGCTGCAGGAGGAGATGGTGAAAACCAAGGAGGCCCTGGCCCAGGAAACCCTGACCGTGACCGCGGGAGGAGGGGCCATTACGGTGGTCATCACAGGGGATCAGCGTATCCGCTCGATCACCATCGACCCCACCCTTCTATCCTCTGGGGATGTAGAGATGCTCCAGGATTTGCTGGTGGCGGCGATCAATCAGGCGATCGAGCAATCCCAAACCTACGCTGCGGAGCGTCTGAACGCCCTGGCCGGCCAGATGGGCCTCGGCGGGCTGGTGTAAGCAGGCCCACAGGAAGCCCGCCCCGGCTCTTGCTTCATGCAAAGAACGTAGGGGAAAGGCCGGCTCGTGGCTGGCCTTTTCCCTCTTTAGGAGGCAAGAAGCGTGAACAGAGCGCATGCCATGCGCCTGGAAACACTGGCTGTCCACGCTGGATCCCGGATCGACCCGGCCACCGGGGCGGTGGCTCCACCGCTTTATCTCTCCACCACCTTCGAGCGGGCCGCTGATGGGAGCTATCCTCGGGGCTACATTTACACCCGGCACAGCAACCCCAACCGCGAGGCCCTGGAGGAGGCTGTGGCGGCCCTCGAGGGCGGCGCGGCCGCGATGGCTTTTGCCTCCGGGTCCGCAGCCGTCTTCGCTATCTTACAGGCCCTCGCCCCTGGAGCACATGTGGTGGCCCCAAAGGAGCTCTACCACGGCCTCGCCCGACTGTTCCGGGAAATCGCCACCGCCTGGGGCCTCTCTTTTTCCTTTGTGGATATGACGGATCCCTCCGCGGTGGCGTTGGCGATCCGACCGGAGACCCGCCTGATTTGGGTGGAGACGCCATCGAACCCGATGCTGCGCATCACGGACATCTCCCGGATCGCCGCCCTGGCCCATCAGGCCGGTGCCCGCTGCATCTGCGACAACACGATGGCCACCCCCATCCTCCAGCGCCCTCTGACCCTGGGGGCCGATGGCGTGGTGCACTCCGCCACCAAATACCTGGGCGGGCACAGCGATGCAATGGGCGGGGTTGTGGTGCTGAAGGAAGAGGACCACTTCGCCCGGCGCCTGCGGGAGATCCAGATCACCGGCGGGGCGATCCTCTCACCCTTTGAGAGCTGGTTGATCCTGCGAGGGCTGCGCACCTTGCCTTACCGGATGCGGGTCCATTCGGAGAACGCAATGCGGGTGGCCTCCTTCCTGGCCCAGCACCCAGCCGTCGAGACCGTCCATTATCCGGGCCTGCCAACGCATCCGGGCCACGTGGTGGCCGCTCGCCAGATGGACCTGTTCGGCGGTCTGGTCTCTTTCCAGGTCCGAGGCGGCCGGGAAGCCGCCTTCCGGGTAGCTGGCCAAGTCCGGCTGTTCATCCGGGCCACCAGCTTCGGAGGGCCTGAGAGCCTCATCGAGCACCGTGCCTCGGTAGAGGGCCCTGGGACCGCCACACCAGACAATCTTCTTCGCCTTGCGATCGGCCTGGAGCACCCGGACGATCTCATCGAGGATCTGGATCAAGCGCTCCGGGCGGCAGTATCAGACATCCGGGCGCCGTAGGTCGCCCCATGACCTTTGACTTTCCCCTTGCGCCCCACAAGTGTGAACGGAACGCGGGGTGCAGTCCCCACCCACCGCGTCCATGGGCAACTGGCCCCCTCCGCTGTCGGTGTGACTGTACAGTCCTTCCGTGTAACGCCTCTACTCCCCTGTGTTATTATCTAAGTGAGATTTGTGCGGTTGGGCACTCGATTGATGGAATCGAGCGCTTTGTTCGCTCGAGTGCTGAGGATATGCCGGTAGGAGGAGAGGTGTCCCCCTCCCCGTCGCCTTTTAGGGCCATCCAAAACGGGTGCTAAAGCGCCCGACTACAAACGGCCTTTTCGGCTACGGGGGAGGGAGGAGAAAAGATCCTGCGGGGGTTAGGGGGCTACCCACAACGGGCGCTAAAGCGCCCTACTACAAACAGCCCTTAACCTCTGAACATCCCCAAGGACGATCCAACCAAAACACTAGGTGAGCCCATATGCGTCCATTAACGATGATCACTCCTCCGCCGATCGCACGGCTAATCGAGGCCCTGGTGAAATTACCCGGGATCGGGCCCAAGACGGCCTCGCGGCTGGCTTTTTACCTCCTCCGGGCCCCGGATGAAGAGGTGATGGCTCTCGCGGAGGCGTTGCGAGAGTTGAAGCAACAGACCCGGCTGTGCGAGGTCTGTTTCAACATCACCGATGAGAGCCCATGCGCCATTTGCCGGGATGGGCGCCGTGACCACGGCTTGATCTGCGTGGTGGAAGAACCCATTGATGTGCTGGCCATCGAGCGCACTGGAGAATACAGTGGGGTCTATCACGTGCTCCATGGGGTGATCTCCCCCATGGATGGGATCGGGCCGGAACACCTCCGGATCCGCGAGTTGGTCGATCGGGTCCGTCGCGATGCCCCGCGAGAGGTGATCTTAGCCACGAACCCCAGCCTGGAAGGGGAGAATACAGCGGTCTACATCCATCGGCTGCTGACCCCCATGGGTGTGCGGGTGACCCGCTTGGCGCGAGGCCTGCCGGTGGGCGGCGATCTGGAATACGCGGACGAGATCACCTTAGTCCGTGCCCTCCAGGGCCGTCAGGAGATGGAGTGAAAAGAGGTTCTCCCCCCTCCCCGCAGCTCCTTGGGCTGCGGGGAGGGGCTATTCAGCGGAAGAGCGATCCGCCCCTCCGCTGAATATCCCCTAAATGACTTCATCGCAAAGATGAAAAGGGCGAGGGAGATCGAAGGAAAATTTTCTATAGGGGATAGGCCGCGTACGCGGCTCATCCCCTATAGAGATCTCACGGGATTTTTTGTTCAAGAGCCGAATCATCATCGGGGGGATTCGAATGACGGCTCCGATTATGCGCATTGAGCGGATCGCAGAGTATGTAGGGCAGGAAGTCACTATTCGGGGCTGGCTCTATAACAAGACCGACAAGGGCCGTCTCTATTTCCTGTTGGTGCGGGACGGAACAGGGATCGCCCAGTGCGTGGTCTCCATGCGGGACGTTCCGCCGGAGACCTTCGAGGCCGCTCGTCGGGTGACCCAGGAGTCCTCCCTGATCGTCACCGGCACCGTCCGCCAAGACGCTCGGGCGCCGGGAGTCCCCGGGGGCTACGAGATCGGGGTCCGTGAGATCCGGATCCTTCATCTGGCCCAGGATTATCCCATTGGCCCGAAGGAGCATGGGGTGGAGTTCCTGCTGGATCATCGGCACCTGTGGCTGCGCTCCTCCCGTCAGTGGGCGATCCAGCGGATCCGCGCGACGGTGATCCGGGCCATCCGGGATTGGCTCGATAGCCACGGGTTTCTGAACGTGGATACGCCGTTGCTCACGGCCACTGCTGCGGAGGGGACCACCACCCTCTTCCCGGTGGATTACTTTGGGGAGCGGCTCTATCTCGCTCAGACGGGACAGCTTTACAACGAGGCCAACATCTTCGCCTTCGGCCGGGTCTACTGCTTCGGGCCGGCCTTCCGAGCCGAGCGCTCGAAGACGCGGCGCCACCTGCTGGAGTTCTGGATGGTCGAGCCGGAGATGGCCTTTTGTACTTTCGAGGAGATGCTGGAGATCGCTGAGCAACTTGTGTCGTACGTGGTTGCCCGCGTGCTGGAGGAACGCCGCAATGAGCTCCGCGTGCTTGAACGCGACACGGCGCCGTTAGAGAAGGTCGCCCCACCCTTCCCACGCATCACCTACGATGAAGCCGTCCGCCTGTTAAACGAATGGGCGGAGGAGGAGGCGGATCCGGAGCGAAAGGCTGCCCTACGGATCGAATGGGGAGATGATTTCGGAGCCCCTCATGAAACAGCGCTTTCCCTCCGCTTTGAAAAGCCGGTCTTCGTCACCCACTACCCTGCTGCCATCAAGGCCTTCTATATGCAACCCGACCCTCAGCGGCCTGAGGTCGTTCGCTGCGCAGATCTGCTAGCCCCTGAAGGCTATGGGGAGATCATCGGGGGCAGCGAGCGCATCGCGGACCTCGACCTCTTGCTGCAGCGGATCCAGGAGCACGGCCTCCCTCTCGAGGAGTACCAGTGGTATCTGGATCTGCGGCGCTATGGGTCGGTGCCCCACAGCGGGTTCGGGCTGGGGATCGAGCGAACGGTGGCCTGGATCTGTCATCTGGACCATATCCGGGAGGCGATCGCCTTCCCACGGATGCTCTATCGCTACCGGCCGTAATGGGGATCCACCATTTAAGCCTGGGGGATTCCCGATGGGCAATCGGGCGCTGGACTGGTTCCGACAAGCGGAGCGGGATCTCGAGCAGGCAGAGGATTCGCGCCGGGCCGGGCGTCACGAATGGGCGTGTTGCGCTGCCCAGCAGGCGGCGGAGAAGGCGGTCAAAGCTTTGCATCTTCATTGCGGGCAGGAAGCCTGGGGCCGTGTGATCGCCCGCCTGCTGCAGGAGCTACCGGACACGATCTCTGTCCCACCCGATTTGGTGGAGAAGGCGCGGGTGTTAGATAACTTTTACATCCCGCCCCGCTATCCGAACAGCCATCCGGCCGGCGCGCCGTTCGAACATTACGGCCTCCTCCAGAGCGGAGAAGCGATTGCCTATGCCCGTGAAATCCTTGCGTTCGTCCATGCTCAAATGGCCGAACCGGGAGACCGTTGATCGAGCGGTGCGCATATGGGCGGAGCGAGTCGCCCGGGAGCGGCCGGAGGTGCTCCGGATCGGCTACTTCGGATCGTACGCCCGCGGGGACTGGGGCGTGGGCAGCGACCTCGATTTGGTCGTGATCGTCCGCCGGTCTGACCTCCCCTTCGAGCGCCGCGCCGTGGATTAGGATACATCCCCTCTCCCCATCCCAACCGATCTGCTGATCTACACCCAAGAAGAATGGGAAGCTCTGGATCGTGGAGGCCGGTTCTACCAGACCCTCCTTCAAGAAACCATCTGGGTATATGAGCAACGGGAATGACCATCGCGCTTCAGGTCTTAGCGGTATCTACCTCAATGTTCGATCGAGAGGCGAGTTTCCCTATCCCTTGTCTCCTCCCCACGGCCGCTCGGGCTGTGGGGAGGAGAAAGGGTCCTTGAGTATAACTATTCAGCCTGGCCCCATTCGGTTCGGAGCCCCGCGAAGAGGCGGAAGGGCCCTACCTCTCTTCATCTTCATCCCCCCTCCCCACGGCCGTGAAAACGGGCGCTAATGTTTTTGGGCCGAGCCGCGCCTTCGGCGCGCGGCTCGGCCCAAAAACCCCCAGGAGGAAACCCACGGTGAAACGCCTACATCCATATTGCAGCGTGGGAACGGCTGAATAGCTACCCTCGGGTTTAGGGGATCCGTGTGGTTTAACGCGATCGGGTCGGGGTTGGGGCAGGGGTGATCAACACCTGGACGCTGGGAGGGATCAGGGTCCACGAAAGATTAGTTACTGTGGCGCTCAAGCTGACCGTGGGGGTCAGCGTGTAGGTTCCCCGCTCCAAATCTCCCACATTGATCCATACCCGCAATTCGTCCGGCCGGAGGTTTTCCACATAGGGCAGAGGCCCTCGGAGGATGACATCCACGTTCTCCGGGGAGAGACGGGCGATCATCCCGGGCCGGAGGCCTTCCACCATAATTGGGACCTGTTGGAAGACCTGGGTGCTGAGGATCGGCTCCACCCGAAGCCGCACCTCCACCTGGGTCGGGCTGCCCACCAGGGCCACCCCGGAGGGAACAACCAACGGGATCGTCGCGATGAGCTCCCCACGGGCCTCGGAGATATCGATGGGCTCAGTGGAGATATAACTCCCCACCTCCTCCAGCCGTCGAGGATCTCCGGTCAAAGTCACCGTCGGCGGATCCACCGAGATCTCTGTGAGTTGATAGCCCCGGGCCGGGCGCCCCTCCAGGGTCACCCGGACCGGCAGCTCGCGGAAGCCCAGGCGCTGCTCCACCGGGACGGTCACGGTGAGCTGTTCGGGGATCACCTTCAATTCCGGAAGCCACTCCCCTTGAGGATCGACGGCCACCAACCGAACCTGCGTTTCCACGGATTGCCGCACGCCATCGATCTGGACCTTCCCCACCGCCATGGCGGCTACCGCCACCAGCGAGCGCGGGCCGCTCACCTCCACCCGGGAGAGCGCGGGAAGCGGAGCCCCCGCCTGATAACCGATAGCGGGTTGCCCCAGGACCTGAATGGAAACCGGAACCTCGCGGCTTTCCACACGCTCCAGGCGAAAGCGAGCCCGTGGGGGGTCCACAGCCAGGATCTGGATTCCCCGCCGCCGGATCTGGATCTGGACCGGTCGCTCGTAAGCGCCTTCCTCCAGGCCTTGCACATCGATGAAGGCTTCCACATCCTGGGGGCCGATGCTGCCCTCAAGGGCGCGCGGCACCCGAAGACGCAGGCGGACCCTTTCCGTCGACACCTCGAAAACCACACGATCAGGTCCCAGCCCATGGAAGACCAGTGGCAGATCCGCCAGCGTCCGCTCCACCGGCGGGTTTTCCTCCCACACCGCAGCGGCCCAGAGGGCAAAGGCCATCCCAAAAGCGAGCAGGGCCAGACTCCCGTTTTCCCGCAGCCACCGGATCCCCTTCATTTCATCCCACCGCCTCTACTGCCTCTTCCCCATTGGATTTTTGGTTTTGGCTCCCTGAGGAGTTTGGGGACGGAGCCGTTGGCCCTCATCATCCCATATCTATCCTCAAAAAATGGGGAAAGCACTACCCTTGGCTTCCGTGATGGGGAAAGAGCATCACCCACGCCCGCCGTCCCAGGGCGCGCAGCTCCTGGAGCCAGCGCTGGGTTCGCTCGACCTCGGGGGGCGGGCTGTAAAAGTTCCGCAGCACCAGCTCCAGACGCCGAGCATCCAGCCGGCGAACCATCCGCCCGTTCAGGGCTACGGAGATCGTTCCCCGCTCTTCGGAGATCACGATGGCCAGCGCATCGCTGACCTCTGTGATCCCGATCGCCGCTCGATGGCGCAGGCCCAGCTGCGGATCCCCCACCCACCCGGTGGTGAGAGGCAGGATGCAACCGGCAGCCACCACCCGTCCATCCCGGATGATCACCGCGCCGTCATGCAAGATGGTGTTGGGCGCGAAGATCGTCATAAGCAGCTCGGGAGTCACCTGCGCATCCAGCGGGATCCCTGTTTCAACATAGTTCTGGAGGCCTGTGGTGCGTTCCAAGACGATGAGCGCGCCGTGGCGACGTTCAGCCAGACGCGGGCAGGCCTGCACCAGAGCATCGATGACTTCATCGACCCGAGTTTCTTGGGAATCCCGCTGCAGCCAGAGCCCAACGCGGCCCAACCGCTCCAAAGCCCGACGGAGTTCCGGCTGGAAGATGATCGGGATGGCGATGAGGAGAGCTGGCAGGGTTCGCTCGAGAAGCCAGCGCATCGCTCGAAGGGAGCTTAGGGGGCCGCTCAGGATCAGCACCAGCAGGATCAGAATAAACAGACCCCGGATCAACGTAACCGCCGGTGTCCCCTTCAGGGAATACAGGATCCCGAAAAAGAGCAGGGCCACCAATCCGATATCGATCAGGCTAATCCAATTGAGCTGATCCAGAAGATAAAGAAGATCCCGCACGGAAGTTCACCCGTTCAACCGAACCTTTGGTCGCGGATGGTGAGAAACACCACCCCATGTCGCTTTCAGGGAGTCGCCCCTTTCAGCAGTGGCGAGCTTCAAGTGTCAATGGGGCTACACAGCGGGGGGAATCGCCCCACCCCCCTTTCCTCCCTCCCCGCGCGGCAAAGCCGCACGGGGAGGAAGGAAATCGGTTTCTTCGTGAGGTGCGGACCGCCTTCAGCAGCCTGCACCCCACGAAGAAGAACTAGATGCTCAAATGGATCGCTCCATCAATGCCCGATAATGCACAGCACGATCTGGATTCAGCTGGATCAGCGATTGGTAAACGGCGCGAGCCTCGCTGAGGCGCCCCTCTTGAAGATAATGCTCGCCGATCCGCTCCAGATGGGCGGTGGCGGCCTCCACCTGACCGAGCTCCAAGCAGATCTGAGCCGCCAGCTGTCGCAAGCGTGGCTCCTCCGGGAGGAGCATGAGGAGCTCCTCAAGGTTCGCGGCCGCATCTGCCAGCCGGCCGGTGCTCCGCGCCTGTTCCAGCAAATACTGCAGCTCCTGCAGCGCCGAATCCATTCGGGCGGCCCGCAGGTAAGCCTCCGCCAGGCCCCAGCGGATCTCGAGGTCGTTTGGGTCAATGGTTCGCAGCCGCTCCAGATACTCGATCGCACGCGTCCAATCCAGACGTTGCACTGCGATCTCCACGAGCCGGCGGAGGAGGGGCCGGAGCGCTGTGCCCGGAAGCCCCCGCCGTGAGGCCCAATCCAGCCCCTCCCGACAGATCCGCTCCGCCTGCTCCAGATCCGCCATCTGTAAATACGCGTCCGTTATGCCAGCGAACGCCTGGATCGTTCGGGAAGAATCCCCTAACTCCTGGGAGAGCTGCAGCAACCGTTGCAGAGTCGGTAGATCGAGCGGGGCCAGCCAAGCAGCCTGCTCGAAGGCTGCGAGGGCCATATAGGGATCTTCCATAAACAGGAGATACTCGCCCAAAGCCCGGAACTTCCCCACCGCGGCCAGGCTGCGATGACCCCAGACGAGCAATTGACCGAGGGCCAGATGAGCCAGCGGCGCGAAGGGCATCTCCCCAACGATCCGCATAGCCTCCTCCAGGGCGCTATAGAACAAGCCGCGCTGAGCCCAGGTATAAGCTTGACCCAGCTCGATGAGGAGCCGTTCCCCATCCGGGGACATCAGCGCATCGGCCAGTGTCAGCTGAAACGGCGTATCTGTCGTCCACTGATCTAAAGCCCTCCGGAGCATGGTCGCTCGATCCAACCAGGTGGGGCTTTCCAGAATCTGCCGGGCTCCCTTTCGAAGCGCCGCTTGCTGTTCAGGATGCCGGAGGATCCAGGCTCGCAGGAAACGATACCGTTTGCGCAGCCACTCCGCTTGACTCTCCCGGAGCAACCCCCGGTCGATGTGTTCCAGGGCCTCCAGATAGCGCTCAACCGCTCGCTCCGGGGACCCGTGGCGCTCTTCACAGCGAGCCAGCAAGAGAAGGGCGGCCAGATAGTAGGTTGAGGAAGCCATCGCGCTTTGGAGCCGGGAAGCCGCCTCATTGCAACGCTTTAATTCGACAAGGGTTGCTCCCACAGCGAACATCAGGGCCGGGTGTTCCAATCCAGCGGCCAAAACCTGCTCATAAAGGGCGAGGGCTTCCCGCCACTGGCCTTGGGAATGAGCATCCACCGCCCGGCCTAACCATGCGTTGATCCGGAACCACTCCTCTTCAGAAAACGTCCCCTGAGGTTCGGAGAGCACCAAGTCAGCCAGCGTTTGAAGGGCTCGGGAGAGCGCCTGGCGAACCGGATCGGCAGGAGCTTCCGCAGCCTCCGAGGGCAGCGCCCAGAGGGCTTCTGCCCGAGCCTGTTCGGCTTCCACCCCTCTCACCGGGAGGGCTGGCAACGGACCTGTGCCTGTCCGGCGGGCGAGCTGAGCCCGCAACCAGTCTCGCCCCTGCAGCGCTTGTGGATGATCCGGAGCCAGCGTCAGGGCGTCGTCGATCGCTTCCAGAGCCCGCTGCAGATCCCCTCGCTGAACCCAGGCGCGAGCCCGGGCCAGATCGACCCGGATCGCCGCTTCCGGCTGATGAAGCTGCCGGTAGGCTTGGGCCAGCGCCTCCAGTGTCTCCACCCGTTCAGGATCCAGCCGGACCGCCTGAGCCCACGCTTGAACGGCCCGCCGGAGATCCGCCTGATCGGCGAACAGCTGGCCGGCCTGATGGTAATGAGCGGCCGCTTCCGCAAGCCGGCCAGCACGTTGATAGGCCTCCGCAAGACGAACCACGGGTGTGGGATCCTCTGGACGAAGCCTTGCCAGACGTCGAAACGCATCCAGGGCCTCTTCGTAACGTCCAGCCTCCATATAGGCCAAGCCCAATCCAGTCAGGGCCTCCACCTGATCCGGAAGGGCCTCCAATGCCTCCCGATAGGCCGTGATCGCCGCCGCCCATCGCCTCTGCCAGAGCGCTTCATGCCCGCGCTTTAACGCCTGCTCATAACGCTGGCGATCCCCATCCACAGCCGAACCCTCGCCTGTTGGATACCTCAAAATACAAGTATAGCATTGGTTGATAAGCATCGCGCAGCCGGTGCCTGATCCAGCGGAACCCCGGGATCCATATTGGCATTGCGGGAGAACGGCTGAACAGGTACGCTCTTCTTGTAGGGTGCGGGCCGCCGTCGACGGCCCGCCCCCAACGAAGATAAAGAATACCCCCAACCCCGGGGGGGGGGGGGGG
>NZ_JBHOQJ010000115.1:0-5638 GCF_042408365.1 Thermoflexus sp.
CCCCCCCCCCCCCCCCGCCCCATCATATTCATAACGGGTTTATGGGGAATAAAATAGAGCGCGCTCTACCTTATCCCATTCTGCTTCCAGATCATCGATCGAAACGGCCTCCCCAGCCAGGCGCTGGCGCGCCGCCTCTCGCTCCAGAGGGATCAATCGCTCCCGCGCCTCCTGGAGCATCTCCGACAACCGCGCTCGCACCTTCGCTGGATCTTCATGGAGGAAACGCTCGGAGCGAGCGAAAGCATCTGCATAATCGAAAGCGCCCCGGAAGAACTCCTCCAGCCGAGCCTCGAAGGCGGACAGAAGCTCTGGGGATCGAACTTGGACCATGAAACCACAGAGATCCTCTCCCGGCACCAGACGCGCGCATCCAACCTCTTCATCCGCTGGCGGGCGCCAGGCGGCAACCGCCGCCCGCAGCAGCGCCCATTCCTGGGAGAGATAATATCGGGCCCAGCGCTGAGGATCCTCCCCTGGTTCGGGATGAGGAAGCGGGTTGACCGCGCTGCGGAGCAGAGGGGCAACCTCTTGGAACCGTTGGGGGATCCCCTCGAAGGCGACACGCAGGCGCACCTGGCGGTCCTCCCGGGATTCCGCCATCGCGAGGATCAAGAGGGTGGCAGCCTGCTCAGGACGCTGAGCGTAGCCGCCCAGGACGTTGGCCACGTACGGGGCATCCACCCCCAGGGCCTCCTTCCGACGCGCGGCCTCCTCAACCACCCGCTCCGGCAACGTTGGCCGAAGGCCCTGCAGGCAGGCCAGGGCTTGGCGACCCGTCTCTGCACATGCGAGGGCTTGAGATGCCCAGCTGGACCACGCAACGGGAAACGATTCTTTCCATATCCGCTCGAGCGGAAGGTTTGTCGACGAAGCGCCAGGGGTGGGGACTGTTGGGGAAAGACGGCACGCGCTGATGGCAAACAGAAGGATCCCCAGGAGGATCCTAAGTTTTCGACCCCTTCCGTTCAGGTGTTGAGCCATGGCGATTGTTCCTCCTCAGATGTCGAGCTGTTTCACGGCGCCAGCCGTAACCATTCGCCCTCGTGCTTCATCCATTTTTGTTTTGAGGATATGGGATGGTGAAGGCCAACGGCCCCACTTCCCTTAATCCCCTCTCCCCACGGCCCCAAGGGCCCTGGGGAGAAGGAGGAAATTTTTTTCGGGGGCCTTCGGCCCCTGGCCCAGCCTCCGAAAACCTCAAATTGAAAAATGGACAAAGCGCTCGTCCCGCTGGTTCAAAATAAATAGAATAGTGAAGAGGCCGGTTGCTTCATGGTGCCCCATAGGAGGATCCTATGCAATCCTGGGCTTATCCGGTTGATCTTGCCCTCATCCGCTCTCGCTGGGAGCAGTTTGTCGAACATCGACGGTTGGATCCAGCCTTGGATCCACTGGTGGCGGCTTCCTGGGAGCGCTGCTTCCCGCGGCTGAACCCCCACGCCCCTCCAGCCCTCCCCTGCTTGGACGAGCAGACTCTGGAGCGCGTGCGGATCACCCTCTTCGATTTGATCGCCACCGCTCGACCCTTAATGGAAGATCTCCATCAGTTCACAGAGGGCTCAGGACTGGCTCTGGCGCTCTTCGATGGCGCGGCCTGCGTGCTGGATGTCTTGGGAGACCCTGAGATCGTGCGAGCGGCCGAGGCCGTGGGGCTCCGCCCTGGCGTGTATTGGAGCGAGGGACATGTGGGCACTAACGCCTTCGCCCTCGCCCTCCTGGAACGAACCCCCGTGCAGGTGGTTGGTGCAGAGCACTTCGTCGCCCTCTATCATCCATGGGTCACCACCGCTGCCCCGATTTATGATCTGGATGGCCAGCCCCTAGGGGCAATCGGGGTGATGGCTCCGGTGGAACGGGCCCAGCCAGATACCATGGGAATGGTGATGGCCGCCGCTCGGGCGATTGAAAACCAGCTGCAGGCTGCGACCAACCTTCAGGAAAATCACCAGCTCTTAGCAGAGCTCCAAGCGATCCTCGAAGCTATCGACCAGGTCGTCCTCGTCCTGAACGCCCAGGGGCACGTCATTCGGCTGAACCAAACAGCCGCCAGCGTGCTGGGGCTGGATCCGTCCAAGATTTTAGGGCGCCCATTAACGGATCATATCCGGCTACCCCCGATCTTTCGGGAGGCCCTTTCAGATCCTCAGATCCATCGGGAAGCTGATGGAGCGCTGATCATCGACGGCGCCCCCCTGGAGGGATGGATCGGTCTCCATGCAGTGACCGAGGGACGACGGCACCTGGGATTCGTCCTCACGTTCCGCCGAAGCGAGCAGGTACACCAGATGGTGGCCCGGCTGGTCGGCGCTCAGGCCCACATGACATTGGCGGATATCCCCGGCCGCTCCCGGGCAATCCAACAGGTGCGTCAACAGGCCCGGGCGGCCGCTCGCACAAGCCTCCCCGTCCTTCTGCTGGGAGAGCCAGGAACCGGCAAAGGGGTCCTCGCCCGGGCGATCCATAACGCCAGCATTCGGGCCCATGGGCCCTTCCTCGTGGTGTCCTGTCGGGCGATCCCACGCGAGTTGTTGGCGTTGGAACTGCTCGGCGTCGAAGGCGGGACGTTTCGGAACGGGCCCATGGAGGGGCGGCCAGGCAAATTCGAGCTGGCCCATGGCGGAACCCTCTATCTAGATGAGATCGAGGCTCTGCCATTAGAAGTCCAGGCCGCCATCCTGCGCGTCCTGGAGACCGGTGAGGTGGTGCGCTTGGGCGGCCTACGTCCCATCCGAGTCGATGTGCGGCTGATCGCCTCCTCGACCGCCAACCTGGAGGACCTGGTCGCCGAGGGGCACTTCCGCGCGGATCTATATCATCTCCTGGCTAGCACAGCGATCCGGATCCCTCCGCTGCGGGAGCGGCCGGAGGATATCCCTCTCATCGCCGAGGCAGTGTTCCGGCGTCTCCGCCGAACATCCGGACAAACCTACCGGATCACGGAGGCGGCCATGCAAAGGTTAAAGGCATATCCCTGGCCGGGCAACGTGCGAGAGCTGGAGAACGTCCTCGAGCGGGCCGCAGCGCTGAGCGAAGATGGACAGATTGACCTGCCGCATCTTCCGGAGCGGATCGTGAGCGGGCTGTCAGGGGGCCAGTCGCTCGATTCCATTCGGTCAATGGAAGACCTGGAGCGTGAAGCCATCCTCCGGGCGGCCATACAATATCGGGGTCGCATCACCGCGATGGCCTCCGCCCTCGGCCTGAGCCGCACCACGCTGTGGCGCCGTCTGAAACGATATGGCATTTCGCCATCCGCATTTCGGGATGGACAGACCAGGCGGCATCGGGGCTAGGAACATCGACGCGAGGGATTGTGATCGCGCTTTATCGACTTGCCCCTCCTCGCCGTCTGCACGGCACTTCCCTCGAGGGTTGGGGGGGCATCCGCTCCCCCCACGGCGTATGCTCCATTGCCGAGTGTGCAGATTTCATTCTTTAGGGAAGGCGGATCGCTACTGGATGGTTGGCCTCCCTTACCGTTCCTCCCCCTAGGCTGCGAACGTGGTGCGAGGAAGATGCGCAAATTCTTAAGGAGCGATCTTTCGTGAACCGAGGCCTTCTCCTTCTGATCTTCGGAAGCTATATCGTCTTGGCCTGGAACTTCGCGTCCCGCACGCCGTCGTGGCAGGTTCCCGACGAACCCGCCCACTACAATTACGTTCGGTTCATCGCCACCACGGGGCGCTTGCCGGTTCTGCAGCCCGGTGACTACGATCAGAATTATCTAAGCGAGATCGTATCCAGGGGCTTCCCACCCGAGCTGTCGATCGACCCCTTGCGTTATGAGTTCCATCAACCCCCTCTTTATTATCTGCTGATGGTTCCCGTTTTCCTTCTTTTTCGAGGCTCCCTGTTGCCCCTCCGCCTCGCTTCGGCTGCCCTCGGCCTCCTCCAGATCCTCCTGGCCTATGCGGCGGTGCGCCGCTTGTTTCCCGAACGACCCGCCTGGGCGATCGGTGTGGCCGCCGTTTTCGCCTTCCTCCCCCAACACGTGGCGATGAACAGTGGCGTGAACAACGATGCCCTGGCGGAGGCATTGATCCTGAGCTTGTGGCTCTGGATCGCCCGCGAGCTCCGTGGCCATCGCCGTCACGCCTGGATCGGCGGCCTCCTGCTCGGAGCAGGTTTCCTCACCAAGACCACGGTTTACCCGATGGCCCTGGTCGCCCTGGTCGCCGTCCTCGCCCGCGCTGCCTTGGAGGGCCGCCCATGGCCGGAGCGGCTCCGGCGCCTGCTCCCCTGGCTGCTCCCGGCCTTCGCCCTGGGCACTCTCTGGTGGGTCCGTAACAGCGTCGTCTACGGATGGCCAGATTTCCTCGGATTACAGCAACACGACCGGGTGGTGGTCGGTCAACCCCGCACCGCTGAGTGGATCGCGCGCTTCGGCCTCATGGCCACTCTGGATCGCCTTCGAACCTTCACCTTTCAAAGCTTCTGGGGACAGTTCGGGTGGATGGGGGTGGTGCTGGACGCCCGCTGGTATCTCCTCTTCGCCTGGTTGACCGTCTTGGGCCTTCTCGGGCTGGCGCTCCATCTGGGTCGCCATCGACAGGCTTCCATGCTTTGGGGGCTCCGGGGGCTCCTTCTGCTGTTGGCCTTCGGGCTCACGGCCGGAACCTATCTCTGGTATAACCTGTTCTTCGTCCAACACCAGGGGCGTTATCTCTTCCCCGCCCTGCTTCCCATCGCCCTGGGGTTGGTCGTTGGATGGCTGGCGTGGACCGAGAGGGGCGCCGCGGAGGGCTTAGGGGCCGCATGCGGGCTGGGGATCATCGGGTTGGGGTTGGCTGGGGTGATTTATGGGGATCCTCCCGTGATGCTTATCCTTCTTCTGGCCGGGACCGGACTGACGGCCACACTGGCAGCCCGCCTTCCCACGCTCCGCTCTTATCTCGCCCTGATGGCCCTCCTCGGTGCCTTCGCCTTGGATCTTCACCTGATCCTCTGGACCATCCCCTCTGCTTTCGGAGGAAGCTGAGGACGAGATTAAGCCAAAGGGCGCTGGATCCATCCCCTTTGGAGGGTGTGCAATCGAGAAGACCGGCAGCCCCTTTCCCCCTTCTCCTCCTCCCCGCGGCCCTTTGAGCTGCGGGGAGGGGAGAAAAAATCCTTGGTTTCATGAGCGCCGAACCGGCCGGAAAGCGAATCGGCGGATCGTGGCGACTCCATGGTATGAGCCACGGGGCGGAAGATCCGGCCATCCGGATAGAATGGGAGCTTTACAGAGAGCCGGAGGAGATCCAAATGTGAGGGGCATGTTGTGGAAGTCTGCCGGAGCTATTCCTCCAGCACACGGTAGGTGGCCTCAATGACCTCCCCCTGCCCGGATGGCGGATTTCGCTTCCCCCTCGGTGCCAGATCCAACAGCATCCGAAGAGCCAGCAAGAGAAGGACGAGATCATCCAGGGAGCCGATCCCAGGGATCGCCAGGTCAGGTAGGAGGTCGATGGGTGAAAGGATATAGAGCACGACGAGAAGAGGGATCAGCTTCAGCCAGCCAGGTGTGTGCGGATCTCGCAGCAGGCGCCAGATCCGCCGAAGATCATGCCACCAGCTCCAACCGATCTCCCTGCGACTCATGCTGCGCTCCTATCCCAGCGCTTTCCCCTCAGAGGTGGACGGCGCGCATCTTGCG
>NZ_JBHOQJ010000116.1:0-2485 GCF_042408365.1 Thermoflexus sp.
CCCCCCCCCCCCCCCCCGGGGAGGGGGGAGAGAAAATTTTCAGGGGCTGGGGGCCGAAGGCCCCCAGCCCCTGAAAACCCATAGACAAAGGACCACCTCTCATTCCGGTAATTTGTGAGCGCTTGGAGGTGGAGAAGGTGAGAAGGCCATTCTTGATAAATGGAATTACGCGGTAAGTTTCCTCCTTTTTATGTTCATCAAGCTTCTCGAAAAACGATTGCGCGATCTGGTCCTTCAACCGAACGTTCGTTAAGATGAGATTGCAATAACCCATTCGGCGAGGCACGCCATGGACGATCCTTTGCAGCCCTTCTTTCACGCTCGTGGGGTGGCGCTGGTAGGCGCCAGCGCGCAACCGACCAAACTGAGCTACGGCGTTCTTCAGAATCTGATCCGCTCGGGTTATCCGGGGCCGATCTATCCGGTTCACCCCAGGGGGGGCGAGCTCCTGGGCCTATCGGTTTATCGTTCTCTGGATGAGGTTCCGGATCCGGTGGATTTGGCGATCCTGATGGTTCCGGCAGAGCAGAGCGTTGAGGCGCTGGAAGCCTGTGGGCGCCGGGGGATCCGCGCGGCCATCCTGGTAGCCTCCGGTTTCGCGGAGCGCGGCGAAGAGGGTCGGGAGCGGGAGGAGCAGCTTCGCGCGGTGGCCCGTCGCCACGGCATACGGTTCATCGGACCTAACGCGGTGGGCCTCATCGACACACGGATCCCGTTGAACACCACCTTCATTCATATCATGCCGAAGCCTGGCCCCATTGGATTGGTCTCTCACTCTGGGGCAGTGTGTGGGGGAATCCTGGATTGGGGGGTCAGCGTGGGCATCGGGTTCTCCCGGGTCGTTAGTCTGGGGAACCAGGCAGACATCGACCTCGCGGATGCGCTCCGCTCCCTGGCCGCGGATCCGTTCACCCGGGTCGTGGCGGCTTACGTGGAGGGGATCCGCGACGGCAGGCGCTTCCTTGAGGCCGCTTCCGAGGTGAGCGCGAGGAAGCCCTTGGTGATCCTCAAGGCGGGGCGCACACCGGATGGGGCCCGTGCGGTCGCTTCCCACACGGGAGCGCTGGCGTTGCCCGAGCGGATCTTCCGGGCCGCTGCGCACCATGTGGGAGCCATCTTGGTCGATCATCTCGAAGCTTTGATCGATGCGATCCTGGTATTGGCCTTGCAACCAGCTCTTTCAGGTACCCGGGTGGTCATACTGACCAACGCAGGGGGGCCAGCGGCGGTCGGGGCAGATCATCTGGCCCGCTATGGATTGCGGTTGGCAGATCTTCAGCCCTCAACACAGGAGCGCCTTCAGGCGGTCACCCCGCGGGGCGCCATGGTGGGGAACCCGGTGGATATGCTCGGGGGGCCTCAACCGGAACACTACGCATGGGCCCTCCGGGCCCTTCTGGAGGATCCCGATGTGGATGCGGTGATGGCCCTCTTCGTTCCGCAAGCGGTGACCCCCGCTCGCGAGGTTGCCGCGGCCATCGGCCGGGCCGCAGCAGGTTCCGCCCGGCCGGTGGTGGGGGTCGTCTTCGGGGGCGAGATCGCCCTGGAGGCGATCCGGGCGCTCCATGCGGCGGGCGTCCCGGGTTTTCTCACCCCCTGTCGGGCTGCCTTCGCCCTGGGCGTTCTCCATCAATGGGCCAAGATCCAGCAGAAGCGCCGCGAGCGCCTCGAGCCGGTTCATCCGCCGGACTTATGGGGTGCTGTTTCGCGGATCCTGGAAGCTCGGGTGCAGGGGAAATGGGTTCTGGATCCACAGGCGGGGGCGGAGCTGGCAGCTGCCTGGGGACTTCCGGTGCCACCTTCCGGGCTCGCCGCCACGCCGGAGGAAGCGATCGCACTGGCGGATCGCCTGGGATATCCGGTTGCCCTTAAGCGCGTCGCGCCGGGGTTAATCCACAAGAGCAAGGCCGGTGGGGTGGCGCTGAACCTCAGGGATGCCTGCGAGGTCCGTGAGGCCTTCGCTCGGCTCATCGGCCCTAACGAGCAAGCTCTCATCCAACGAATGGCTCCAGCGGGCCTGGAGATCATCATCGGCGCCTATCGGGACGCCCAGTTCGGCCCAGTGGTGATGTTCGGTGCGGGAGGCGTTGAAGTGGAGGCCGTAGACGATGTGGCGTTCCGGTTGCCTCCCATCCGCCGAGCGGAGGCGGAAGCCATGCTGGAAGAAACGTGGATCGGCCGCCGCCTCTTGCGGCGGGGTGGGAGGGAGCTTGAGGAGATCATCGACATCCTGCGGCGGGTGGGCCAGATGATGCTGGAACACCCGGAGATCGCGGAGATCGATCTGAACCCGCTGATCGTCGCTCGTCCTGGTGAAGGGGTTCACGCGGTGGATGTCCGGATCGCGCTCTCCCAGGAGGTTCCCACTTCCATGGAGGCCGCAGCGCTCCCGTCATAGATTCGGGTCCTCTCCCCAACCCGCGTGGCTGATCTTTCCACGGGGAATTTCGGCGGGGTGTGGCGATGGGATGGAGTAGGGGCAGGC
>NZ_JBHOQJ010000117.1:0-2467 GCF_042408365.1 Thermoflexus sp.
CCCCCCCCCCCCCCCCCGGCTCGCCCCCAAACTATCAACATCCCCCTCCCCGCGACCCGAAAGGCCGCGGGGAGGGGGATGAAGAGGGAGGGGCCATCCTTTGCGTCACCGCTGGGCTGTCTTTGTTCGAACTTGGAGAAGCCATGCTGCACGACAGAGGCGCCTGGGGGAGAAGGGGGAGGCAGCTTCTGTCATCCCCCATTCATTACTCGATCGCCGGAGCGGGGATCTCTTCCAGGAAGAGTTCATCGGAATCCTCGTCGTAAGCGAACAGCTCCGCGTAACGGCCCCAGTGGATCGCGATATCCAGCTGGCGCTCCGCCTCCTCGGGGGTGAAATCCAGCTGGAGCTGCTCACGGAAGTAGTCGGCGCTCACCCGGCCGTCGTCATCGGCGTGAAGGGCCTCATAGATCCAGCGGATGATCGGGAGGCGCAGGATGCGCCCGGCCACAATCTCTTTGCGGGCCAGGATGCTGGCCTCGGCGAAGGCCTCCCCGAGGGGCGTCAGGGTGATATCCCCCTCGGCCACCTTCACGAACCCTAACAGCTCCGCCGCCTCCACGATCGTCAACAGATCATCCAGCTCGTAGCGCAGCTCCTCCGCCAGCCGGTAAAGGTCCGCCCATCCTCCTTCCTCCAGCAGCTTCTCGGTTAACCCAGCCACCGCGTTAATACGGGCCTCCGGCATCCGGTAAGCCCGGCCCGGCTCCCCCGGCCGCTTCCCGGGCACTTGCTCCTCTGTCCGCCCCGCAATCGTCGCGTACACCCGGTCCACCATCACCTGGAAGTAAGCATCCTTCCGGCGGCGCGGGTGCGGCAGCCGCACCTCCAGCTCGGCGATCACCCGGCCGGGGTCCTTATCCATCAGGATCAGACGGTCGGCCATCCAGACTGCCTCTTCGATGTTGTGGGTGACCAGGAGGATGGCCTGGATGGGCAGGCGCTTCGAGAGCCAGAGCTCCATCAGCTCGCCCCGCAGCGCCTCTGCAGACAGCACATCGAGGGCGGAGAACGGCTCATCCATGCATAAGAGCTCGGGCTCGGCGGCCAGGGCCCGGGCGAAGCCCACTTTCTGACGCATCCCACCGGAGAGCTCCCGGGGATACGCGTGCTCGAAGCCGTCGAGGCCCACCAGGTCGATCAACTGAAGCGCCCGCTCCCGGCGCTGGGCGGGCGGCACCCCCCGGGCCTTCAAAGCCAGCTCCACATTGCCCAACACGGTCAACCAAGGGTAAAGGGCAAAGGTCTGGAACACGATCGTGGCATAGGGGTTAATCCCGCGCAGCGGCTGGCCTCGATAGCGGATCTCACCTTCGCTGGGCTGGGCCAGGCCGGTGATCATGCGCAACAACGTGGATTTTCCACAGCCCGATGGGCCCAGAAGCGCCACGAACTCCCCCGGGCGGATTTCGAAGGAAACCCGTTCCACCGCCACCACCTGCCGCGGCGGCCGTCCATAGATCTTGGAGACATTGCGCACCTCAACCAGCGGCCCAGTCCAGCTCATTGAAAGCCTCCAGGCGGCGGTTCTTCTTTCGCGCCAACGCCTTTTGAGAGAGCGCCGAAGCGCTCCATCCGCTCCCCGCGCGT
Source organism: Thermoflexus sp. (assembly GCF_042408365.1). GTDB lineage: Bacteria > Chloroflexota > Anaerolineae > Thermoflexales > Thermoflexaceae > Thermoflexus. The sequence continues at coordinate 1,591 of NZ_JBHOQJ010000117.1, forward strand.
TATCTTTAGCCGGATTGCAAAGACGACCTCCGCCATCTCTGAGGAGAGGAGCTTAAAGATAAACCTGCTTTGTCGCAAGGATAGAAAGGGTGCGGAGGAGGACCCCAGATGGAGCTTGTAAGCCAAGCCCTTACGGACTACCTCTGTTCGCAACAGAGCAAGATCAACCCTTTAACAATGTAACGCTGAACGGCCTTGAGCACAATCCTTGTCAGGGAGATCCAGCGGGGATATAATTTCTATGCATAAGCGGGGCGTGGCGCAGCCAGGTGAGCGCGCGTGGATCGGGACCACGAGGTCGGCGGTTCAAATCCGCCCGCCCCGACAGCACCGGCGGAGGGACAAGGGAGAAAACCCCTTCCGCCGGTTTTTATTATCCCTGGGTTCCGGGTGGTTTATCCGAAAGGCATGGATGATCGGGTCGATCACTTGCGTGGCTTCCCGCGGCGCTCCAAGGCGCGCAATGTCAGCCAGGCGCCGAGCAGCGCTCCCAGCAATACATAAAGCCATGGGCTTTCCACAAAACGAATCCAGGCGGTCGAAGCGCTCGAGGAGGTTACCGAAGGAGCACCGACGGCTGGGATGAACACTTGATATGGGGAAGGAGGCGGCGTCGGGGTTGGGATCGCTGCCATCCCCCATCCGTTCGCAAGCTCAGCGAGGAATCGATTCAGGGATACCACTTGCTCTCCCCCGGCATGGAAATTCCAAGCCCGAGGCTTGATTCCACTTAAGAAGCGCTAGGGACCAAGCACACCGTCGAAGGTTCATTTGCTCCGCCTGCTCTGTTGCACACAACCGGGGAGGTCCTCCCAACTCGTAGCGGCGAGCTTTCGATTCGTGGAATTCCCGCGAGGGGCGGGCCGCTTACGCGGCC
>NZ_JBHOQJ010000119.1:0-1931 GCF_042408365.1 Thermoflexus sp.
CCTTCGGCGGCCCCCAGCCCCCGAAAGACCTTTTTCTCCCCCCTCCCCGTGGCCCTTTGGGCTGCGGGGAGGGGGGGAGAAAGAGGAGAGGGGCAGATGGCCTCCCGGCCTTATATTCGAAAAACTAAGCTTATGGAAAAGCACTACGAGCCAACGGTTCAGCCAAGATCGAAACAAGCACGCACGGGTGCCCTACTGCCTTCCCAGTTCTTCAAGCCGCAACGATCGCCGAACCGGATGACGAAGATCCATTGGAGGAGCGAAGCCGATGAGCCTTGTGATGTACAACTTCCTCACCCGTCAGAAAGAACCGTTCGTCCCGTTGCGCGAGGGTCAAGTCCGCATGTACGTATGCGGGCCGACCGTTTACGATCACGCCCATCTGGGCCACGCCAAGCTTTACGTCTCCATGGACGTGATCGTCCGCTACCTCCGATATCGCGGTTATAAGGTCCGCTATGTCCAGAACATCACCGACGTGGGACACCTGCTGGATACTGGGGAGGACCGCATCCTTAAGGGAGCAGCCCGGGAGCGCCTGGAGCCGATGGAGTTGGTGGAGAAATACATGCGCAGCTACTTTGAGGATATGGACGCGCTGGAGGTGGTGCGACCCGATATCTCCCCTCGAGCCTCGTGCCACATCCCTGAGATGATTGAGATGATCAGGGTGTTAATCGAAAAAGGCCACGCTTATGAGGTGAACGGCTCCGTTTATTTCTCAGTGGAATCCTGGCCGGAGTATGGGAAGCTCTCCGGCCGTCGCTTGGAGGAACAGGAGGAAGGGGTTCGCGTCCCGGTGCGGGAGGAGAAACGACACCCCGCTGACTTCGCTCTCTGGAAGCGGGCGGAGCCGGAGCATATCCTGCGCTGGCCCAGCCCATGGGGTTGGGGCTACCCGGGTTGGCACATCGAATGCTCCGTGATGTCCACGAAATACCTGGGGCAGCCTTTCGATATCCACGGTGGGGGCATCGACAACCTGTTCCCCCACAATGAGAGCGAGATCGCTCAGGCGGAGGCTGCCAATGGGGTGCCCTTCGCCCGCTACTGGCTGCTCACCGGCTCCCTGACCGTGAACGGCGTCAAGATGAGCAAGAGCCTGGGAAACGTGGTTCGCATCAAGGACGCCCTCCAGCGATACCGGCCCCAGGCAATCCGTCTGTTCATCCTCTCCAGCCATTACCGCTCGCCGATCGATTACAGCGAAGGGGCCATGGAGGCGGCGGAGAGGGGCTTGGATCGCCTGTGGAACACGGTGATTGAGGTGCGAGAGCGATTGGCACGGGGGGCAGCAACCGAGACGGCCGAACCGGAGGCCTTCATGGAGGAAATCCAGAAGGCCCGACGGGCATTCCTCGAGGCGATGGACGACGATTTCAGCACGCCGGAAGCCCTTTCGGCCCTCTTCGAATTCTCGAAGGCGGTCAACAGCCTGCTGTTCGGTGGAGCCACGGTAGGCCGTCCGATTCTGGAGGCCATCGATGCGGTCTATCGGGAGTTCGGCGGCCAGGTCCTGGGGTTGATCCCAGACGTGATCCGGCCGGACGTCCCATCGGATCTGGTAGCCGGGCTGGTGCAGCTGCTCATCGACATCCGGGCGGAAGCTCGCCGCCAACGCGACTTCGCCCGCGCGGATCAGATCCGCGACCGCCTCCGGGCGCTGGGGATCCTGCTGGAGGATCGCCCCGACGGCACCACCTGGCGGATGGCACGCTTATGACCATCGGGCGTCTATAAATGGGGCACCCCTTGTGGGTGCCCCTACCCTATCGGGCGACCATGCCCAACCGCAATTCCCTGGGGAAAAACCATCCACACGCGTTGAGGCGACTACGGCTTCATCCATTTTTGTTTTGAGGAATGGGACGGTGAGGGCCAACGGCCCCACCCCTCTGGATCCCCCTCCCCGGGGGGGGGGGGGGGGGGGG